>CASGAS010000020.1:0-23443 GCA_949299505.1 uncultured Eubacteriales bacterium
CTTGAATCCCTTCTCGTCATAGTAAGATTTTCCATCTTCGCCGCGGTGCGGTGTATCCATAATGAATTCATAGCCGCCGGCATAAGCGTGGTCTGCTACGATATGCAAATCCTGGTCATGCATAGGTCTTCCGTTGCCTTCGCCTGCAATAGTACCGTTTTTAATAACTACTGTTGCATGCGGAGTGTTATTTGTGTCACCTACGTTTGCCAAATCAAGAGCCCTGATATCAGCGTGTGTAGGAACAACGGCTTTATCATATCCGCCGAAGTAATCTCCATTATTCTGGTAAGTCGGAACTTCACCCAGATGATCAATAACCATATATTGACCGCGGGTAGTTAAGTTTACTTCATCACTTGCTGTAACTTCACCAATATGGGTATTGCCTGAAAATTCAGCATTGATACTGCCGTCCCTTGCAACGATTGCACAAACTTCAGTATCATTTTTGGTTCCGTCAGCATTATCAAGACCTTTGATATTGATATTACCTTTATTAGAAAGCATATCTACGCCATAATCGGCATCAGGTTGGTAATCCGTAATCTTGTTATGCGCAAAATCTTCACCTGCAGTTGTATCAATTGTTCCATCCTGCCAGTGAACACCGGGTTCTACATAATCCTGATTAAATTGACCCTTTGTCTGGATAAATGTCAATTGATTGCCGGCGCCTTCTTCACCAATTGCGCCGCTTGCAATGATTGACACCTGCATCTGCATGGGCGCTTCCGTCTCGGCGCTGCACGGCCGCAACAAGGCGGACGAAGCGAACGCGAAAAAGTCCGTTGCGGTTATCGGCGATTCGACCTTCATGCACTCCGGCGTGACGGGGCTTATCGACATCGCCTATAACCAGAGCAATTCCACCGTGATTATCCTGGATAACAGCATCACGGGCATGACCGGACATCAGGACAATCCCACGACCGGCAAGACCATCAAGGGCGACCCGACCACGGCGGTCAGCCTCGAGCTGCTTGCCAAGGCGGTCGGCATTGACCGCGTGCGCGTCGTCGACCCGTATAATCTGGAAGAATGCGAGCGCGTGATTCGCGAAGAGGTCGAAGCGGACGAACCCTCGGTCGTCATTTCCCGCCGGCCCTGCGCGCTGCTCAAGTACGTCAAGCATAAGCCGCCCATGCATGTGGACACGGACAAATGCGTCGGCTGCAAAATGTGCATGAAAATCGGCTGTCCCGCCATCAGCATGAAGGATAAGAAATCGGTTATCGACTTTACCCAGTGCGTCGGCTGCGCTGTGTGCAGCCAGCTGTGCAAATTCGATGCCATAAAGGAGGGCGAAGCGAAATGAGTACGAAAAGCATTATGATTGTCGGCGTCGGCGGCCAGGGGACGCTGCTTGCAAGCCGTCTGCTCGGCGCGGCGCTGCTTTCCGCCGGATACGACGTTAAGGTCTCCGAGGTCCATGGCATGAGCCAGCGCGGCGGTTCGGTCGTCACCTACGTCAAATATGGGGAAAAGGTCTATTCGCCCATCGTCCAGAAAGGGCAGGCGGACCTGATTCTCGCCTTTGAGCAGCTGGAGGCTGCCCGGTGGCTGCCTTTCCTCAAAACGGACGGTACCATCATCACCAACACGCAGAAAATGGACCCCATGCCCGTTGTAACGGGCGCCGCCGTATATCCCGAGGGCGTTCTGGACGCGATTCGGCGCACCGGCGTGTCTCTTCGGGCGGTCGACGCGCTGTCGCTGGCGGTCGAAGCGGGCTCTACCAAAGCGGTCAACGTCGTTTTGATTGGCGTCATGGCGGCGCATATGGACATCGACCGCGCCGTCTGGGAACAGGCAATTCGCGACACCGTGCCGCAGAAATTTCTGGAGATGAACCTGAAAGCGTTTGCGCTCGGTTACGAAAGCGCGGCGTAATTCAGGCGTTGCAAAGCAAAAGGAGGCGTTTGCATGGCGATCCAACAGCTTTCTGTTTTTGTAGAAAACAAGCCCGGCAGACTGGCGCAAATCACGGCCAGCCTTGCAAATTGCGGCGTGAGCATCCGCGCGTTCACCATTGCGGATACGATTGATTTCGGCATATTGCGCCTGATTGTGTCCGACACCCCGCGCGCGGCGCAGGCGCTTCGCGAGGCGGGGGTCGCCGCCTCCATTACGGAGGTGCTCGGCGTTTCGATTCCCGACGTGCCCGGCGCGTTTGCCGAGGTTGTTAAAATCCTGGCCGACGCAGGGGAAAACGTGGAATACGGGTATGCGTTTTTAACGCCGGAGGCGGGGCGCGCCTATGTTATTCTGCGCGTTAACGACATCCCGGCGGCGGCGCGGACGCTGCGCGCGCAGAACGTCACGCTGCTGGACGAGGCCGATATTTTGCGCTGACGGCCCGTCAGCGCCGCGTAAATGGACTTTGTGCTGCCAACCGTTTGACAGGAGGTGAGGGGTATGCCCGGTATGCATGTTGGCATTGATTTTGGTTCGACTTCCACCATCATGTATGTCGACGGCAAGGGCATTGTGCTCGATGAGCCGACGATGATTGCCGTGGACACGGAAACGGGCGTCCCCATCGCGATAGGCAACGCCGCGTACACCATCAACGGGCGAACGGACGAACGCATCGACGTTATAAGCCCGGTGCAAAACGGCATTATTTCCAACTACAAAATGGCGCAGCACATCCTGCGCTATTATTTCCAGCGCCTTTGCGGCAACAGCATCTTGAAGCCCACCGTGATTCTGACCGTCCCAAGCGGCGCGACGAACCTGGAACGGCACACCTTTTTGGAGGTTGCCGCGCGTGCGGGCGCGGGACGCGTGTGCCTTGTCGAAGAAGCGCTGGCCTCCGCCATCGGCGCCGGCATTGAAAGCAACGCCCTGTCCGGTCGGTTTATTGTCAATATGGGCGGCGGGGCGGTGGACGTTTCCGTCGTTACCATGGGCAGCCTGGCCGTTGCAAAAACCATCAAGGGCGGCGGCAAGTCCATTGACGACGCAATTGCCCGTTATCTTCGCCGCGAACGTGACATCCTCATCGGCCCGCAGACGGCCGAGCGGCTGAAAATCAGTTTGGGCAGCGCTATCCCGCGGCGCGAAGAGCTTGCGGTGATGGCGAACGGCAAAAGCGGGCTTGACCATATGCCCATTACCTTTGAGGTTACGTCCGCGGAGTTGTACGACTGTATCCGCGAACGGCTGGACACGATGGTACACGGCATCAAATCCGTTCTGGAAATTACGCCGCCGGAGCTCGTCGGCGACATTTCCGAAAACGGCATTGTCCTGACGGGCGGCACGGCGCTTTTATTCGGGATGAAATCGTTTCTGGAAAGCGAACTCGGCATTGAGGTCGTGCTGGCGGACGACCCCATTTACAGCTGTGTGTCCGGCGCGGCGGCGATTGTCCGCGACATGGATTTCCTGACGGAAAACGGCTATGCGTTCCGCACCGTGCAGGAATTGAGCGCGTAAGGGGAGCTGCGTTCAATGAAATTTTCATGCCGCAAACGAAAAAAGGTTTGACAGCCCGCAGGAACTTTGCTACAATACAGGTGTTTTGCGGGTGTAGTTCAATGGCTAGAATCCCAGCCTTCCAAGCTGGTTGTGTGGGTTCGATTCCCATCACCCGCTCCAGTCGAGAGCCTCGATACGCGTTTCGCGTTCGAGGCTTTTCGTTTTATGAAATCGTCTGCTTGCAGCATGGAAAAACGCATCGGAATTTTATACCCCGCCTTTTGACGGGGCGTTTTTATGATTATTTTTGTTTCCCACCTTGCGCGGGGGGATGTTTTGTTGTAAAATACCGATAATAGGGTAGGTGTATGCATTGAGAAAGACCGAACAGTTTCAGGTTTCCCTTGCCGAGCTTTCCGCTGCGCCGCGCGCAGTCCGGGGCTGGGGCTTTATATATGAATGGCTGGATTCCCTGGTGTATGCGTTTTTGACCATACTCCTGGTATTTACCTTTGTGTTCCGCGTAGTCGGCGTCAGCGGCGAGTCCATGGTTCCGACGCTGCAAAACGGCGACTGGCTTGCGGCGCGTGCGGTCAATTTGACCGTCGAGCGCGGCGACATCGTCGTCATCACGCAGCCGAACGAGCTGCACGAGCCCATCATCAAGCGCGTGATTGCCCTGGGCGGCGATACCGTGGACATCGATTTTGACAGCGGAACGGTCACCGTCAACGGCGAGGCGCTTACCGAAACCTATATTGCGGAACCGACCTACCGCCGGTTCGACATGACCTTCCCGCTTACGGTGCCAGAGGGGTGCCTGTTCGTCATGGGGGATAACCGCAACAATTCCTTAGACAGCCGTTCGACCACCATCGGCTTTGTGGACGAGCGGTATGTGCTGGGAACGGCGGCCTTCCGCTTCTTCCCGTTCGGAGATTGGGGGCTTTACGGCGATGCTTGATTCCAAAGCCTTGCGCAACGTATATGATTTCGCCTCCGTTCTGGTTTCGGCGGTGCTGGCCGTCGCCGTTATTTTCGCTTTCTTTTTCAAAATTTCCGTCGTAGACGGCAATTCCATGAACAACACGCTGTTTGACGGCGACAAGCTGATTCTGACCGCGCGCGACTGGAAGGTCGAAACCGGCGACATCGTCGTAATTTCCCAGCCGAACATCTATGAAAAGGTGTTGATTAAGCGCGTGATTGCGACGCAGGGGCAGACCATTACGGTCGACGCCTCCAAAGGGCAGGTCATTGTGGACGGCGTCGTTTTAGAAGAGCCCTACATCGCCGAGATTACGCGGGTGCAGGGCAACATGACCTATCCCATCACCGTGCCGGAGGGCAAGGTGTTCGTCATGGGCGACAACCGCAACGCGTCCACGGACAGCCGCGACATTTTTGTCGGGCTTATCGATACGAACTACATTGTCGGCGAAGCGATTTACCGCATCGGCGACACGCATTTGCTGCAAACGGCGGAGTAACGGTATGGCGGATTCCATCAAGCAAACGGTGCAATGGTTCCCGGGGCACATGGCGAAAACGCGGCGGCTTCTGCGCGAGTGTCTGCCGCAGGTCGACGCCGTCGTCGAGGTGCTCGACGCGCGCGTCCCCGAAAGCAGCCGCAACCCCGAGCTTTCCGATCTGACGGCGGGTAAGCCGCGCATCGTGCTTTTGAACAAATGCGATTTGGCGGATGAGGCGGCAACCAAGGCGTGGCTTGCCGTTTTCCGTTCGCGCGGCTTTTCGGCGCTGGCGGTCGACTGCCGCAGCGGGAAAGGCCTCAAGCAGTTTGTCCCGCTGCTCAAAGAGGTGCTCTCCGACCGCATTGAAAAGAATACGCAGCGCGGTATGGCGGGCAAACCGCTGCGCTGCATGGTCGTGGGCATTCCCAACACGGGGAAGTCCTCGTTTATCAACAAAATGGCCGGCCGCGCGCGCGCCGAGGTTGCCGACCGCGCCGGCGTCACGCGGCAGAATCGTTGGTTCGCCGTCGGCGGCGGGGTCGAGCTTTTGGACACGCCGGGCGTTCTGTGGCCAAAATTCGACGACCCGCGCGTGGGCGACAAGCTCGCGTTCATCGGCTCGGTCAAAGATACGGTCGTGGACACGCAAACGCTTGCGGTGCGTCTTTTGGAGGTCTTGCAGGTGTCTTACCCGGACCGTCTGCGCGACCGGTATAAGCTCGATGATTTTGCGGCAGAGCCCGCTTATACGCTTTTGGAAAGAATTGGGAAAAAGCGCGGGATGCTGCTGCGCGGCGGCGAGATTGACTGCGAGCGCGCGGCGGCCATGCTGCTCGACGAATACCGCGCCGGTCTGCTCGGCCGGCTGACGCTCGATAAGGCGGGGGAATGACATGGTCAATTTAGCGTTGGAAGAACAATATCGCAAAACGGGCGGCGGCGCCGTCTGCGGGGTGGATGAAGCGGGCCGCGGTCCGCTTGCCGGACCCGTGTGCGCCGCTGCCGTTCTTTTTTTACCCGGAACGGAAATTCCGGGCTTAGACGATTCCAAAAAGCTGACGGAAAAAAAGCGCGAGGCGCTGTATCCGGTCATTCTGGAAAAGGCGCACGCTTACGGCATCGGCTGGGCGAGCGAACAGGAGATTGATGAGCTGAATATTTTGCAGGCGACGTTTCTTGCCATGCGCCGTGCGGTGGCGGCGCTTGCCGTCACGCCGGACGTGCTGCTTGTCGACGGCAACCAAAAGCCCGGCACCGGCGTATGCCTGGAGGTGCCTGTCGTCAAGGGCGACGCAAAAAGCGTGTCCATTGCCGCCGCGTCCGTGCTTGCCAAGGTCAGCCGGGATCGCAAAATGCTCGAGCTCGACCGGCTCTACCCGCAGTACGCCTTCGCGAGACACAAGGGCTACGGCACAAAGCTCCACTACGAGCGCATCGCGCAGTACGGCGTTTCGCCGGTACACCGGCTTTCGTTTTTGAAGAACCTGCATTTGGAGGAAACGGATGGATAAGGCGCAGACCGGCATGCGCGGCGAGCTTGCGGCGGCGCGGTGGCTGCGCGAGCACGGGTACGCGATTTTGGCCGCCAATTACCGCTGCCGTATGGGCGAGATTGACATCATCGCCGCGGACCGTACATACATTTGCTTTGTCGAGGTCAAAACGCGCGCCCCGCAGTCGCTCGGCACGCCGTCTGACGCCGTGACGGCGGTCAAGCGGCAGAGGATTCTGGCGGCGGCGAAGCTGTATCTTTCGGCGCACGGCACGCGGCTGCAGCCGCGCTTCGACGTCATCGAGGTGTTTGTAAACGGGGAAACGGTGCAAAAGGTGCGCCATATCCCGAACGCGTTTGACGGGGAGGGGCTATGAGGTTTCTCGACTTGCACTGCGACACGGCCGGGGAGTGCTTTCTGCAAAAAAAGCCGCTTTATGAAAACGACCTGCACATCAGTCTTGCGCGCGCCGCCTGCTTTTCGCAATATGTACAGCTGTTCGCCATTTGGATTCCCGACGAAAAACGCGGAGACGAAGCGTACCGGTACTATCAGTCGGTGCTGGACAATTTCCGGCGCGAGCTTGCAAAAAACGATAGGCGCATTGCGCTTTGCACGTCCGGCAAAGCGGTTTCGGCCGCGCTTGATGCGGGTAAGACCGCCGCGATTTGCGCGGTAGAGGGCGGCGCAGTGCTCGGCGGGCAGCTTGACAGGCTCGGCGCGCTTTATGAAGACGGCGTGCGGCTTTTGACGCTCACCTGGAACGGCTTAAACGAGCTCGGCAGCGGCTGCTTTGCAAAGCCTGACGGCGGGCTTTCGGATTTCGGCCGCCGCGTTGTCGATGCAATGCAGAACATGGGGATGCTTACGGACGTGTCCCATTTGGGGGCTCGCGGCTTTTGGGAGGTCGCCGACCGGGTAAACGGGCCGTTCCTTGCCAGCCATTCCAACGCCGCGATTGTAGACAACCCCTATGCCGCCGCGCGCAATCTCTCCGACCGGCAGATTGAGGAAATCGTTCGGCACAAGGGGCTTATCGGGCTTAACTTATGCGCGGATTTTCTCGGGAACGACGG
Source organism: uncultured Eubacteriales bacterium (assembly GCA_949299505.1). Taxonomy (GTDB): domain Bacteria; phylum Bacillota; class Clostridia; order Oscillospirales; family Acutalibacteraceae; genus Fimenecus. The sequence goes on from CASGAS010000020.1 coordinate 7,468, forward strand.
CGATACGGGGTATGATGCCGTGCTGCGGCAGGTTGTGCATTTCCTGGAGCTCGGCGCCGAGGACTGTCTGGCGTTTGGGTGCGACCTGGACGGCTGCACGGTAAACCCGGTTTTTGCCGGTGTCGAGCGGATTCCGGCGCTGTTTTCGTATCTGCTGGGGCACGGCGTGCCGGAAAGAACCTTAAAAAAGCTCTTTTTTGACAACGGCTGCGCTTTTCTCATTGCAAATCTGGGGCCGGTGTGCTAAAATAGATTGATTTTCCAAGTAGCTATTTTGTCAAAGGAAGTGGAACCATGATTTATACAAGTACGCGCGACGCTTCCGTTCGGGTGTCCGCGTCTGAAGCGATTGCCAAGGGCATTTCCGCCGACGGCGGCCTGTTCGTGCCCATGACCATTCCCACAATCAACCTGGTGGACATTGAACGCCTGATGCGCCTCGACTACATCGGGCGCGCCAAAGAAATCCTAAAGCTCTATTTGACGGATTTTACCGACGACGAGCTGGCCTCCTGTGTGGAAAACGCCTATCGCGCGGACAAGTTCAGCGCCCCCGAAATCGCGCCGCTTTATGCGCTTTCCGACGAGGTACAGGTGCTTGAGCTGTGGCGCGGCCCGACCTGCGCGTTCAAGGATATGGCGCTGCAGCTTCTGCCGCATCTTTTGACCACGGCGGCCGCCAAAACGCGCAAGGGCGTGAAAATTGTCATTCTGGTCGCCACCTCCGGCGACACGGGCAAGGCCGCGCTTGAGGGCTTTTGCGACGTGCCGAACACGCAGATTCTGGTCTTTTATCCTGAAAACGGCGTCAGCCCCATGCAAAAGCTGCAAATGACGACGCAGGCGGGCGAAAACGTCGGCGTCTGCGCCATAGAGGGCAATTTTGACGACGCGCAGACCGGCGTCAAGGCCATCTTTACCGACCGTGCGCTTGAGGAAAAATTTGCCGCGCACAATATGGCGTTTTCCTCGGCGAATTCCATCAACTGGGGCCGGCTTGTGCCGCAAATCGTATACTATGTGTCGGCGTACTGCGACATGGTCAAGTCCGAACGCATAAAGCTCGGCGCGCCGGTAAATGTGGTCGTTCCGACGGGCAATTTCGGCAACATTTTAGCGGCATACTATGCAAAGCAGATGGGCGTGCCGATTGGCAAGCTCATTTGCGCCTCCAACGCCAACGATGTTTTGACGGAATTTTTGACGACGGGCGTGTACAATAAAAAACGTCCGTTCTACTGCACGGAATCCCCGTCCATGGACATTCTGGTTTCGAGCAATTTGGAGCGGCTGCTGTACCTGTTGTCCGGGCAGGACGCGGCGCAGACGCGCGCCTATATGCAGGCGCTGTCCGAAGACGGCGGCTACACGGTCACCGACAAGCTGCTCGGGAAGCTGCGCGACCTGTTTGCCGCCGGCTCCTGCAACGACGCGGATACCGAACGGACCATCCACCGTATCTTTGAAGAATATCACTACTTGTGCGATACGCACACGGCGGTCGCGCTTAACGTGTACGCGGCGTACCGCACGAAGACCGGCGACGCGACGCCGACGGTGGTTGCCTCGACCGCGAACCCGTACAAATTCTCCAAGAGCGTCCTGCACGCCGTCTCTCCCGACCGCGTGCCCGAGGACGAATTCGACGCCGTCGAAACGCTCCACGAGCTGACCGGCGCCCCCGTGCCGCCGCAGCTCGGCGCCCTGCGCGGAAAAGCGCCGCGCTTTACAAAGGTCGTCCGCAAGGAGGATATGGCGGCGGCTGTGCTCGAAATGCTCGGTTTGTAAGCAAAGCAAGAGCGTGGATGGCAGGCATCCACGCTCCCTTTGTCTTTTGTCAGGCCTTGGCCTGGAAAGTGCCGCATTCGGTTTCGCTGCATTCGCACGGCTTGCCGGAGCACTGGCAGGCGACCTGAATCTCCTTTGCCGTACAGGTGGAAACGCCGCTGTGGTACACACAGTTGGACACGTTGCATTTGATGTCGTTCACGTTGGTTCCTCCTTTCGCGTTATAAGCGCGGGGCAGCTACTTGCTTTATGCCCCGTCCTCTTTATTGTGCGGCTGAATTTTGCTTTTATACAGACTGTCGGAGGTGAAAGATGTCTATTTTTGCAATCGGGGACACGCACCTTTCCTTTGGCGCCGACAAGCCGATGGACGTCTTTCGCGGGTGGCAGGACTATGTCGCAAGGCTTGAAAAAAACTGGCGCGCGCTGGTTTCCCCGGAGGATACCGTTGTAATTCCCGGCGACGTCTCCTGGGCCATGCAGCTTTCCGCCGCCAAAGCGGATTTTGCGTTTTTGGACGCGCTGCCCGGGCAGAAGATTTTGCTAAAAGGCAACCACGACTACTGGTGGACGACCATGCGCAAAATGCAGGATTTTCTTGCGCAAAACGGCTTTACGACGCTGCGTATTCTGCACAACAACGCGTATCTTGTCGACGGCGTTTCCATCTGCGGCACACGCGGCTGGTTCTTTGACGCGGCAGAGGAAGAAGCGGACAAGGTGCTGCTGCGCGAGGTGCAGCGCCTGAAAACCTCCATTGCGGCGGGCCGTGCGCTCGGGGGCAGGCCGCTTGTTTTTCTGCACTACCCGCCGGTTACGCAAACCCAGCGCTGCGAGCCTATCTTAAACGCCCTGCGCGAAGAGGGCGTTACGGAGTGCTTCTACGCGCACCTGCACGGCGCGTCCATCGCTTCGGCGTTTCAGGGGGAGCTTGCGGGCATCCGGTTTTCGCTTGTATCGGGCGATGCGCTCGGATTTTGCCCGAAAAGAATAGAAAAAAGAAAATCCTAAAAAAGTATGGCATTTTATACCGCTTTCTGCTATAATACCTAAGTTAACCCATTCTTATACAGGAGGAATCCGTAAAATGAGTTTGAAATCGTCTGAAAAAGTGGAGACCAACGTTTGGCAGCTGGAAATTTCCATTGATGCCGACCGTTTTGAAAAGGCCGTTAACGATGCGTTCTTAAAGCAGCGTAAAAACATCACGGTGCATGGCTTCCGCAAGGGGAAAGCGCCGCGCAGCTTTATTGAGAAGATTTACGGCGAGGGCGTGTTCTACGAGGACGCGCTGGAGGCGCTGTATCCGGACGTTGTAGAAGAGGCCATTCGTGAGGCGGCGCTCGAGGTCGTGGACACCCCCTTTGACCTGGAGGTCCCCGAAATGGGCAAAAACGGCGTCACGCTCAAGCTGAAGGTCACTGTAAAGCCTGATGTTAAGCTCGGGAAGTACAAGGGGCTTAAGGCGACGCGCAAGCCGTCGAAGGTTTCGGCGGACGAGGTCAAAGCGCAGCTGGACCGGATGCTCGAGCAGAACGCCCGCATGGTTACGGTTGAGGACCGCGCCGCGCAAAACGGCGACGAGGTCGTCATGGACTTTGAAGGCTTCGTGGACGGCAAGCCCTTTGAGGGCGGCAAGGCCGAAAGCTACGAACTCACGCTCGGCTCCGGCCAGTTCATCCCCGGCTTCGAGGACCAGATTGTCGGCCATAAGAACGGCGACGAATTTGACGTCAACGTGAAGTTCCCCGAGGATTACCACGAGGGCCTTTCCGGCAAGGACGCCGTTTTCAAAATCAAGCTGCATGAGATTAAGGTCAAGGAGCTGCCGAAGCTCGACGACGAATTCGTCAAGGACGTCAGCGACAAGGACACCGTTGACGCGCTCAAAAAGAGCATCAAGGCGGATTTGGAGGAAGCGAAAAAGACGGCTGCGCTCGACGAGGTGCGCAACACGCTCTTAGAAGCGGTCGCCGAGGGGATTGAAGCGGAAATTCCGCAGGCGATGGTGGAGCGCAAGATTGACAGCAATGTCGAAGATTTTGCCTACCGTTTGCAGTCGCAGGGGCTGGACTACAAAACCTATCTGCAATATACCGGCCAGGATGAGGCAAAGGTCCGCGACGGCTTCCGCGAGAACGCCGAAAAGCAGGTTAAGCTGGATTTGGCGCTGGAAAAGATTATCGAGGCCGAAAAGATTGTGCCGTCCGACGAAGAGATGGAGGCGGAATATAAGAAGTTCGCCGACACATATAATATGGAGCTGGATGCCGTCAAAAAGGCGATTTCCGAAGAAGGTCTCCGCGCTGAGCTGGCTTCGAGAAAGGCAATCGACTTTATCGTTGACAACGCCGTAATCACCGAAGAAAAGCCCGCCGCCAAGAAGACGGCCGCGAAAAAGTCCGCCGAGGACAAAAAGGCTGCCGACGGCGAAAAGACGGAGAAAAAGCCTGCCGCCAAGAAAACGGCCGCCAAAAAGCCCGCGGCGAAAAAGCCGGCTGCCAAAAAAACGGAAGAAAAATCCGAATAAACGATTAACAGCCGCCCGCAGCGGCTATACTGAAACCGATCTTTGTTTTGCGGCTTCTTTGCCGCGCGCAAATGCGCTTTAGGAGGTATCGCATGGCACTTGTACCTTATGTTATTGAACAGACCAATCGCGGCGAGCGGTCCTACGACATTTTCTCCCGACTGCTCAACGACCGGATTATTGTGCTTTCCGACGAGGTCAACGACGCGACCGCGAGCCTGGTTGTCGCCCAGCTTCTGTATCTGGAGGGCCAGGACAGCGAAAAGGACATCAGCCTTTACATCAACAGCCCGGGCGGGTCTGTGACGGCCGGTTTCGCGATTTATGACACCATGCAGTACATCAAGTGCGACGTTTCGACCATTTGTATGGGCATGGCGGCGAGCATGGGCGCGTTTTTGCTTTCGTCCGGCGCAAAGGGCAAGCGGTTCGCGCTGCCCAACAGCGAAATTATGATTCACCAGCCCAGCGGCGGCGCGCAGGGGCAGGCGACGGAAATCGATATCGTCGCAAAGCACATTCTGCGCACGCGCGAAAAGCTCAACCGCATCCTTGCGGAAAACACCGGCAAGCCGATTGAGCAGATTGCGCTCGATACGGAACGCGATAATTTCCTTACCGCCGAGGAAGCGCTCGATTACGGTCTGGTCGATAAAATCTTCTACAAGCGCTGACGCAAAAGGGGAGTCACTATGCCAAGAGACGACGGCAGAGAAAAGACCGTCCGCTGTTCATTCTGCGGCAAGTCGCAGGATGAGGTCGATAAGCTGATTGCCGGCCCGGGCGTTTGCATCTGCGACGAGTGCATCGAGCTTTGCATGGAGATCGTCGAAGAGGGCGGCGCACGCGACCGCAAGCGCAGGAAAACCGAAAAACCGGCAAAACCCCTGCCGAAGCCGCAGGAAATCAAGGCGCACCTGGACGAATATGTGATCGGCCAGAACGCGGCGAAAATCGCGCTGAGCGTGGCGGTTTACAACCATTACAAACGCATCTACTACGGCGCGGACAGCGGCGTGGACATTCAGAAGAGCAACGTGATTCTGCTCGGCCCCACGGGCGTCGGGAAAACCATGCTTGCCCAGACGCTGGCCGAAATTCTGGACGTTCCCTTTGCCATTGCGGACGCGACGACGCTGACGGAAGCGGGCTATGTCGGCGAGGATGTCGAAAACATCCTCCTGCGCTTGATTCAGGCGGCGGACTTCGACGTGGAGCGTGCGGAAAAGGGCATTATTTACGTCGATGAGATTGACAAAATCGCCCGGAAGTCAGAAAATCCGTCGATTACGCGCGACGTAAGCGGCGAGGGCGTGCAGCAGGCGCTTCTGAAAATTCTGGAGGGCACGGTTGCCAATGTGCCCCCGCAGGGCGGCCGGAAGCATCCGCAGCAGGAGTTCATCCAAATCGACACGACGAACATTCTGTTTATTTGCGGCGGCGCGTTCGACGGGATTGACAAGATCATTGAAAAACGCACGGGCAACAAGGTTCTGGGCTTCGGCAGCGAGCTAACGGAGTCGCGAAAGGCGGATATGTCCCGCATCTATGCGCAGGTCATCCCGCAGGACCTGGTCAAATACGGCCTGATTCCGGAGCTTGTCGGGCGGCTTCCGGCGATTACGACGCTGGAAAACCTTGACCGCGACGCGCTGATCCGCATTTTGACCGAGCCGAAAAATGCGCTGGTCAAACAGTATACGGAGCTGTTCCGCATGGACGGCGTAACGCTGGAGTTCCAGCCGGACGCGTTGGCGGCGGTTGCGGACCTGACGCTTGAAAAGAATACGGGGGCGCGCGGGCTTCGCGCGATCATGGAGCGGGTCCTGCAGCCCGCCATGTACGAGATTCCCTCCGACGAGACAATCAACAAGGTCATCATCACCAGGGCCTGTGTGGAAAACGGCGAAAAGCCGCTTTTGGAAACGTCGTCTCCGGCGAAGCTCCCGCAGAAATCCGGCGTTAAGCATTCACCGAAGGACGCAGTCTAAACGTACCGCGCGCCTGCCGCTGAAAAGGCAGGCGCGCGTTTTCTTTCCCATTGTAAATTCCTTCCTGGTATGCTACAATGTTTTTGTCCGGTTTTGCCGGAAGCTACAGAAAAAAGGAGAGATTGTTGTGAAGACGAGCACAGATCGTCTGGGTGGGCGCATTTGGTTTAACATTATCCTGTTCGGTCTTGTCGGGCAGCTGGCGTGGGCCGTTGAAAACATGTTTTTCAACACGTTCCTTTATAATTCCATTTATAAAGGCGCTACGCAGGCGGCCGTAGACGGGTCCATTGACGTTATGAGCGCCATCAATCTGATGGTCGCCGCTTCCGCGGCCACTGCCGTTGTCACAACATTTCTGGCCGGCACGCTCAGCGACCGCGCGGGCAAACGGAAGGTCTTTATCTGTGTCGGCTATATTTTATGGGGCATTGTGACCGCGTCGTTTGGCGCCATTTCCCGTGACAATACAGCCGCCTTGTTCGGCCTTACGGATGAGATTCGTATTTTGACCATTACGGTCGCCATTGTCATTGTCATGGACTGCGTTATGACGGTTATGGGCTCCATTGGCAATGACGCGGCGTTCAACTCCTGGGTCACGGACGTCTCCAACACCCGCAACCGCGCGACAGTGGAAAGCGTTTTGTCGCTGCTGCCGATTTTCGGCACGGTCGCGGTCATGGGCTTGTCCGGCGCGGTCAGCGGTATCGGGTACGACGTTTTCTTTTATGTGCTCGGCGCGCTTGTGCTGCTTTGCGGGATTGTGGGGCTTTTCACCCTGCGGGATAAGCCGCAGCTGCAAAAGGCGCACGGCAATTATTTCCAAAACCTTATCTACGGCTTCCGCCCGGGCGTTGTCCGGCAGAATAAGCGCTTGTATCTGGCTTTTGCCGCCGCCTGCATTTCCTCGACGGCTTTTCAGGTGTTTTTCCCGTACATTTTCATCTACCTTGGGAATGTGCTGGACTTCAGCCTCGACAGCGTGATGGCGTCTTTGACGCCCGGACTGATTGCCGCGGCCGCCGTGGTCATTCTGGCGGTGGTTGTGCTGCTTGTCTGCATGGGCAGGCTCATGGACCGCTTCGGAAAGGAAAAGTTTGTCTGGATTTCCATTTTGCTGTACGCCGCGGGGCTTGTCGCCGCCGGCTTTGCAAAATCGGTCGTGGAGTTTTTGATTTGCGCCGTCCCCGCACTCGGCGGCTGGGCGCTGCTGTCTATCGCGGTCAACGCCTCCGTGCGTGATTTTATGCCTGCCGATAAAGTCGGCGCGTTCCAGGGCATCCGCATGATCTTTTTCGTGCTGCTGCCCATGGTCATCGGGCCGTATATCGGGAATCTGGTCTGCCGCGTTTCCGAGGTGACCTATACGAACGAATACGGCGTTGTGACCTCAGCGCCCGGCAACGTGATGTTTTACGCCGCGGCCGTCGTCGCCATTTTCGTATTCCTCCCGGTGCTGGTGCTGCGCCGGTACGGCGGCTTTGCTGCTGAAGGGCAAAACGACGGGAAAGCATAAGCGTACCCAAACCAAGTCTTAAAGGAGGTTGTGCCATGCGCCGCAAACCAAAGCTGCGTTTTACAAGCGAGCAAAAGCTCCGCGCCAAGCGCACGCGTGCGTTTATTTTGGCGTTCGCCGTGTTCGTGCTGGTGTTTGGCGTGGCCTCCGTGCTTCTGTTTTTGCGCTCCGTAGATTATGATTTGCACAACCTGGTCGCGCCGGAGGAAACCACCGTCGCCCCCGAATCGACAACCGCCGATCCGCTCGGCGACGTGCAGCTGCAAAGCGCCAATGTGCTTTATGTATGCGCCGACGACACCGACGGCGTCGTGCTGCTTGCCATGGTCAGCGCAAATGCGGTCGAGGAAACCATTGAGGTGCGTACGCTTGCGGCTTCACAGCGCGTATCCTACAGCGGCGAAACGCTTTCCTTTTCCGAAATTTACCAAAAATACGGGCTTGCCGGCCTGCGCGACAGCGTCGCAGCGGCGCTGTCCCTGCCGCTTGACCGCTATATTCGGCAAACGCCGGCGCAGCTGCGCAGAGGGATTGGGGAAATCGGCGACGTAACGGTGCAGGTACCGGCGGCAATAGAATACCGCGGCGCAGCGTACAGTCTGTCCCTGGACGCCGGCGAGCAAAGCCTGACGGGCGACCTGTTTGTGAAGTATCTGCGGTATACGGATACCGACGGGCAGGCGCAGGCGGTCTGCGCGCTGGTGCGGCAGCTGCTCGGCGCGTTTGACCTTTCGGACGTTTCCGATTTGTTTAATACGGTCTGCAACCAGTCCGATACGAATTTCTCTGTTCTGGACAGCGCGGCGCCAAACGGGCTGCTGTACTCCTTTTTAGCTTTGCAAAACGCCGTGACGCCCGTTTCGGGAGAGGAGCGCGCATGAAAAAACGCACCTTCGCCGCTTTGCTCGTCCTCGCCGTGTGCGCGGGCATTGTGCTGGCGAATTTCAATACGATTCGCCTGATGATTCCGACGCCGTTTTTCCTGACCAAAATGGTATACGAAGACGACGGGACAGAGCGCTATTATTACCATACGCTTTCCAAAGATGCGAAAATTGCGTATACGCGGATTCTCAATGCGATTGCGGACCATCCCGAGGAGATTGAAATCCCGCCGCTCGATGAAGAGACGTTCAGCGAGATGTTCCAGGCGCTTTCCTACGACAACCCGTCGCTTTTGTGTATGGAAAATGAAAGCGAGCTTGTCACCCGCGGCGCAAAGGCGTATTTTTGTCCGCAGTACCGGACGGACGCCGAGACTTGCCGCGCAGAAACCGACGCGCTGCTTTCTGCGGCGCAGGAGGTTCTGAAGCAGGCGCAGGGGCTTGCAACCGATTACGACAAAGAGCTTTTCTTCCACGATTATATCTGCCAAACCGTAGACTATACGCTGGAAAACGACGACGTCGGATACTCGGCTTACGACGCGCTGGTCAGCAAAACGGCCGTCTGCGAGGGGTATTCCCGCGCCTTACAGCTGCTTTTTGATTTGAGCGGCATACCGAACCTGCTTGTGACCGGCGTGAGCGTGAACGACGCCGGCGAGCGGGAGGGGCATATGTGGAATCTGGTCTCCATTGGCGGGGCGTACTATCATGTTGACGCGACCTGGGACGACCTGGATGCGGAGGAGATTCATCACATCTCACACGCCTATTTCAACGTAACGGACGAAATGATAGCGGCGGACCACGAGGATATTGTCCCGGCCGCGATTGCCTGCACATCGACGGCGGCGAACTATTTTGTGCGCAGCGGCCTGTATTTTACGGCGTATGATGCGGCCTGCACAGCCGCGATGACCCGCGCGGCCGCCAACGCGATAGACAACGGCAGCCTCACGTTTGAGGTGCGTTTTGCCGACGCCGAAACCTTTGCGGCGGCAGCGGATGATTTGACCGAAAAGCGGGCGATTTACGATGTGCTCGATGCGACGGGCCGCAAGTACGCCGTTTCGGTGCAGGAGGTCGTGTACATACGAAACGACGTGACCTGTACGCTGCAGTTTGCATTTTGACACAAAAGGAGAAAAGGGAATGGATAAACCGGCCATTGAGCGCGCGGTGCGCGATATTCTGGCGGCGATCGGGGAGGACCCGAATCGGGAGGGTCTTTTGGAAACGCCGAAGCGCGTCGCCAATATGTATGAAGAAATTTTTGCCGGCCTTTCGGACGACCCGACGCGCCATCTGAAAATGTTTAACGAGGGGAAAAACGACGAAATGGTCGTGGTGCGCGACATTCCGCTGTATTCCATGTGCGAGCACCATCTGCTGCCCTTTATTGGCCGCGCGCATATCGCCTATATCCCGTCCGGCGGGCAGGTAATCGGCCTTTCCAAGCTTGCGCGTATTGTGGACAATTTCGCAAAACGGCCGCAGCTGCAGGAGCGGCTGACCGCGCAGGTGGCGGATTTTCTGGAGGAGCATCTGGCGCCGCAGGGCGTTGCCGTCGTGGTGGAAGCCGAGCATCTGTGCATGACGATGCGCGGTGCGCGGGCGGCCGGCGCGGTCACAAGGACCTCCGCGCTGCGCGGGAGCATGCGCAAGGACGCGCGCACCCGTGCCGAGGCGATGTCCCTTTTGCGGGGGGAATAATATGGCTTGCTTTGCCGGGAGTGGCTTTTCGTTTCCCTTGGGAAAAAAGACCTATGTGATGGGTATTTTGAACGTGACGCCGGATTCCTTTTTGGACGGCGGGCGTTATTTCATGCCGGAAAAAGCCGCCGCCCATGCGCAGGAAATGGAAGCGGCCGGCGCGGACCTTATCGACATTGGCGCGCAGTCTACGCGTCCGGGGCACACGCCCCGCACGGCGACAGAGGAACTGGCGGTTTTGCAGACTATGCTTCCGGCCGTCCGGCGCGCGGTCTCTTTGCCGCTCAGCGTGGATACCTTTTTTCCGGAGGTCGCCCGCTATGCGCTGGAAAACGGCGTTTCGGTTGTCAACGACGTCAGCGGCACGCTGTCTGTGGAAATGGCGGCTGTCGTGCGCGAATTCGGCGCGGGCTGGGTGCTGATGCATACCGGCGGCGCGGACGCGAGCACGCCGGCCGTGTATAAAGAGGGCGTGCTTACAAGCGTGCGTGATTTCTTTTCTTCCGCCGTGGATTTCGCGAATGAGCAGGGGCTTCCCCGCGAGCAGCTTTGCCTGGACCCCGGCTTCGGCTTCGGTAAAAGCGCGGCGGACGATTTGACGCTTTTGCGCGGGCTTTCGGCAGTCAAGGCGCCGGGCTGTGCGCTGCTTGCCGCGCTGTCATGCAAACGGATGGTCGCGCGCGCGTCCGGCACGGCGGAATGGGAACGCCTTTGCGGTACCATTGCGGCCGATACGCTGGCCATTGCCGGCGGCGCGGATATGATTCGTGTGCACCACGTCAAAGAGGCGGTCGCCGCCGCGAAATTTGCGGATGCGGCGCTTTTATAAGGAGGCGGTTAAATGGACAACATCCAGATTCGGGGCTTGCGGCTGTATGCCTATCACGGCGTAAACCCGGAGGAAAAGCAGGAGGGACAGCCCTTCCTTTTGGATATAACCTGTAAGCTGCCGCTGGACGTTCCCTGTTGCTCGGACAATGTGGAAGATACCGTCAGCTACGCCAAGGTCTTAAAAACCGCGCGCGCAGCGTTTTTGGCGCAAAGCTATGACTTGCTCGAACGTGCGGCGCAGGTTGTGGCGGACGCCGTTTTGCAGCAGTTCCCAAAAATTTTGGAAATTACCGTTTGCGTAAAAAAGCCGTTTGCGCCCATTCAGGCGGATTTTGCCTATACCGCGGTGGAAATTACCCGTACAAGGGAGGCGACGCCATGCGCGCCGTAGTCGGCCTGGGAACAAACCTCGGCGACCGTATGGAGAATTTGCGCGCGGCGACAGCGGCGCTTGACCTTGTCGTTCATACGCGCGTTTTGCGGCGGTCTTCCGTCTACGAAAGCAAGCCTTACGGCTACGCGCAGCAGAGGGACTTTCTCAATATGGCGGTCGAACTGGAGACCGAATTGCCGCCGGAAGCACTGCTCGGCGCGCTGCTCGGGATAGAAGCGGCGCTGGGGCGTGTGCGGCAGTTCAAAAACGGCCCGCGCGTTATCGATTTGGATTTGCTGCTTGCGGACGGCTGTACAAGCGACACGCCGTTTCTGCGGCTGCCGCATCCCGGCATACGGGAGCGGTCGTTTGTCCTGTTTCCGCTTTCTGAGCTGTTTGCCTCCGGCACGGCATACGGATTTTCGTTCGGGGCGACTTTGGAAGCCTGTACCGGCGAGGACATTTTCCTGTACGGCGCGCTTTCGGAGTGAACCGCGCATTCCTAAGAGCAAAATGCGAGAACCGGCGCGGCCGCCTTGGCCGTACCGGTTCTTTGTTTTGCCTGGTTCGGTTATAACGTGTGCAGAGCATGGGGCTGCACAGCCGGGAAGGGCAGGTCCGCTCTCTACGAATGAGCTTTGATGATTTCCTCGGCGACCGTTCTTTTGGAAACACAGCGGTCCATCGCCTGCTTTTCAATATAGCGGTGCGCCTGCGGCTCATCCATGTTCTGCTTGGCAATCAACAGCCATTTTGCGCGGTTTACAATGCGGATTTCCGCCATTTTTTCCTCTAAAGTCAGCGCTTTTGCCTTGCTGAACCGCAGACGCTCTCTGGCGCTGGACATTAAGCTGAGCGCCAGCGCCATGGCGGCTCGCGAGGTGGGCAGCGGCAGCAGGAACACCCCGTGCTCCACCGCCGTATCGTAAATTTCGCTCTGCAGCTGCGCTTTGACCAAAAGCAATACGACGGAATCGCATGCGCGGCTTATGTCAATGGCAAATTGAACGCCGGCGTCGTCGGGGTGCGGGATGTGGAGAATAATAAAATCATATTCCCGCTGCGTGACGGCGCGTTTAGCCGCGTTTATATCGGCCGCCTTGCATACGGGCTGGTATTTGGCAGGGGGGAGCAGGGCCGAAAGCGCGTCGTTAAAACGTTCCGCCGCCGAAACGACCAGAACGCTGTAGACCTGTTCCTTCAGACGCATGCAGGCTCCCTCCTTTGAAATGGTTTGTTTCCCTTTATTTCCGGCAATAAATGTTCAGAATAGCCTGCGGAACATGCGCTCCGATAAACGGGCTTTCCGCGGCGATTTTGCAGGCCGTCTGCAGGCTTTCTGGCAGCTTCTTATAGCGGGAAAGGGTTTTGCTGTCGGCGGTGTACAGGTTGAAGTTTGCCGCCGGCGGCAGCTCCAGCCGGTTTTCAAGTCCATATAAGCCCGCATAGATGAGCAGGGAAAAGGCGAGATACGGGTTAGCGGTCGTGTCCGGCGAGCGTAGCTCCGCGCGGCGGTAAGCGCCGGCGGCGCCGGGAATGCGGACCAGCTGCGAACGGTTCTCACCGGACCAGGAAATGTACCCGGGCGCTTTCCTTTGGCCGAAACGCTGATAAGAGCTTTCGGTGGGATTTAAGAACGCCGTCATTTCCGCGGCTTTGTCCAGAATCCCGGCAATCATATAGCAGAGGTTTTCGGAATTTTCGTTGGGGGCTACGGACATGTTGATATGAAAGCCGTTGCCCGGCTCGTTCTCCAGGGGTTTGGCGGAAAAGTCCGCCCAAAGCCCGTTGCGGTTCGCCACGGTTTTTACGACCGTCTGAAAGGTCATGGCGTTGTCGGCGGCAGTCAGCGCGTCGGAATAGCGAAAATCTATTTCGTTTTGCCCCGGCCCCTCCTCGTGGTGAGAGCGTTCCGGGTGAATCCCCATCTGCTCAAGGGTCAGGCAAATTTCCCGGCGGATGTTTTCGCCGCGGTCCTCCGGCGCAATGTCCATGTACCCCGCCTCATCGTAAGGCTCGGCGGTGGGCTTGCCGTTTTCGTCCAAATGGAACAGATAAAATTCCTGTTCCGCGCCGAACGCAAAGGTAAAACCGGCCGCCTTGGCCTGCGCGATGGCGTTTTTCAGCAACGCGCGGGTGTCGCATTCAAAAGGCGTTTTGTCGGTGTAGGTAATATCGGAAAACATCCGCACAACCTTGCCGTGCTCCGGCCGCCAGGGGAGAAGCGTCAGCGTCCGGGGGTCCGGGTGCAGCAAAAGGTCGCTTCTTGCCTCGTCGCCGAAGCCGGCAATGGCGGAGGCGTCAAAGGCGATTCCGTGCTCAAAGGCGCGCGGCAGCTCGTCGGGCATGATGGAGATATTCTTTTGCCGGCCGAATACGTCGCAAAAGGCGAGCCGGATGAATTTCACATCGTCTTCTTGCACGTATTGCAGCACTTCCGTGTTGGAATAATTCATGCGGATAACACCTGCTTTCTTTTAATTCGCCACATACATTTGCTTGTATGGATTTTTGCTGTCCGGGGTCACAACGGTAAAGGGCGCGGACAGCACCGCCTTGGCGTCATAACCGAACAGGGCGCAGAATTCCAAAATATACGCCTCCAGTTCCTCAAAATCCGCTTTTTCGGCGGGCCGGGCCGTGACCTGGCTTGGAAAGGCAATGTCCTTACAGTCGCTTCTGAGGAACATTTTGCCGCCGTGCATACCGGTGCACGGGAAATTGCCGACGATATTTTTATTTGCAGCGCCAAGACCGAGCACCGCAATGATGCCGCCCGCCTGATATTCGCCGAGAAAGCTGCCGGCCGTTCCGCCGATGACCATAACGGGCAGCTTGTCCTGATAAGCCTTCATGTGGATACCGGCCCGGTAGCCCGCATTCCCCTTGACATAAATTCTGCCGCCGCGCATGGCGTATCCGGCCGCATCGCCGATATTGCCGTGAATGATGATTTTCCCGTCGTTCATGGTGTCGCCTACGGCGTCCTGCGCGTTTGCGCGGACGGTGACGACCGCGCCGTTGAGGTATGCGCCGAGCGCGTTTCCGGCGATGCCCTCCACGCAGATTTCCTTGCCGGCCATACCGGCGGCCAGAAACCGCTGCCCGCAGCAGCCCGCCACGGTGCACGGGCTCTGCGCTTTGCGCAGCGCTTCGTTTAACGCTCTGTAATCCAGATTTTCAGCTTGTATGACCATAAAAGTATACCACACTCTCATACGCTTTGTCTTCTAAAAATGCAGAGAAGATAAATTTTTTGCGGCAAAAACCAACTGTCGGAAGAAGGCTTTTCAGGGCCGTCATTCTCCCGCGTGCGCAATTCCGAGAATCCGAAGCTCCCTGTCCGTCAGACCGACGCCGCGCAGCATCAGGCGGTTGCCCTTGAGCGCCTCAATGGAATTGATGCCCATGCCGCCCATCATCTCCATGATTTCGTGCCGCCAGGCGGTAAGCAGGTTGACAAGCCGCGCACAGCCGACGTCCGGGTCCAGCCGCTTTACAAGCTCCGGCCGCTGCGTCGCAATGCCCCAGCTGCAGCTGCCGCTTTGGCAGGTCCGGCAGAGATGACAGCCGAGGGCGAGCAGCGCCGCCGTGGCGATATAACAGGCGTCCGCGCCCAGGGCTATCGCTTTTACCACGTCCGCCGCGCTGCGGATGCTGCCGCCTGCAATGAGGGACACCTGGTTGCGAATGCCCTCCTCCCGAAGCCGGCTGTCCACCGCCGCCAAGGCAAGCTCAACCGGAATCCCGACATTGTCGCGGATGCGGGTGGGCGCAGCGCCCGTGCCGCCGCGAAAGCCGTCGATTGCAATAATATCCGCCCCGCTGCGCGCAATGCCGCTGGCGATGGCCGCAATATTGTGTACGGCGGCCACCTTTACAAGAATGGGCTTTTTGTATTCGGTGGCTTCTTTCAGCGAAAATACAAGCTGACGGAGGTCTTCAATCGAATAGATATCGTGGTGCGGCGCAGGGGAGATGGCGTCCGAGCCCTCCGGAATCATGCGGGTGCGGGAAACGTCGCCCACAATTTTCGTGCCCGGCAGGTGCCCGCCGATACCGGGCTTCGCGCCCTGTCCCATTTTAATTTCAATGGCAGCGCCGGCGCGCAGGTAGTCCTCATGGACGCCGAACCGGCCGCTCGCCACCTGAACGACGGTGTTTTTGCCGTACACATAAAAATCCTCGTGCAGCCCGCCCTCGCCGGTATTATAGAGGATTCCAAGCTTGGCGGCCGCACGCGCCAGGGCGGCGTGGGCGTTGTAGCTGATAGAGCCGTAGCTCATGGCGGAAAACAGCACCGGCATGGAAAGCTCGATTTGCGGCGGCAGCGCGCAGCGTATCTTG
>CASGAS010000020.1:23451-48775 GCA_949299505.1 uncultured Eubacteriales bacterium
CGTATCTTGCCGTTTGCGTCCCGCTCGATTTTTTCCGGCTTTTTCCCAAGGAAAACGCGGGTCTCCATAGGCTCGCGAAGCGGGTCGATGGAGGGGTTGGTCACTTGCGACGCGTTGAGCAAAATCCGGTCCCAGTATACCGGCAGCGGCTTCGGGTTCCCCATGGAGGACAGCAGAACGCCGCCGCTGTTTGCCTGCTTGTAAATTTCTTTTACGGTGTCGTCCCGCCAGTTGGCGTTTTCCCGCAGCGCGCAGTCGCTTTTGACGATTTTCAGCGCTCTCGTCGGGCAGAACGATACGCAGCGCTGGCAGTTGACGCACTTCGCTTCGTCCGCCGTCATAACGCCTATTTTTGCGTCCCAGCCGTGCACGCCGTTTGCGCATTGCTTTTCGCAGATCCGGCAGGCGGTGCAGCGGTCCGGGTTGCGGATAACTTCAAATTCCGGATAGATAAAGCTCACACCCATTGTAACGCACCGTCCTTTACCTTTACAACTACCGGCTCGCCGCCGGCAGGCGACCAAATGTTTTCCGCATCCGGCTCCATGGCGCGAATCGCCGTTTCTTCACTCGCAATGAAAACCTTGTCGCCCTTTTCCCCAACCACCATTGAGCGCAGCTTCAGCCGATCGTTTAACGCCATCAGTCCGCCGCGAAAGCCCAGAACGATGGAAAACGGGCCGGTAATCAGCAAGCTCGGAAAAACCGTGCGCAGAAAAATGTGCTTTTCCCGGTCTTCCATGTCCGTCTTGGCTTCAATTGTGCTCCAAAACGGCGCGGCGATTACGCTTGCAGCCTCGCCTAAGGAAAGCCCCTGTACGCGCAGCAGATAGTCCATGGCGTAGGTGATGACCTCTGTGTCCGTCTGCAGGCTGCACTTGTAGCCGAACATCTCCAGGAATCGCCGGTTGGCGTCATACGACGAAATTTCCCCGTTGTGTACAACGGACCAGTCCAACAGCGAAAAAGGGTGCGCGCCGCCCCACCAGCCGGGCGTGTTGGTCGGATAGCGTCCGTGCGCCGTCCAGGAATACCCCTCGTATTCCTCCAATCTGTAAAATACGCCGACGTCCTCGGGAAAGCCGACCGCCTTAAAGGTCCCCATGTTTTTCCCGCTGGAAAAGACGTAGGCGCCGTGCATTTCGGTGTTGATTTTCATAACCGTTTCGGCTACGAATTCCTTTTCGTCTATCTGCCTTGCGGTAAGCAGCGACTTCAGCGGGTCCACAAAATACCGCCAAATAATCGGCGCGTCGGTTATGGCGGGGATGGTGCGCGTCGGGACAAGCTCGCCTTTCACGATTTCAAACCGTTCCTTTAAGAACGCTTCGCAGTCCTTGCGCGTTGCGCGGCAGTCGAAAAAGATATGCAAAGCATAAAAATCCTTGTGCTCCGGGTAAATGCCATATCCCGCAAAGCCGCCGCCAAGACCGTTGGAGCGGTCGTGCATCGGTTTCATCGCGTTATAGATTTTTTCGCCGGACATTCGGTTCCCGTCTTTTGATATGACCGCCGCAATGGCGCATCCGGAGGGGATGCGCACCTGACCTTCCCGCATCATGCCGTTCCATCCTTTATAAAAAAATAAAAACAGCGTTCATTATTACGCAGATTTCCCCTGTGTAATAATGAACGCCATTGCTCACTTGAAGCAGTATAGCATCCGGCTTGCAGTTTGTCAAGAAAAATTTGTCTTTTGGCAGCAAATTCTGCAAGTTTTATAAAGCTTCTTGCAAAAACAGGGGTTGACAACGGGAAAAAGCAGGCGTATAATCGCAGTTGGTAAGACATGGGCGTCTTTGAGGGCAGCACTCGAAGACGCTTCTTGATTTGCAAAAGGTTCTATTAGGAAAAACAAAATACGATAGAAAAGGCAAAGGCGTCTTTTGTGTATGCAAAAGGCGCCTTTGTCTTTATTTTTACAAAACAGGAGATGGGAACCGTGACAAAGTACATTTTCGTGACCGGGGGCGTCGTATCCGGCCTCGGGAAAGGCATCACCGCCGCGTCGCTCGGCCGGCTTCTAAAGGCACGCGGGCTGCGGGTAGCCGCGCAGAAGCTGGACCCGTATATCAACGTAGACCCCGGCACGATGAGCCCGTATCAGCACGGCGAGGTGTACGTCACAGAAGACGGGGCGGAGACCGATTTGGACCTTGGGCATTACGAGCGGTTTATCGACGAGGATTTGAACCAATATTCCAACCTGACCACCGGCAAGGTCTACTGGAACGTCCTCAACAAGGAGCGCCGCGGCGAATACCTCGGCTCTACGGTACAGGTCATCCCGCATATTACGAACGAGATAAAAGCGTTCGTCTACAGCGTGGGCAAAAAGACGGACGCCGACGTGGTCATTACGGAAATCGGCGGCACCATCGGCGATATCGAGTCGCAGCCGTTCATTGAAGCGGTGCGGCAAATCTCTTTGGAGGTCGGGAAAGAGAACAGCCTGTTTATCCATGTGACGCTGGTCCCGTATTTGCGCGGGTCGGAGGAGCATAAGTCCAAGCCCACGCAGCACTCCGTCAAAGAGCTGCAGGGAATGGGCGTCAACCCGAATATCATTGTGCTGCGCTGCGACGAGCCGTTGGAGGAGGCGATATTCAAGAAAATTTCGCTGTTCTGCAACGTAAAGCCGGACTGCGTTATTGAGAACATTACGCTGTCGAATTTGTATGAAGCGCCGCTGATGCTGGAAAAATCCGGCTTTTCTTCGGTGGTCTGCCGCGAACTCGGCATTGACGCGCCGGAGCCGAACCTGGACGCATGGACGGCGATGATTGAACGCAGCAAAAACAGGACGTGCTGCGTGGAAATCGGTCTTGTCGGGAAATACGTCAGCCTGCACGACGCCTATCTCTCCGTGGCGGAGGCGCTGCGCCACGCCGGATTCACCGACGGCACAGAGGTCCGGATTCATTGGATCGATTCCGAAACGATTACAGATGAAAATGCGGAAAAAACGCTTGCGAAGCTCGACGGGATTCTGATTCCCGGCGGCTTTGGCAGCCGCGGAATTGCCGGAATGCTTGCGGCTGCGAAATATGCGCGGGAAAACCGCCTTCCGTATTTCGGCATTTGTCTTGGAATGCAGATTGCCGTGATTGAGTTTGCCAGAAACGTGCTCGGGCTGGAAGACGCAAATTCCGGCGAGTTTGACGCGGCCTGCAAGCATAAGGTGATTGATTTCATGCCGGGACAAAGCGACGAAATCGACAAGGGCGGCACGCTGCGTCTTGGCGCGTACCCCTGCCGGATTCAGCCCAACACGGCGCTGGCGGGCTGCTACGGCGTACCGGATATATGCGAGCGCCACCGCCACCGCTATGAATTCAACAACGTCTACCGGGAGGCCTTTGAAGCTGCAGGCCTTACGTTCAGCGGCTTGTCGCCCGACGGCAGGCTGGTCGAAGCGGCGGAGCTGGGCGGCCGGCCGTTTTACATCGGCGTCCAGTTCCACCCGGAGTTCAAAAGCCGGCCCGACAAGCCGCACCCGTTGTTTCAGGGCTTTCTTGCGGCGGCCAAGGCTCATGCGAAAGGGGACAGAGCGTAATGCGCAGGCAAACCGGGCTTCATGAGGCGTGCGGCGTGTTCGGCCTTTTGTCGCCAAAGCCGTGCGATGCGGCGCGCCTGACCTATTACGGACTGTATGCCTTGCAGCACCGGGGGCAGGAGAGCTGCGGCATTGTAGTAAACGACGATGGCGTCTTTGCCTCCCATAAGGATATGGGGCTTGTCAGCGAGGTCTTTACGCCGGAAACGCTTGCGCGGTTCCCGCAGGGGACAATGGCGGTCGGGCATACGCGCTACGGGACGACCGGCGGCAGCAACCGCAACAACTGCCAGCCGCTGGAGGTCAACCATCAGAAGGGCCGGATGGCGCTGGCGCACAACGGCAATCTCAGCAACGCCGCCGTCTTGCGTAACGAGCTGGAGCTTGGCGGCGCCATATTCCACACCACGAGCGATACCGAAACGATTGCTTATATTATTACAAAAGAAAGACTGCGCGCGCCGTCCATTGAAGAGGCGTTAAGCCGCGCTATGCAGACGCTCGACGGCGCGTATTCGCTGGTGCTCATGTCGCCGCAAAAGCTCATCTGCGCACGGGACCCGAACGGCTTTCGCCCCTTGTGCTATGGAAAAACGCCGGACGGCATGTATGTGGTCGCTTCGGAAAGCTGCGCCGTGAGAGCCGTCGGCGCCGAGGTGGTGCGCGACGTCGAGCCGGGTGAAATTCTGGTATTTCATAAGGACGGCGTCACCTCCCGGCGGGAGCACTGCGGTATCAAGCAAAAACGCTTCTGTATTTTTGAGTATATCTATTTCGCCCGGCCGGATTCCGTTTTGGACGGCGTATGTGTCCATCAGTCCCGCGTCGAGGCGGGTAAAATCCTTGCAAAAGCGCATCCCGCCAAGGCGGACGTCGTCATCGGCGCGCCGGACTCGGGACTGGACGCGGCGCTGGGCTTCAGCGAAGCGTCCGGCATACCGTACGGCATTGGGCTTATCAAAAACAAATATATCGGCCGGACCTTTATCGCGCCGGAGCAGGGGGAACGGGTGGACGGCGTCAAGCTCAAGCTGGCCGTTATCGAGCAAAGCGTCCGGGGCAAGCGCGTGGTCCTCGTCGACGACTCCATCGTCCGGGGCAATACGATTGCGCGCGTCATACGCCTGCTGCGCGACGCCGGCGCCTTGGAAATCCATGTGCGCATTTCCTCCCCGCCGTTTCTGCATCCGTGCTATTACGGGACGGACATCGATTCCGAAGACCATTTGATTGCCTGCCGGCACAGCACAGAAGCAATCTGCAAAAGAATCGGCGCGGATTCCCTGGGGTATTTGCCGGTTGAGCAGCTGGGCTGCCTTGCGGGCGGCAGCGGCTTTTGCAGCGCCTGCTTTGACGGGAACTATCCGACAGAAATCCCGAAAGATACCAGAAAGGACCGGTTTGAAGCCCGCTTGTCGGATATTCGGTAAAGAAAAGATGAGAAAAAAGGGGAGAGGCTTCTGTAAAAAGCCTCTCCCTTTTTATTTATGTTTCCGTCGTTTAATAGCTGTAGTTGCTGGAGACGTAGAACTTGATAATCAGGTCCTCCATCTTCGACGACGACCAGTTGATGAGCGTGGTGTTCGACTGAACCTTATAGGTTTCGCCGGTCATGACGTCCTCGTCAAACGCGGTGAGCTCCTCGTTTGCAAGGGCCGTGCGCACGCTCGTCTTCCACACTTCCTCGTTGTCGTTGCCGACATAGTACATGATGTGGTAACCGTATTCCGTTTCCACAATGCCGCTGTCGCCGGCCTTGCGCGCCGGGTCAAAGATCCAGTCGTTGAACGCCTCGACCATTTCGCCCTCCTGTACGTTTTCGTACAGGCCGCCGTTCGTGTTGGACCCCGTGTCGTCGCTGTTCTCATTGGCAAGCGTCGAGAAATTCTCTTCCGTCGGGTTTTCCAAGAACTTCTGATAAATTTCCTCCGCCTGCGCGTAATACGTCTGCTTCTCTTCGTCCGTCAGCTCAACTTCGTTGCCGTCCTCGTCGGTCGTCGTGTCAAACTGCACCAGAATGTGGCGCACGTCTACGGGCTTGGTCGTGTCCTTGTGCGGCAGGGCGGTCATGTAAACGACCGTGTACCCGCTGTCGGATTCGACCACGCCGACGTCGCCGACCGCACGCTCGGATGCGACAAGCCAGTCTTTCAAAGCGTCGCCGTAGGTGGAGGCGAGGGAGGCGGGCGTCACATCGGTCTGCGTAACGCCGGATTCCGTCGCCGAGTCGTTGTAGGCCTGCGCCTGCTCGAGCAGCGTCGCAGGGCTCGTGACCTGCGCGGCATAGCGGGAGGCTTCGTTTTTCGCCTCCAGCATCGCATCCTCACGCGCCGCCGTCTGTTCTTCGTCGGTCATGTCCTCTGTAATGTCGGAGGTGTCTGCGGAAACGGTGAACAGACTGACGGAAACCAGCGCGTAATCCGCCATGTTTTCCGCATATTCGGCGTCAATCTGCTCGTCCGTAACGGCGTCCGTAACCTCTTCGCTCTTCTGCGTGGCGTAATTCGCCGCAAGCTGCTTTTCCTCCATGATTTCGCGCAGCAGCTTTTCGTTGACGCCGTTGCCGTAATACTGCACAAGCCAGCGGTTAAGGGAGAAGTCGTTTTCTTCTGCAGTGGTGCGCAGGCTTTCAATCTCTTCATCGATTGCCGCCTGTTCGTCCTCCGTCAGCGTAAGGCCTGCGTCGCGCGCCATTGCGGCATACGCCGCATAAGACTGAATGGAGTTTAACGCGTTAATCCGGAAATAGTCCGCCCAGGTCGGCGTACCTTCGCCCTCATACCCCTCAAGCTCGCCGGTGTACTCCTGCTCCATCGGCGTTTTCGAGGCGTCGTAGCCGGTCACCATGGCGCCGTATCCCGAGCCGTACTGAGAATCGTACGATTCAGACTGCTGCCGGACCTGTAAGTACATGTCCATGTAGTAGAAATTATACTTGGCAAGCGAAATCTTTTCTCCGGCGACCGTCGCCGCGGGCAGAATTTTCTGCGGCACGCCGAAGAAGTTAAGCACCGCGTACAGCGCGCCGAGCACAAGTGCGGCGGCAATTACAATGGCGACGACCTTGCCGGCGATGTGGCGGGCCTTAACCGCTTTGGGATTTTGCTTCGCCTTTTTTTTGGCGGCGGCGTCGATGCGCTTTTTCCGTTCCTCGCGGTACAGCTCCGCCTGGCTTTTTTCGGTATGGTTGTTTTCCATAGGTTCCATCCTTTACAAGATGATTTTCGGAAACCCGAATAAACAAAAACATTTTATACTATTTTGCCAAACTTTACAAGCGTTAATTTTGGAAAAAGCCCTGCGCTTGTGCAGAATTTACGATTTGTTCAAACCTCATGCGGTCAATCCGCTATTGAAAGCCATTCGGTTTCCAGCGCGTCGATTGCCGCTTCGAGCGCTTCCATTTCCTCGGTAAGCTCCGACAGCCGCGCGTAATTGACCGTTACCTCCGGCTCCTCGCACTCGGCGCGCAGCGCATGCAGCGTGCGGTGCCCCTCTTCAATCTCCTTTTGCAGCTGAGCGGCGCGGGCGCGTCGGCGGCGTTCCTCCGCCTTGTTTTTGCGCGCCGCCTCGAACGCCTGCTTCTGCTCCGACTCTGGCTTTTCCGTGCCTTTCGGCTTTGCGGGGAGGTTCTCGCCGCTTTTTGCGGCAAGGTAATCCGCATATTTCCCGGGAAACACCGTCAAAGCGTCCGGCTGCAGCTCGGCGATGGCCGTCGGGACGCTGTTGAGAAAGTACCGGTCGTGCGATACGACCAGCATGGTTCCGTCGTAGCGTCGCAGCGCCTCGTCCAGCGCCTCTTTCGCCATGTAATCGAGATGGTTGGTCGGCTCGTCCAAAATCAGGAAATTCGCGCGCGTAAATTGCAGAATGCAAAAGGCCACCT
The DNA here is from genome assembly GCA_949299505.1 of uncultured Eubacteriales bacterium. Lineage (GTDB taxonomy): Bacteria > Bacillota > Clostridia > Oscillospirales > Acutalibacteraceae > Fimenecus. The sequence continues at coordinate 30,894 of CASGAS010000020.1, forward strand.
TTGCGCGGTTTGCCCCGGACAGCTCGCGCACGCGCTTGAATACGGCGTCATCGGTTATTAAAAGGCGTGCAAGCGCGCTGCGGATTTCATGCTCCGTTTTTTGCGGAAAACGCTTGTGGACGGCCTCCAGCACCGTGTCTTGCAGCGAAAGCCCGTCAAGCTCCTGGTCAAAATATCCGACGCGTACATTGCCGCCGAGCCGGATAAAGCCGGACGCCGGCAGCTTTTTTAAGACCGCCTTGAGCAGCGAACTCTTGCCGACGCCGTTTGGGCCGACAAGCGCAAGCTTTTCACCCTTGCGCAGCACAAGGTCCAAGCCGCTGTACAGCTGTTTTCCCGTTTCCCGGTCGCCGACGTGTACGCCGACGTCCCGCAGCTCCAGCACGATTTCGTGCGGCGGATAGTCGTAGGCAAAGTCAAAATGCGCAGCCGGCATGCGCGGGTTCGGCAGCTCCAGCTCCTCTTCCTTTTCAAGCGCCTTGACGCGCGACCCGACGCTGTTCGTGCTGCTCGAGCGCGCAAGGTTCTTCTGCACATAGGCGCGCATGGCGGCCAGCTTTTCCTGCTGCTTTTGATACGCCTTTTCCAGCGTGCGGACCCGTTCCTCCTTCTGTACAAGAAAAGCGGAATAGCCGCCCCGGTACCGCACAAGGCGGCCGTTTTCCAGCTCGCAGATGTCCTTGGCGACGCTGTCCAGAAAATAGCGGTCGTGCGAAACGACCAGTACGGCGCCGCGGTAATTTTCCAAATACCCCTCAAGCCAGGAAAGCATTTGAAAGTCCAGGTGGTTGGTCGGCTCGTCCAGCAGCAAAAGCTCCGGGTTCTGCAAAAGCGTTTTCGCAATGGCGAACCGTATTTTTTCGCCGCCGCTTAAGTGGGAAACGCGCATGTTGCGGTCAAAAGCGCCGAAACCGAGTCCGTTGAGCACGGTGTCGATGCGCATGTCCGCCGTATAGCCGTCCAGCGCCGCATACGCGGCGGTCTCCCGGTCGTACGCAGCGGAAAGCGCCTTGTATTCCGCCGAAGCGGGGTCCGCGTTTGCGAGCTCTACGGAAAGCGTCTGCAGGCGTTCGCGGACCGCGAACGTGTCGCGCAGGGCGCTTTCAATTTCCTCTTGCAGCGTATTTTCCGTGTCCAGCGCCTCATTTTGGCGCAGGTAGCCGATGCGCAGGTCTTTTTTGCGCTCCACAGTCCCCGCGTCATAGGAAAGAACACCCGCTGCAATTTGCAGCAGGGTGCTTTTTCCGGCGCCGTTTACGCCGAGCAGACCAATGCGGTCGTTTTCGCGCACGGCAAGATCCACTTGTACAAGGACAGGTTCATCCGAATAGGATTTGGAGACCTGCCGGAAATCCAGTACCATATGTTTCTCCGGGACGGCGCTTACCGCAGCAGGCGCTCCACATCCTCGTTGCGGCCCAAAACCATCAGCGTCTCATTTGCCGAAAAAACGTGCTCGGGGTTGGGCAGGGGATAAATCTGCCCGTCCGCCTTTGTAGCCAGGATGCTGATGTTGTATTTCGTGCGGACGCCTTTTTGCAAAATGGTCTTGCCGACCCAGGTCGGCGGCGTCGCAATCTCGTAAATCGAGAAATTGCGGTTAAGCTCCATGTAATCGAAAATATTGTCGTTGCCGTATTTTACGGCAAGGCGCTCCGCCGTTTCCTTTTCGGTATAGACAACGTCGTCCGCGCCGTTGCGCAGCAGGAATTTTGCGTGAACGTCGCGGCTGGCGCGCGAAAGGACGAACCGTGCGCCCAATTCCTTCAGCAGGGATGTCGCCTCCAGAGAGCTTTGGAAATTGTCGCCGATGGCGACGACGCAAAGGTCAAAATTGTTGACGCCCAAAGATTCCATAAAGGCTTCGTTTGTCGCGTCGCCGATTTGGCCGTCCGTGACAAAGGGGAGCACCGCGTTTACGCGGTCTTCGGAAATGTCAATCGCCATAACGTCGTTTCCGTGCTCATTGAATTTCTCCGCCATGTGGCGGCCGAAGCGTCCGAGTCCTACAATCAAAATGGATTTCATGGTTTACTCCTTTGTTAACCGATGTTGATTTTTTCAATCGGGTATTTGGAAGGCGTCGCGCCGTGCTGTCCGTGGAACGCCAAAAGCAGCGTAATGCCGCCGACGCGGCCGAAGAACATCATGGCGATCAGCACCAAAAGCGACGGCACGGACAAATCGGGCGTAATCCCGAGCGTGAGTCCGACCGTGCCAAGCGCCGAAGCGACCTCAAAGAAGGATTCCTTCATCGAGACCGGGTCGAATGCGCATACGAGCGTGCCGCCGATGAAAAACAGCAGCATGTACATTGCGGAAACGCTGACAATCTGCAGCATGGCGTCCTCGCTCATGCGGCGGTGGAAAAGCTCCACCGTTTTGCGCCGGTGCAGAACGGAAAAAAGTCCCGCAAACCAGGTGGCGAGCGTCGTCGTTTTCATACCGCCGGCCGTGGAGCTGGGCGAACCGCCGACCAGCATCAAAAAGACGGAAACGATGATGGTTGCGTCGGACAGCAGACCGTAATCCACCGAATTAAAGCCGGCTGTGCGCGGCGTGATGGTCTGGAACAGCATGGACAGCAGGTATTCGCCGGTTCCGCCTGCGTGCAGCTCTTGTGTGTTCCGCTCAAAAAAGACCAGCAAAAGGAACGGAATCAGAATCAGCAAAAACGTGGTCAGCAAAACGACCTTGGTGTGCAGCTTGTACCGGCGTATGCGCAGCCGGTTGCGCAAAATATCGTACCAGACAAAAAAACCGAGACCGCCGATTACGATAAGTCCGCTTATCGTAAGGCTGACAATCGGGTCGCCGGCGTACGCGGTCAGCGATGAAAACGGCTGCGACCCGCCCATTAAGTCGAATCCGGCGTTGCAAAAAGCGGAAATCGAATGGAAAACGGCGAAGTACAGGCCTTTCCAAAACCCGAATTGCGGACAGAACCGCGTGGCCAGCAGCAGCGCGCCGGCGCCCTCAAAAATCGCCGTGCCCAGCAAAATAAACCGCGTCATCCGCACGATGCCGCCGATTTGGTTCGCGCCGACGTCCTCCTGCATGGTGAACCGGCCGCGCAGGCCGATTTTGCGCTTCGTAAAGGATAGCGCGGAAATGGCCAGCGTCATAAAGCCAATGCCGCCGACCTGAATCATGGCAATAATTACGATTTGCCCAAACAGCGTCCAGTGCGTGTAGGTATCGTAAACGATAAGGCCCGTCACGCAGGTCGCCGACGTCGCGGTGAACAGGGTGTCGTGGAACGGCGTCCACGTCCCCGCGCGCGAGGAGATGGGCAGACATAAAAGCAGTGCTCCGGTCAAAATAATCAGAAAATAACCGAGCACAACAACACGCAGAGGGGAAAGCACTCGCGTGATTTTACGTTTCATGAAAATTGTTCTCCCTTATTCTTTTGAAAATACGTGGAATCTATATGGAAAAAGACGGCGGAACGTCTTACTTTTCCGAGGAATTCGCGCGCGTGCGGCGCAGAGCGTGGAAAACGGCCGCAAACATACGCATGACGGACGAAACCAGAATAATGCCGGCGGCAAGGGCCAGCGCAACGCGCAGCGTATACGCGGCGGTCGGGAAAAACGCCTCCCAGTTGCCTGCAATGGCGTATTGCATGGTATTGTAGAGCGCGCCGCCGGGAATCAGCGGAATCATGCCCGGCACAAGAAACGAGGTTGTCGGGGTCTTTTTCACGCGCGCAAACACTTCCGCATACACGCTGACGCACACGGAGGCGTAAAAGCAAAGCATCGGCCCTTCCGGCAGCCACAGCGTGAGCAGCAGGTAAACGCCCCAGGAAAGAAGGCCGCCGAAGCCCGCAATCAAAAGCTTTGTGCGCCGGACGTTAAACAGGACGGAAAACCCAAGAGAGCCGAGAAAGGCGGTAATCAGCTGTACGGCGTAGGTCACGGCAGCCACCTCCCGCAAAGCAGCGCGGCAATGCTGTAGCCGGCGGCAATGGCAAGCGCAATGACAACCGCCTCACAAAACCGCAGAATCCCGGCGATGATGTCGCCGCTGATGACGTCGCGGATGGCGTTTGTCATGCCAATGCCGGGAATGAGCAGCATGATATTGCCGATGATGATGCTGTCCGGGTGCGCGCCGAAGCCGACGGCGGTGCACAGAAACGCAAGCGCGCTGACAAAAAGGGAGTGAATGACGTTTGCAAACACCCGGTTCACACCGGTCCGGCCCAGCAGAAGAACGACAAATTTTAACAGCAGGCCGATAAGCGCCGAAGCTGCGGCGTCCAAAAACGTACCGCCAAAAAAGAGCGTAAAAGAACCCGCGATCACGGCGAAGGCCAGCGCCTGCACCGGAACGGGATACGGCTTGCTTTTTACAATTTCAGCGATTGCGCCCTTTATCTCGGCAAAAGAGGGCCTTTGCGCGCAAATCCGGCGGGAAAGGTCGTTGAGCGCATGCAGCTTATCCAAATCGGTCTCATATTGGCGGATGCGGCGCGTCTGCGTCAGGGTGTTGCCGTCGGCGTCCGTCACCGTAACCACAATACTGGAGGTAATGGTAAACACGTCCACACGCTGCATGGCATAGGTCGAAAGGATGCGCCGCATGGAATCTTCAACGCGGCCGACCTCAGCGCCGCTTATGAGCATTTCTTCGCCAATATCCAGCGCGAGCCCAAGCAGCTTTTCTGTCTCCACAGGACCGTCACCTCCCGCGACCACAATATAGCACAAACCTATAGTAAAATCCACCTTTTTTTTCAAAAACCATAAAAAACTTTATTTCCCGCGATTTCGCGCCGGATTTTTGAAACTTTCACCTTTCTCTTTTCTTTTCCCCAAAAAAATGGTATACTAAAAAAAACATGCCTGAGACCTTGTGCAACATGTGGTTTTCCGGCGGATGGGAGCTTGCTTATGAACAGGCAATATGACTATCTGATTGTTGGCTGCGGCCTTTTTGCCGCTGTGTTTGCCCACGAGGCGCGGCGTGCGGGAAAGTCTGTTCTGCTGCTTGAAAAGCGCGGGCACATCGGCGGCAATATCTATACGGAAAAGGTGGAGGGGATTGACGTCCACCGCTATGGCGCGCACATTTTCCATACCAGCAGCAAAGCGGTCTGGTCGTATGTCAACCAGTTTGCCGAATTTAATAACTTCGTCAACTCACCCATTGCAAATTATCACGGCGAAATTTACAACATGCCGTTTAACATGAACACCTTTTCCAAAATGTTCGGCGTCGCAACGCCGGCAGAAGCGCGTGCGGTGATTGAAAGTCAGCGCGCCGAGATAGCGGGCGAGCCGAAAAACCTGGAGGAGCAGGCGATAAAGCTTGTCGGCCGCGAGGTCTATACAAAGCTTGTCAAGGGCTATACCGAGAAGCAGTGGGGGCGCGACTGCGCCTCTTTGCCGGCGTTTATTATCCGGCGGCTTCCGGTGCGCTACACCTACGATAACAATTATTTCAACGACCGCTACCAGGGCATTCCCGTTGACGGCTACACCGCTATGGTTGAAAAGCTCTTAGAGGGCTGCGAGGTGCGGCTGTATACGGATTTCTTCTCCGACCGGTCGGGGTTCTCGGCCCTTGCCGATAAGGTGCTGTATACCGGCATGATTGACGCGTACTACGACTATGTATACGGCGCGCTCGGCTACCGAAGCCTGCGCTTTGAAACGGAGACGCTCGACTGCGACAATTACCAGGGCGTTGCCGTCGTGAACTATACGGCGCGCGAGGTGCCGTATACGCGCGTTATTGAGCACAAGCACTTTGCGTTCGGCAAGCAGCCGAAAACCGTAATTACGCGCGAATATCCGGCGGACTGGGAGCCGGGGCTCGAGCCGTATTACCCAATTAACGACGCGGAAAACAATTCGCTGTACAAAAAGTATGCCGCGCTTGCAGAAAAGGAAGAAAAGGTTTTATTCGGCGGCCGGTTGGCACAATATAAGTATTACGATATGGACAAGTGCATTGAGGCGGCGCTTGCGCTCTGTGAGCGGGAGCTGTAAATTTTACTTGCGGGGATGCGGATTGCGTGGTAGAATAGCCGCGGAACATCCGCATGCATGCGTGTGAAAGGAGTATGGGCCTGTGGAAAAGGTAACCGTCAGCATTATCATGCCCGTTTACGGCGTGGAGGAATATGTCGGCGCTGCGATTGAAAGCATGCAAAAGCAGACCTTTACGGATTGGGAAATGTTTGCCGTGGACGACGGCAGCCCCGATAAAAGCGGCGCGATTTGCGACAGCTACGCCGAAAAGGATGCGCGCATCCATGTTATTCATAAGGAAAACGGCGGCGCGCCGAGCGCGCGCAACGTCGCGATTGACCGGGCGGCGGGCAAGTATTTCTACTTTATGGATTCCGACGATTTTGCGGAAGCCGACATGCTTGCCGATATGGTCGAAGCGGCGGAACGCACGAACGCCCAGCTGGTCGTTTCCGGCTATTACATCGACACCTATTATTCCGATACGGAAAAATATACGCAGGCGCAGGCGGCTGAGGGGCGCGTATACGAGACCCAGCGCGCGTTCCGCGAGGATGCGTACCGTCTGTTTGACCGGAATTTGTTGTATACGCCCTGGAACAAATTGTATCTCGGCGATTATATCCGGGACAACAAGCTGTATTTCCCCAATACGTTCTGGGATGATTTCCCGTTCAACTTGAGCGTCCTGCGCGATGTCGAACGCGTGACGGTCATTCCGGGGAAATATTACCATTTTGTGCGCAAACGCGCCGAGTCCGAAACGACCAAGTATCGCAGCGACATGTACGAGAAGCGTGAAGAGGAGCACGGCTGGATGGTCGATCTCTACCGCCACTGGGGCGTGGACGATGAAAACAGCCGTGAGTTTTTGGCGCGCCGGTATATCGAGCGCGTCATCGGCTGCATTGAAAACGTAACGAACAAAAGCTGCACGCTTCCGACTTCGGAAAAGAAAAAAGAGATTCGCAAGATCCTTACGGACCCAAAGGTTAAGGCGCTTTTGCCCGTTATGCGCGCGCAGTCGTCGTATATGAAGCTGATGCTTATCCCCATCTGGCTGCAGAGCACCAGCCTGACTTACCTGGAGGGCAGCTTCATTTCCCGCGTTAAATCCGGAAATGTCAAGCTGTTTGCAAAGCTCAAAGCGAAGCGGTAATGTGAACGGGCAAGTCCGGGCGGCGCCCGGATTCGCCCGTTTTTATTCTGATTTTCGGAGGACCTTTATGCAGATTTCATTGAACGGCGCCTGGCAATTCCGTGAGGCGCAGAAGAAAGGGGAGTGGCTCCCCGCCGAGGTGCCCGGCTGCAATTTTCTGGATTTGCTGCGTGCCGGCAAAATCGAGGACCCGTTTGTCGGGGTCAACGAAAAGAAGGTCAACTGGGTCGCGCAGGTGGATTGGGAGTACGCCCGCGCTTTCGACGTGCCCGAGGCTTTGTTAAGCTGCGACCGGGTTGAACTCAGCTGCGCTTGCCTGGACACCATCTGCGAGGTATTCGTCAACGGGCAAAGCGTCGGGAAGGGCGAAAACGCCCACCGGCACTATCGATTCGATGTCCGCGACGTGCTAAAGCCCGGGAAAAACCAAATCAGCGTTGTCTTTGCTTCGCCCGTTCAGCATGTGCTGAAAAAACAGGCCAACGAAAAATGCCCGCGCAACAGCAACGGGATGGACGGCATACCGCATATCCGTAAGCCGCAGTGCCATTTTGGATGGGACTGGGGCCCTGTTTTGCCGCCCAGCGGCATTTCCGGGGATATTGCGGTCGTCGGCTACCGGGCGGCGCGCATTTCGGATTTGCGCATAGACCAGGTGCATAGCGAGGGTGCGGTAGACCTGCACGTTTGCGCCGATATTGAGCGCCTTTCCGACGTGGATGTCGCCTGCACGCTGCGCGTCGTTTCCCCGTCCGGCGAAGCCTTGGCCGAGGTGCCCGCCGCGCCGGATGCAAACGGCTCCGTTGCACAGACCGTCCATATCGAAAACCCGCTTCTCTGGTGGACGCGCGACCTTTCGGACCTGCCCGAGCAGCCGCTGTATACCGTTGAGCTGACAGTATCCGACGGCGCGGACACGGTCGATGTGCAAACGCGGCGCATCGGTCTGCGCACCATCGAGCTTAACCGCGAAAAGGACGAGTACGGTGAGAATTTCCAGTTCCGCATCAACGGCGTGCCGCTGTTTGTAAAAGGTGCCAACTGGATTCCGCCCGACAGCTTTGCGACGCGGTATTCGGACGCGCGCTTGGAATACGATATGGCCGCCATGCGGTTCTCCAACTTCAACATGCTGCGCATCTGGGGCGGCGGCTACTATGAGCGCGACAGCCTTTATGAAAAGTGCGACCGAGACGGCATCCTCATTTGGCAGGATTTCTGCTTTGCCTGCCAGGGGTATCCGTTTTTTGACCGGGCGCTGCTGGAAAACATCCACGGCGAAGTTATCGATAACGTCCGCCGCCTGCGGCACCACGCCTGCCTTGCGGTCTGGTGCGGGAACAACGAGATTGAGACGATGTCCATCGCCTGGCAGACGCGCCGTTCTTACATAGAGTGGGCGGAGAAATTCTTTTATCATATTTTGCCGGAGTGGATGCAGTCCCTGGATACGGTGACGCCGTTTATCCCGGGGTCGCCGTGCGGCAGCGGGTATCTGCGCGACGTGGACCGCGACAGCGTGGGCGATACGCACCTGTGGGCGGTCTGGCACGGTCTGCAGCCCTTGACCTATTACCGCCGCCGTATGACGCGCTTCTGCAGTGAATTCGGCTTTGAAAGTCTGCCGGACTTGAAAACGATTGCGCGCTATGCAAAGCCCGAGGACTACGATTTGAACAGCGAGGTCTTTTTGGCGCATCAGAAATGTGCCGGCGGCAATATGAAGATGGCGTATTATATCGCCTCTCGGTTCCGGCTGCCGAAAGACTTTAACGACTACGTCTATCTGTCGCAGATTTGCCAGGAGGAATGCGTGCGGGACGCGACGGAGCACTGGCGGCGCAACAAAGGCCGCTGCAACGGCTCGATGTACTGGCAGTTCAACGACTGCTGGCCGGTCTGCAGCTGGGCCGGGATGGACTATTACGGCAATTATAAGGCGCTGCAATATGCCGCGCACAATTTCAACGCGCCGTTTACCGTTTCGCTGGAAGATACGCGCGAGGGCATCCGCGTCTTTGTGCTCAACGATACCCGCGTGCAAAAACGCGCGACGGTTTCCTGGCGGCTTATCGGCTTCGACGGCGACCGGTTTGCCTCGGATAAAAAGCAGGTTACCGTAGAAGCGCTGCAAAACGCCGTCGCCTTTACACTGCCCATATCGCAGCTGCGCGCGAAAGGGAACTTGAAGCGCGCCGTGTTCGTTGCCGAGCTTTTTGACGGTGAAACGCTGCTGGCGCGCAGGACGGCGCTCTTTGCACCGGAAAAGGACCTGGTTCTTCCGAAAACGCAGGTGGATATGCATGTTCGCGTAAACGGCGGCGTTGCCGAGCTTACGCTCACGGCAAAGCAATATGCGCGCTTCCTGCAGCTTCACTCCAAAACGAATCCGATGCCGTTTTCCGACAACTTCTTTGACCTTTTGCCCGGCGAGACAAAGCGCGTTCTGTTCCCCGTGCCCGAGGGTATGACCGCCGACCGGCTGCAAAACGATTTGACGCTCTTCAGCGCCGGCGACGTCGTCCCGCGCGCAAGCCGGCTTTCCGACTGGTGGACGCGCGCCCGCGTCGCGCTGCGGCCTTTGAGCATCGGGAACTACATCTATTACCAGCGCATCCCGAAATAAAGGAAATCTTTTTCTGCAAACAGCCCGTAAGGTTACGGGCTGTTTTTTTTGAAAAAATTATAAATATGTCTTGACAATTCATATGAACGGGAATAATATATGAATGTAAGCTCATATGAAAGGAGATTCACATATGAAAAAAACCATGCATGACCACACGGACGCTCTGATGGCGGCGCGCGGCGGTCTGCCGCAGGATGAGCTTTTGTGCGACCTTGCGGACCTTTTTAAGATTTTTGGCGACACCACGCGGATGAAAATTTTGTTTTCGCTTTTTGAAGCCGAGCTTTGCGTCCACGAAATTACGGCGCTTCTGGGCATGACGCAGTCGGCGGTTTCGCACCAGCTGAAGGTTTTGCGCGACGCGCGCCTGATTGACAGCCGCCGCGAGGGAAAAACCATGATTTATTTTCTGGCGGACGACCACGTCCGCTCCATTGTCGGCCAGGGGTTTGAACACATTACGGAGGAGACGGATACCCATGAAAAAGACGTTTGAGCTTGAGAATCTCGACTGTGCGAACTGCGCGGCCAAAATGGAGGCGGCCGTTCGTAAACTCGACGGCATACAAAGCGCTTCCGTCAGCTTTCTGACGCAGAAAATGACACTGGAAACGGACGCCGAGCCTACCGAAGAGCTGATGAAAAAGGTTGTCAAAGTCTGCCGTCGGATTGAGCCGGACTGCAAAATTAAGCTGTAAAGAGGGGCTTTTCATGACCACAAAACAAAAACGCGCCCTTGTGCGCATCCTTTGCGCGGCAGTGCTGCTTTTGGCCGTTTCCTTTGTTCCGCTGCAGGGCGTTTGGCAGGCGCTTTTGTTTTTAATCCCGTATTTCGTCATCGGTTGGGACGTACTCTGGAAGTCGCTGCGCAACATCGCGCACGGCCAGGTGTTTGATGAAAACTTTTTGATGGCGCTTGCGACGGTCGGCGCGTTCGGGGTCGGCGAATACCGGGAGGCCGTCGCCGTGATGCTTTTTTACCAGGTCGGCGAGCTGTTCGAGAACATCGCCGTTGGCAAAAGCCGCAAGTCCATCGCTTCGCTGATGGACATTCGCCCCGACAGCGCGACGGTCCTGCGCGGCGGCGAGGCCGTGACGGTTTCGCCGGAGGAGGTCGAGCTTTCGGAAACGCTGTTGATTAAGCCCGGCGAACGCATCCCCTTGGACTGCGTGATTACGAAGGGGACGACAACAGTAAACACCGCCGCGCTTACCGGCGAATCTCTGCCGCAGGATAAGGGCGTCAGCGACACGCTCGTGAGCGGCTCGGTCAATTTAAGCGGCGTGGTCGAAGCCCGCGTCAAAAGTCTGTACGCCGAAAGCACGGTTGCGCGTATTTTGGAGCTTGTAGAAAACGCGTCGGAGAAAAAGGCGCGCAGCGAGGCGTTTATTACGCGGTTTGCGCGGTATTATACGCCTGCCGTCGTCATCGCCGCCGTGCTGCTGGCCGCCGTGCCGCCGCTCTTTTTCCACCAGCCGTTCACCGAATGGCTGACGCGTGCGCTGACGTTTCTGGTTATTTCCTGCCCTTGCGCGCTGGTCGTCTCCGTGCCGCTGTCCTTTTTCGGCGGAATTGGCGCGGCGTCCAAAATCGGCGTGCTCATTAAGGGCGCGAACGACCTGGAATCGCTTGCAAACGTCGGCACGGTTGTCTTTGATAAAACCGGCACGCTTACGCAGGGGAAATTTACCGTGACGGCAATCCATTCCGACGTTATGCCGCCCGAAGCGCTGCTCGACATCGCCGCGGTTGCGGAGTCCTATTCCAACCACCCGATTGCCGCCTGTATTGTTAAGGCGCACGGCGGGCATATCGACAAAAGCCGCATTTCGGAAATCCATGAGCACGCCGGTCTCGGGGTGGAAGCGAGTATCGACGGCCATACCATTTTAGCGGGCAACGGCAAGCTGATGGATGCGTCCGGCGTAAAATGGCGGCCCTGCCACAAGCCCGGCACGATTGTGCATATTGCGTCCGACGGGGCGTACATGGGGCATATCGTCATATCCGACGTCGTAAAGCCCGACGCAGCCGAAGCCGTGCGTGCGCTCAAAGTCGCCGGTGTCGAAAAAACCGTTATGCTTACAGGCGACGATGAAAAGGTCGCATACGCCGTTGCAAAAACGCTCGGCATCGACGAGGTTCACGCAAAGCTACTGCCCGAGGGCAAAGTGCAGCGGGTCGAAGCGCTGCTCTCCGAAAAAATGAGCAAAAAGACGCTTGCTTTCGTCGGCGACGGGGTCAACGACGCGCCGGTGCTCTCGCGCGCGGACGTCGGCATTGCGATGGGAGCGATGGGCAGTGACGCGGCCATTGAAGCGGCGGACGTCGTGCTGATGGACGATAAGCCCGTAAAGCTTGCGCGCGCCGTCCGCATTGCGCGCAAGACCATGCGGATTGTGCGAGAAAATATCGTGTTCTCCCTTTTGGTAAAAGCCGTGGTGCTCGTGCTTGGCGCGCTGGGCCTTGCCAACATGTGGCTTGCGGTGTTCGCAGACGTCGGCGTGCTTGTGCTCGCCATCCTCAACGCGGTTCGCACCCTGCGCGTCACGAAATGATTTCGGCAATAAAAAAGCCTTTCCGAATGTTCGGAAAGGCTTTTTTTGCGCCTCGGTTACCGCACGACCTGATAGCCTGCGGCCTCAATGGCGGCGGCGAGTGCGTTTTCATCCACTGTGTCGGCGGCCTGCACGGTGACTTTCTTTTCCGTATGGCTCGCCTTTGCGGACGTCACGCCGTCTATCGCCTCGAGCGCCTTCTGTACGGACGCTTCGCAATGCGGGCACATCATGCCCTCCACGTGTAAAATGATTTCCATTGTATGCTCCTTTCCGGGAAGCGTTGCTTCCTCGTTTTGTTGGACAGGGGATTCGGCCGCGGCCGTTTGTACCGCGTCGCCTTTGCGGCGTTTTACGCGGAAAAAATTAAGCCGCAGGGCGTTCGTTACGACGCAGAAGCTCGACAGGCTCATAGCCGCCGCGCCGAACATGGGGTCAAGCTCCCAGCCGAGCAGCGGAATGAAAGCACCGGCTGCAAGCGGGATGCCCAGCGCGTTATAGAAAAAGGCCCAGAACAGATTTTCGTGAATATTGCGCAAGGTCGCGCGGCTTAGGCGAATGGCCGCCGTCACGTCGGACAGGCGGCTTTTCATGAGCACGACATCCGCCGCGTCAATGGCGACGTCCGTGCCCGCGCCTATAGCGATGCCGACGTCCGCGCGCGTAAGCGCCGGCGCGTCGTTGATGCCGTCGCCTACCATGGCGACCTTGCCCTCCGCCTGGAATTTCCGCACAACCGCTTCCTTGCCGTCGGGCAGAACCCCGGCGATGACCGTGTCCACGCCCGCTTCTCTGCCTATCGCGTTGGCGGTCCGCTCGTTGTCACCGGTCAGCATGACCACGCGAAGCCCAAGCGCGCGCAGGTCGCGTATCGCCGCCGGGCTGTCGGGCTTCAGCACGTCGGCCACAGCAATCAGACCCAAAAGCGTGTCGCCCCTTGCAAAAAACAGCGGCGTTTTGCCGTCGGCGGAAAGCCGATTTGCGGCGGCTTCCATTTCGGCGGGAATTTGGACGTGTTCAAGAAGGAAGTTCCGGTTCCCGGCATACAGCGCGTCGCCCGCAAGCTTTGCCGTAAGTCCGTTCCCGGGCAGCGCGCGGAAGTCCTCAACCTCCGGCGTGTCAACACCTGCCTCCTGCGCCTTTTGCAGCACAGCCCTTGCAAGCGGATGCTCGCTTTTTTGCTCCAGCGCGCAGGCAAGCGTCAAAAGCGCGTTTTCCGTCGTGCCGGGTGCGGGGAGGATGTCCGTTACGGTCGGTCTCCCCTCGGTAACGGTGCCGGTTTTGTCCAGAATGACGGTTTTGACCTTGCCGGTTGTTTCCAGCGCTTCCGCGGTCTTAAACAGAACGCCGTGTTTCGCGCCGACGCCGTTGCCGACCATAATGGCGACCGGCGTCGCAAGGCCCAATGCGCACGGGCAGGAAATGACAAGCACCGAAATGCCGCGGGCAAGCGCGTACCCGGCGCTCTCGCCGGCAAAGAGCCACGCAAAGAACGCAACGGCGGCAATCCCCATGACGACCGGCACGAACACGCCGGAAACGCGGTCGGCAATTTTGGCTATGGGGGCCTTGGTTGCGGCGGCGTCGCTGACCATTTGGATAATCTGAGAAAGCGTCGTATCTTCGCCGACCTTCGTCGCGCGGCAGCGGATATACCCGGACCTGTTGACCGTTCCGGCGCTGACGGCGTCGCCCGCCGCCTTGTCCACCGGGATGCTCTCGCCCGTTAAGGCGGCCTCATCCACGGCGGTGCTGCCCTCTAAGACCACGCCGTCTACCGGGATGCTCTCGCCCGGGCGCACGGCAAAAATATCGCCGGAAACGACCTGCTCGACCGGCACGGTTGTTTCCGTATTGCCGCGCACGAGCGTCGCGGTTTTCGGCGCAAGCCGCAAAAGGCTCTTGAGCGCGTCGGTCGTTTTGCCCTTCGAGCGTGCCTCCAGCATTTTCCCGACCGTGATAAGCGCCAGAATCATGGCGGCGGACTCAAAATACAGGCCGTGCAGACGGTGAAAAGCCGCGGCGCTGTCACCCGCCAGCAAGTCAGCGCTCATGGCGAACAGCAAATAGACGCTGTAGCCGAACGACGCCGCCGAACCGAGCGCGACGAGCGTGTCCATGTTCGGCGCGCGGTGCAGAAGCCCTGTAAAGCCGCTTACAAAGAACTTCTGGTTGACGACCATCACAACGACCGTCAAAAGCAGCTCCAAAAGCCCCAGCGCTATGGGATTTTCCGCCAAAACGGCGGGCAGGGGTGCGCCCCACATAACGTGGCCCATGGAAATGTACATGAGCACGAGCAAAAACCCGACGCTCGCGGCCAAACGGCGTTTGAGCTTCGGTGTCTCCCGGTCGCGCAGCGCTTCCTCCTCGGCTGCGTGGCTGACGGATGCCTGCTCGGAGGGTGCTGCTTCACGCGGCTTTGCGCCGTATCCGGCGGCTTCCACTGCGGCGATAATTCGTTCGGGCGGGGCGGTCCCTTCCACGCCCATGGAATTGGTCAAAAGGCTGACGCTGCAAGCGGTTACGCCCTCCACCTTGGAAACGGATTTTTCCACCCGCGAGCTGCACGCGGCGCAGCTCATGCCTGTAACGGAATATTGTTCCATGCTGTCTCCTTATTTCATCAGCTTTTGCAGCGTTGCAAGCAGATCGTCGAGCGTTTCCTCCTTGCTGGCGCGGATGTCGTCGGCAACGCAGGTGCGGATGTGGTTGGACAAAAGCTCCCGGTTGAACGCGTTGAGCGCCGCGTTGGCGGCGGCCGCCTGGACAAGGATGTCCGTGCAGTAGGCGTTGTTTTCCACCATGCCCCTGATGCCGCGAATCTGCCCTTCGATGCGGTTCAAGCGGTGGATGAGCGACTTATATTCCGCTTCCGAGCGCTCCTTCGTTTTTTTGCAGCAGGCGCAGGCCGGCTTTTCCATGCGAACACGTCCTTTCATACCTATAGGGGGTATTTTTATTATATACCTATATGGGGTATATGTCAAGCGAAAAAACAGCCCGCAAAAGCGGGCTGTTGTACGTTGTTCGTTTACAGATATTGGCGGATGTCCATCGCGAGGCTTTCTTCGCTGCGAATGAGCTTTTTGGCGATGGCTTTGACGGCTTCGTCGGCGTCCGCGTACTGGTTCAGGTCGCGGCAGATTGTCTTGACGCCCATGTTGCAGCCGTCAATGATGAGCTCCGCCGCCTTGCCGTCGGAGGGGTCAGCGAGCAGCTCGGCGTTCGTTTTGAGCCACGACATGCCCTTGGCGATAGGGTTCGGGTTTTTGCCGGCGGCGCCGGAGGTGTTCAAAACGGTCTGCACCTCCGCTTTGAGCGCCTCGTGCTCAGCAATGGTGCTTTCCAAACGCTTCTTGAAGCCGGGGTCCTTTACGTTGTCGCGCACCTCCGAAAGCGAATCATAGCCCATCTGCGTGCCGACGTCACATTCCTGCAAAAGGCGAATGGTGTCTTCCTGTTTCATGCTTGTCATCCTTTGCTGTTTTTTAACAGTATGGCAAGGCATGACGGTTTTATGCGTTAATCGAGCGGCGTTTCGCACAGCTCGGAAAACGTGTAGCTGGAAAATACGACGGTGTCCACGCTTTGTGCAATGTTTGTCTGCTCATACAAAAGCCCGATGTTTCCGTCCGGCAGCTCGGTTAAGCACGAATACGCAAAATAGGTGTCCGCGTCTGTGAGTTCTTTTTTGTATTTCCAGTTAGCACCGTACGTCCCGGCTTCGTCCGCTTCCAAAACGCCGACATAAAGAAACCCGTTTTTCCGTCCTTCGCCTGCGGGTGCGGAAAGGAGCACGACGTCCTTGCCGTCCAGCTTCCGGTTTATCCGCAGTGCGGAAACCTGACAGCCGGAACCGGCGCTCAGCGGCAGCGCGTCGTCCAGCGTCGGCGCACTCCAGCTTTCGCCGCCGTTTGTGCTGCGTGCGACGGAAACATACCCGCTCGTTGTGCGGGAAAACGCAAGCAGCGACCCGTCGGGGCATTCGACAAGCTGGGTTTCGCTCATGCTGCGTATCTCGTCTGTAAGCGTTACGAATTCGCCGGACTGCCAGGTTTCGCCGCCGTCGTCACTGAACAGCGCGGCAAACTGCTGCTCGCCGGTCTCGGCGTCCAGCGCATAGGCGGTGAACAGCAGCCGCCCCTTGTGCGCGCCCGTGGTCAGCTGTACGCCGCGCCCGGGGCTGACGCCGAAAAAACCGACGTTTTCGGGCTTGACCTGCGCGTTAAGCTCGACGGGCTCCGACCAGGTTTTCCCGTCGTCGTCCGAGTAAAGCAGATACAGATACGAGGTGCCAAGCGCGGAAAACAGCGCGCCGTCATAAAAGATGTGCATCGGGACCTGCTCGCCGGTCTCGACGGCATAGGGGACGTTGAACCAGTATTTCTGCCGGCGCTGCGCTAAGAAAAGCGGTTGTCCGTTTTCCAGAATTTCGCCGCGCGCGTTTACGGTGTATTCGGTTTTTGCGCCGGCTTCGTCATAGATTGCGCCGTCCTCGCGCAGCGTATAGGAAAATTCCGTTTCGCCCGCCTTGCGCAGCAGCAGCGCAGGCTGCCCGTCTATTTGCGTGTAGCCGGTGCCGACTTCGGATGCGGGGGCGCCGGCGTTTGCGGGAAATGCATCCATAAGCAGAAAAATGCGGCCGGTCGCTGCGTCCTCCAAAAGCGCGGGGTCAATAACGGACGCGCTGTCGGCTACCTTGTAGGAACCGTTGGACTTCAGAAGCATCCCGTCGTTCGCCCAATCCCGGAACCCGGCGACAAGCAGGGGAGCGTCCCAGCTTCGCCCGGCGTCGAAGCTGCGCGAAACGGCGGCGTCGATGTTGTTCGGCGAGTCGTGCGTGCCGCCGTAGCGCGCGTCAATTGCGGCGAGCACCGTGCCGCTTTGCGTGGTCCAAAGGGCGGGGATGCGGTAGTAGTTGCAGGAAAGCCCCGAGGAAGCCGAAAAAGGCTTGACGCCCTCTACGGGGTCGTTCGGCGCTTTGGCGGCCTTCGGCGTGATGACAAAGCCAAGCCCGGCAACAAGGACGCCGACCGCCAGAAGCACACACAGGACGATACACAGGATTTTTCGCATAGTCTCACCCGATTTCCAGAGTCTGTCCCCATTGTACCATACGCGGCCCGCGCGGGCAATCCCGTGCGGACAAAACTTTTTTATATGCATACGATAGGGTAGAGGAGGTGACAACCATGGAAAATCGGATGACGCTGCAAAGGCTGTTTCCGCATTTCCGCCCGCCGCGCCCGCCGTTTCAAAAGCCTGTAAAGCCGGGCTGCCGCGCATGCTGCTGTCCGGGCGAACCCGGCCCGCAGGGTCCGAAGGGCGAGCCTGGTCCGCAAGGCCCGCAGGGTGAACCCGGTCCGCAAGGCCCGCAGGGTGAACCCGGCCCACAGGGCCCGCAGGGCGATCCCGGTCCGCAAGGCCCGCAGGGTGAACCCGGTCCGCAGGGCCCGCAGGGTGAACCCGGTCCGCAGGGCCCGCAGGGTGAACCCGGTCCGCAGGGCCCGCAGGGCGAACCTGGTTCGCAGGGACCGCAGGGCGAACC
>CASGAS010000021.1 GCA_949299505.1 uncultured Eubacteriales bacterium
CGCCGGGTTCGCCTTTTAGATGGACAGGCTGATTTTTCCCTCGGGCGTAACATCCAGAACCTTGACCTTGACGGTCTGATTCTCCTGCAGATAGTCGTGGATGTCGTTGACATACGACTGCGACACTTCGGAAATGTGGACCATGCCGGTCACATTGCCGGGCAGCGTCACAAAAGCACCGAACCCCGTAAGCCCCGTGACTTTACCCTCGAGAATTTCCCCAACTTCGACCATGAAACGATGATTCTCCTCCTGCCGGGCGGTCAGTTGCTCGGCGTAATATCGTAGTACACCTTTTCGTCAGGCATAACGTACCCCAGTTTTTCGCGGGCGACGCGCTCGATGTATTCCGATTCGTCGCCGCCGTCCACGACCGCCTGTAGGCGCTCGTTTTCCGCAACCTGCTCGGCATACTGCGCCTCCAGCGCAGCCTTTTCCTGTTCCTTTTCCCGGATGTCAAGCTGCGTGCTGACAAAGGAAATGACAAAATACCCTACCGCAAGCAGCAGAGCCAGAGAAAGAATGAAGCTGTGTTTTTGCTTTTTCCTTTTCCGATTTGTCTTCATATCGATTCCGTCGCTTTCGCTTTCAGGGCGCACTCCGCCCCCGGATGGTACTCTATCGGAATGATTATACAACAACTGTCGCATAGTTTGCAAGTGGGTTTTTAATTTTTTTGCAGAAAACGAAGACTTTTTCTGTACTTTTTCTACATTTTTTGCCATTTTTTTCGTGCAAAAGGCGGAAAAGCGTTTGAACGGCGCCGCAAACCACCGGAAAACCGTGCGAAAAAACCGGCGCAGCAGCCGCACGGCGGCGTCCAGCACACGCATCACAAACACGCCCGCCGTAAAGTAGTACACCAAAAACCCGAGCCCCTCGCCGAACAGCACATACCCGCGCACACTGCCGCCGTGGACGGCCAGCGCAAATAAAAAGGTCAGAAACGCGGCGCAGAACGCAAACAGGACGTCGGACGCCAAAAAAGCCCGCGTGGCGCCGAAAAAAAGCCGCCGCACTGCGCGGAGCACGTCGTAGAGAATCCCGAGGCAGAAGCCGAAGCCGACGGCGTAAAAGAACGCCGTCAGCTGCTGCGGGATATTCGGAAGGTACGTCATCAGCGGAACACCCGGCTGAAAAAGGAGGCCTGTTTTTCCGGCGCCTGCCCGGCGTAGGCGAGCGACGCGATTTCCCCCTCCACCGCAAGCTCTCCCATTTCCAGGTCCAGGCGGCTGATGCGCAGGTCCGCCCCCTTCACCGTCAGCTCCCCGAGCGGGGTAAACACCACGATGGTCTGTTCGTCGAAGCTGTCCACATCCGACACGCCCGAAACCGTCAGCCGGCGGCGGTCCTCCAGCACAAGGCTGTGCGGTATTTTCACGGCGTTCTGTTTTTCGTCGTTCATACAAAAAGCCTCCTTTTCCCGCTTCATACCTATGCGGAAAAAAGAGGCGGTATGCGTTTTGCCGTGCGCGGTCAGCCCTGCTCGATAAGCGCCTGCAAAAGCACCGGGCGGCGCGTGGTGATGTTGTCCGGCCCCATTGTCAAAAGATTGCGCTGAACCAGCTTGTTGTCCGCCGTCCAGAAAGAGACCTTGAGCCCCGCGTCATGGAACACCCGAATCAGGGATTTGCTTGCATAGTTGTAATGGCAGTTGAGCCCCACCGCGCCGCTGCGCTGCACTTCGTGTGCAAGACCCGAAAGATAGCCGTCGTCCTCTAAGCGCAGGACGTTGAGCTCCGCATTCAGATAGTACGGCACGCCCGGCGCGTCGATTTTGACAAGCTGGGTGTGTTCGGCCGTCACGCCGGTGAAAAAGCAGCGGGAAAGCATCCCGGTGCGCACAAGCACCTCGTAAATGCCGGGAATGTTCGTAAAGCTTTTGAGGTCCAGATTAACCTTTGCGGTTTCGGAAGCCGCCGCAATGCGGCGAAGCGCGTCCTCAAGCAGCACGCCCTCGCCGTCGTCCGCCGTTTGGGCATGCAGCAGCACCGGCGTACCGTCGTTGCGCGTACACACGTCCACCTCTAAAACCGGGACCTGCAGCGCCAGCGCCTTTTCCAGATACTCCACGGAATTGTCCGCCGTTCCCTCACAGCCGCTGTGCGCGGTCACGGTAAAGCCCTCGGGCAGCGATACCTTTCCGAACACGATTCTGTGCAGCTTCATACCGGCTTGCGCAGCGACCGCAGCGCCAAGCGCGCCGGCCGCCACCGCGGCGATTTTCCATATCGTTTTCATGCCGTTCTCCTTTTTGACCGCGGCGCGCTTATTTCTCCGGCTTTTTTTGCCAGACGCCGTCCGCCTTGATTGTTTCCAGGCGATCGCCGGAGACCAGATACACGGTGCGCGCGAGTTCCATCATGGCGCGGTCGTTTTGGGAATCCGTATAAAATTCGTCCAGCGGCAGGTCGCCGTACTGCGCGCGATAGGCCCCGACCTTCGCTTCCCGGTAGCAAATGCGGCCGATTTCGCCCGTGGCAAGGTCCAGCTGCGTCCCGATAAAATGCCGCACGCCGATGCGCCGGCAGATTTCCGAAAGCATGACCTCCGGGCAGGCGGAAATAATCACGTCGTCTTCCCTTTGGATGGCCTTATAAAACGGCTTAATCTTTTTTTCGTGCGTATCCCAGAATTCCACAATCAGCTGCGGCAGATTGCGCATCTGCGCGCACCCCTCGCGCACCATGCCGCCGTATTCGCGCTTGACCTCCTCAAGCTGCACCTTTCCAAGCTTGTACCGCAGAAAGCCCTCGCCGAATTTCGGAATGTACCGGGAAATAAGCTTCGGCTCCTTTTTGAAAAAGAACAGAAAAATATCAAAGCCGCTTTCGCCGTCATAAATCGTGTTGTCAAAATCGAAGACGCGCATTCGGTTCCCCTTTCCGAAGCTAAAAAACAAGCCGCCCAAAGCTCCCCTTGAGCGGCAAACTATGCAGCCTTACCCGCGCAGCGCGCGCTCCAGCCAGATGTCGGCGATATCCATGGCCGCAAACAGGCCCTTTTTCTCGCTGGTCTTCACAACGCGTTCCTTCGCGCTCACGTCCGGGTCCGTGCGCAGAAGCTGCACGACGACCTTAGACGCCAGGTCGTACCCCTCAAATTCCTTTTTGGAGGTGATGCGCAGCATAATCACGTATTCGTCGGACATGTTGCCGTAATAAATCGTGTCGCCGTTGCGCACCAGGGGCTTGCCCTTATAGGTCAAAAAATCCGATTTTTTCGCCGGACTCTGCTGCGCGCCGGCGGCCGCCTTTTCCGATTTTGCGGGCTTTTCCGCCTTTTTCGGCGCGTCCTTTTTCGGCGCGCTCTGCTTTTTCGTTTCCTCTGCCATACGGCTCACTCCTTTTTGTCGTCCGACCCGAGCTGCAGATAATTCTTAACTAACGCCTGCAAAAGCTCATCCCGGTCCAGCCGGCGAATCAGGCTGCGGGCGTTGTTATGGGTCGTGATATAGGTCGGGTCCTCGGACAAAATATACCCGACGATCTGGCTTATGGGGTTGTACCCTTTTTCACGAAGCGCCTCATACACCATCGTAATTGTCTGGCGCATGGCCTCTTCGTGCTCGTCCTTAATGGAAAACTGAATGGTTTTGTTCGGATCCAGCATATTTGCCGCCCCCTTTTTTGCTGCGGCGCCGCCGCCGCGGAACATGGTTCTATTATATAGGATAGCCGTGCAAAAAACAATAAGTTTAGAGAAATTTTAAGATTTCTCTGCAATGTCGGCGCGCCTGTAATCCTCCACAACCTTGCCATCCTGGATGCGGATGACACGTTTGGCTTCGGCGGCGATGCCGTTGTCGTGGGTAATGAGAATCACGGTGCGCCCCTCGTCGTTGAGCTCGTGCAGGATTTTCATAACCTCCGCGCCCGAACGGCTGTCCAGGTTGCCGGTCGGCTCGTCCGCCAAAATAATGGGCGGGCGCGCCGCCACGGCGCGGGCGATTGCCACGCGCTGTTGCTGGCCGCCGGACATCTGCTTGGGCAGATGGTTCAGGCGGTGGCTGAGCCCCACGCGCTCCAGCGCTTCCAGCGAAAGGCGGTGCCGCTCGGCGGCGGGCATCCCGCGGTAGGCCAGCGGCAGCTCCACATTCGCCTGCGCCGTCAGGCTCGGAATCAGGTTGAAGCCCTGGAAAATGAAGCCGATTTCCTTGTTGCGGATTTCAGAGAGCTCGTCGTCCGACATGTCGGAGGTGTTTTCGCCGTCCAGATAATATTCGCCGCTCGTCGGGACGTCCAAAAGTCCGAGCATGTTCATCAGCGTCGATTTGCCGGAACCGGACTGCCCGACAATCGCGACAAAATCCCCGCGGGAAATGGAAAGCGTCACGCCGTCGAGCGCGCGCACCTCGTTTTCGCCGGGATTGTAAATCTTGTAAATATCCTTAACCGCAATCAGTTCCATACGCTTGCCGCCGCGCTCCTTTCCTTTGCTTTTCATCTTATCCGATTTTTACCGATTTTTCAATGGACAAATTATGAATTTTTGTGTTTTTCCCGGTCAATCTATAGCCAAAAGGAGTTGACCGCCATGCCGACCGGCAAGCAAGAATACGACAGGATGGCCAAAAAGGCCTCGCCGCCCTCCAAAAAAGGAAAGGACTTGTTTTTCGCCTTTCTTTTCGGCGGGCTTATCTGCACCCTCGGGCAGGCGCTCAACGTCCTGTACGCCCATCTCGGGCTTTCCGAAACCGAAGTCAAGGCGGCGACGCCGGTTACGCTCATCGTCGTAACGGCGGCGCTCACCGGCGTCGGCGTGTTCGACAAAATCGCCAAAATCGCGGGCGCCGGAACCTTTGTCCCCATCACCGGCTTTGCAAACGCCATCGTCTCGCCCGCCATGGAATTCCGCGCGGAGGGGCGTGTGCTCGGCACGGGCGCTAAGCTGTTTTCCATTGCGGGACCGGTCATCGTTTACGGCGTGTGCGCAGCGGTCGTATATGGGCTTATCGCCTATATTTTCCGTTTGTATTAAAGGGGTACGATTATGGCAGAACGACTTGGGCGGTACACGCTGCGGTTTCCGTCGCGCCCCGCGGTGCTTGCCGGCGCGGCGGTCGTCGGGACGGCGGAGGGCGAAGGCCCGCTGCGCGCGGAGTTCGACCAGATTTTCCCGGACGACACGCTCGGCGAAAGCACGTTTGAAAAGGCCGAAAGCGCGCTCCAGCGCGAAGCGGTCGCCCTGGCGCTGAAAAAGGTGGGAAAAACCCCCGCGGACGCCGACTTCATTTTCGCCGGCGACCTGCTCAACCAATGCACCGGCTCGTCGTTCGGGCTGCGGGATTTCGGCATCCCCTTTGTCGGCGTATACGGCGCGTGCTCGACCATGGCGCTCGCACTCGGCCTTGCCGGCCTTTTTGTCGACGCCAAAGCCGCAGGCCTCGCCCTTGCCGTGACCTCCTCGCATTTCTGCTCGGCGGAGCGGCAGTTCCGACAGCCGCTCGAATACGGCGGGCAGCGGCCGCCCACCGCCCAGCGCACGGCGACCGCGGCGGGCGCAAGCGTGCTCGGCGCGCACGAGCCGGGCAAGCCGTATCTTGCGGCGGCCACGTTCGGGCGCATCGTCGACCTCGGCGTGCAGGACGCGAACAATATGGGCGCGGCCATGGCGCCGGCCGCCGCGAGAACCGTTGCGGATTTCCTGCGCGATACGGCCATGTCCCCGGATGACCTCGATTGGATTGTAACCGGCGACCTGGGCGCGGTGGGAACCGAGCTTTTCCGCACGCTGCTGCTCAAAGACCACGGCGTGAAGCTTGCCGAAGCCAGGCACGCGGACTGCGGTCTGCTGCTTTACGACCGGGAAAAGCAGGACGTCCACGCCGGCGGCTCGGGCTGCGGATGTTCGGCGTCCGTATTCAATTCCTATATTTTGCGCCGGCTGCAATGCGGGTCGCTGCGGCGCGTGCTGCTGGTCGCGACCGGGGCGCTTTTGTCGCAGACCTCGACCCTGCAGGGGGAAAGCATCCCCTGCATCGCGCATGCGGCGCTCGTCTGCGCGCCGGGAAAAGGAAAGGAGTAACCATGGAGGTTTTGTTTCGAGATTTACGGCTGCTTTCAGCCGGCACCCGGCTGCTCAAGCTCCTTTGGGTGCTTAAAACAACCTTGACGGTCGGGATGATCGTCTTTACCGTTTGGGAAGCCGGCGGCGCGCTTTTGGCAAAAAAGTCGGCCGCCGCGCTCCCGCAAAAATGAAAAGGCGGGCGGCTTTACAGCCTGCCCGTCTTTTTTTGCCGCCCGGCACAGACCGTGCGGCTTACAGATACCGGCCCGTCACGCTGTTCGGGTTGTGTTTCAGGTCTTCCGGCGTGCCGGCCGCAACAATACGCCCGCCCGCTTCGCCGCCGCCCGGGCCCATATCGATGCAATAGTCCGCATTGGAAATGATGTCGCGGTCATGCTCAATGACCACAACGGTCGCGCCGCTTTGCAGCAGCGTTTCAAACACCTGCAAAAGCACCTGCACGTCGAGCGGGTGCAGGCCGATGGACGGCTCGTCAAACACAAAGACGGCGTCCGTCTGCGATTTTCCGATTTCCCCGGCGAGCTTGAGCCGCTGCGCCTCCCCGCCCGAAAGGCCGGGCGTCTGTTCGCCGAGCGTCAAATAGCCGAGCCCGAGATTGCACAGAACCTGCAGCTTTTGGGCCACGGTCCGCATCCCCTTACAGAAGGCCAGCGCGCTTTGCACGTCCATCGCCATAAGCTCCGGCATGGAACACGACGCCCCCGCTTCGTTCGTCAGGCGCACATCCCGCGCCGCCTGCCCGTACCGCGCGCCGCGGCAGTCCGGGCAGGGAATATCGACGTCCGGCAAAAACTGCACGTCGAGGCTCACCACGCCCGTCCCGTCGCAGCCGGGACAGCGAAGCGCACCCGTGTTGTAGGAAAAATCGCCGGCGCGCAGACCCTTTTCCTTGGCCGCCGCCGTCTTGGCAAACAGCCGGCGCAGCTCGTCGTGCACCCCGGCGTAGGTCGCCACGGTCGAGCGCACGTTGACGCCGATGGGCGTGGCGTCGATGAGCTTAACGTGCCGAATGCCCGCCGTATCCGCCGCGCGCACATGCGCCGGAAGCGGTTTTCCGGCCGCGGCCGCCCGGAACGCCGGGACCAGGCTTTCGAGCACCAGCGTCGTTTTGCCAGAGCCCGACACGCCGGTCACAACGGTCAGCCTGCCCTTGGGAATTGCGACCTCCAGGGGCTTGACGGTGTGCAGCGGCCCGGTCGAAAGGCGCAGCGTGCCAAAGTCGAACAGCTCGTCCGGCGCGGCGGTGTTTCGCATGCCGGTCGGACACTTTCCGGACAGGAACGGTCCGATTTGCGACGCGGCGTTCGCTTCGACGTCGCGCACCGTCCCCTGCGCCACGACCTGCCCGCCGCCCGCGCCCGCCCCGGGACCCATTTCGATAAGCCAGTCCGCTTCCTTTAGGATTTGCGTGTCGTGGTCCACAAAGACAACGGAGTTCCCGTCCGCGACAAGGTCGCGCATCACGCCCACAAGGCCCACGATATTGGCGGGATGCAGGCCGATGGACGGCTCGTCAAGCACATACAGCACGCCGGTGGTGCGGTTGCGCACGGCGCGCGCGAGCTGCATGCGCTGGCGCTCCCCGGTCGAGAGCGTCTCGCTGGCGCGGTCCAGAGAAAGGTACCCGAGCCCCAGCTCCAACAGCCGGCGCGCGGTATTGAGAAACGCGTCGCAGATGCTTTCCGCCATCGGCCGCAGCTCCTCTGCAAGAGAGCCCGGCACGCCCTGCACCCATTTTACAAGTTGGGAAAGCGGCATTTCGCACGCCTTGTCCAGAGAAATGCCGCGCACCTGCGCGCTGCGCGCCGCCAAAGAAAGCCTTGTGCCGCCGCAGTCGGGACAGACGTCCTCCTTTAAGAATTTCTCGACGCGCTTCATGCCCTTTTCATCCTTGACCTTGGCAAGGGCGTTTTCGACCGTATAGACGGCGTTGTAGTAGGTAAAATCCAGCTCCCCGGCCTGGTTCGTCTTTTTCGCCTTGTAAAAAATATGCTTTTTGACCGCCGGACCGTGGTAGACGATCTCCTTTTCCGCGTCGGTCAGCTCGCAAAACGGGACGTCGGTGCGCACGCCCATCTCCCGGCAGACGTCGGTCATCAGCGACCACATCAGGCTGTTCCACGGGGCGACCGCGCCCTCGTCGATGGTCAGCGATTCGTCGGGCACAAGCGTCGCAAGGTCAACCGTGCGCACGCGGCCCGTGCCCGAGCAGGTTTTGCACGCGCCCTGGGAATTAAAGGCGAGTTCCTCGGCGGACGGCGCATAAAATTCCGCGCCGCATTCCGGGCAGACAAGCGCCTTTCCGGCGGCGACGGCCAGGGTAGGCGCAAGCCGGTGCCCGTTCGGACACAGGTGCGCGCCCACGCGCGAATACAAAAGGCGCAGGCTGTTGAGCAGCTCCGTGCCCGTTCCGAACGTGCTGCGAATCCCCGGCACGGCGGGGCGCTGGTGCAGCGCAAGCGCGGCGGGCACATACTGCACCTCGTCCACTGCCGCCTTGGACGCCTGGGTCATGCGGCGGCGCGTATAGGTGGACAAGGCCTCCAGGTACCGCCGCGAGCCTTCGGCATAGAGAACGCCCAGCGCGAGCGACGATTTGCCGGACCCGGACACGCCGGCGACGCCGACGATTTTTTGCAGCGGGACGTCTAGGTCGATATGCTTCAGATTATGTACCTTTGCGCCGCGGATTTGAATTTTGTCTACCATGCTTTCGCCTGCCTGCCTTGTGCTGTCTTCTGCGTTCCAAAAATAGTATAAACAAAGCGCGGGGCCCCGTCAAGGTCCCGCGCTTTTCTATTCAGCTCATAATATACAAAAGCGCCAAAAGCAGCGCCTCGTCCGCGCCCTCCGCCCGCAAAAGCAGCAGCAGCGAAAACAGCATGGCCTCGTCCGGCTCTTTGAGCACCTCGTCAAGCAGGTTCGCCTTGCTTTTCTGCGCCGCCTGCGTTTTCGCCTTTTCGGTTTCGGCGGAAAAGACCTCCCGAAAGCTCGGGTACACAAGGTCCCGGTTCTCCGGCAGGTTCAACGGCATTTTGATACGCCCGGGCTTCGGCTTTTCCGGCGGCTGCGGCGGTGCGGGCGGCAGCTTCGGCGCGGGCGGTGCGGGCGGCTGGGCGTCGACATACTGCCGCGCGCGCTGCTGCATGCGCTGCACACGCGCAAGCGCCTTTTCCTGCATTTGCCGCAATTCGTCGTAGGTGTATTCCGCCATATCACAGCAGTCCTTTCAAAAGCGGCAGCGCGTCCATCAGCCGCAAAAACTGCGCCGCCTGCGCGGCGCGCTGGCGGCGTGTTTCGGAAAGCAGCGGCATGAGCGCTTCCAGAAACCGTGTGCGGTCGTCCTCGCGTCCCATCTGTCCCGCCACCGCCGCCAGCGCCTTCGTGACGTCTTCGCCGAAGACCCCCGCAACGCCGCTTTTCCCCTCGTCTTTCGGCTGCGCGCCTGCGGCGCCGCTCTGCATCAGGCTTTGCGCCACACCCTTAAGGCGTTCGAGCTCCTCGGGGCTGATACCGGCGAGCAAATCACGGATGCTGTTCGCGTCCATCGGCATCCTCCCCCATAAGCTTTTTCAAAAGGCTTTGCGCCTGCGGCGTTTGCAGCATGGCGCGCGCGGCGTTTTCGTCGGACAACACCTCCTTAAGCTTTTTCGACTGCGCCGGGCTTAGCTGCTGCATCAGATACGCCTCCGCCTCCCTGCGCGTGCCCTTCGTTTTGAGCTCCCCAATCATTTTGTCCAAAAATCCCGGTTCCTGCATTGCAAACACCTCTTTGATTTGGTATACTGAACCGTAGGATACATATGCCGAAAGGAGGACGCGTATGCTTCGTTTGCTTGTGCTTTCCGACTCGCACCGCGACAGCTTTGCGCTGGTGCGCGCGCTGCGCCTGCACCGCGAGGCGGACGCGGTCTTTTTTCTCGGCGACGGGGAGGAGGACTTTTTCTCTCCCGGCGTGCAGGCGCTGCTGACCGACAAAAAGGTCACGGCGCTTGCGGGGAACTGCGACGTCTGCTCCGCGCTGCCAAAAGAGGCGCTTGTACCGCTCTTTGGCAAGCGGATTTTCGCGCTGCACGGGCATACGCGCTTTGTCAAGCACGGCTTTTCAATGCTGGAGGAGGAAGCCGCAAGCCGCCGGGCTGACCTTGTGCTGTACGGGCACACGCACGTCCCGCGCACAGCATATGAAAACGGCGTGCACTACCTGTGTCCGGGCAGCGTACACGCAGGCGACTACGGGCTTGTGGACATCACAGACGACGGACAAATCATTTGCATCACGGCGAAGCTGCCGTAAGGAGGACCTTATGCTGTACATCCACAATGTGCGCGTTATCGGGGAACACGAAATCTTCCCCGGCGCGGTATTGGTGAAAGACGGGAAAATTGCCGAAGTCGGCGCGCACGTCCCCTGCCCCGAGGGCGCTAAGGCGCTGGACGGCGGCGGGCAGTACCTTTCGCCGGGCTTTATCGACCTGCACGTCCACGGCGGCGGCGGGTATTCCGCCATGGGCGGCAAGGACGCGGTTGTGCGCATGTGCGAGGCGCACGCGCGCTACGGAACGACCTCCATTCTGCCGACGACGCTCGCCGCGCCCATTGCGCAGCTCAAAACCGCGATGGACGGCATCCGCGAAGCGCAAAGCGCAACGGACAACGTCCACATTCTCGGCGTACACCTGGAGGGGCCGTTCCTCTCCCCCAACATGTGCGGCGCGCAAAGCCCGGAAAACATCCTTGTGCCCGACGAATGGGATTGCGAAGACCTGCTCTCTTACTGGGACGGCATCCAAATCGTCGGCGCGGCGCCCGAAACGGCGGGCGGCATGGCGCTCGGGGCGCTTATTCGCAGGCACGGCGCCGTCGCGTCCGTGGCGCACTCCACGGCGGACTATGACCTGGCGCAAAAGGCGTTTTCGCACGGGTATTCGGACGTGACGCACCTTTACAACGCCTGCACCTCCTGCCACAAGGTCGGGGTGTTCCGCCATGCGGGCACGGTGGAGGCGGCGCTTGTCAACGACAGCGTGACCACGCAGGTCATCGCCGACCTGCGCCACCAGCCCGAGGGCGTGCTGCGCCTCATTTACAAATGCAAAGGCCCGGACAAAATGTACCTCATCACCGACGGGCTGGAATTCGCCGCGACCGAAATGCGCGAGGGCGAGGAATTTGTACAGGAAAACGGCATGGCGGTCGTCTATTCCGACGGCGTGATGCTGCTGGCCGACCGTTCGTGCCTGGCGGGGTCCGTAGCGACCTGCGACCGGCTGGTGCGCAATTTGTACACAAAGCTGCGCCTGCCGCTTTGCGACTGTGTAAAGATGGCAAGCCTTACACCCGCGCGGGTCATCGGCATCGACGACCACACCGGGAAAATCGCCAAGGGGTATGACGCGGACCTTTTGCTGTTCAACGAAAACGTGGATATCAGCGCGGTCTTTGTCAGCGGGAAGCAGGTCGTGTAAAGCCTGTTTGCTTTACATATAAGCCGCAGCGGCACCTCGGACAGGTTTCCGGCGTGCCGCTGCTGTTTTTTGACCGGATTCGGCAAACCAAATAAAAATTATTAAAATTTTGTAATTTTTTCAAACGCTATTGACAAACGCAGGATTTTCCCGCATACTAGTAACCGAGGTGAACCAAAATTCACAAGTTTTAGGAGTGGTGCCTGCTTATGTCCTACAATCCTTATGACAATGTGCTTGCAACGGTCGAAAAGGCGGCAAAGCTGCTGGGATACACGCCCGAGGATTACGAAGCCGTGAAATTCCCGGAGCGGGAACTGCACGTTTCCGTTCCGGTGCGCATGGACGACGGCAGCGTGCGCGTCTTTCAGGGCTACCGTATCCAGCACTCGACGGTGCGCGGCCCCGCAAAGGGCGGCGTTCGCTACCACCCCGGCGTCAACAAGGACGAGGTCCGGGCGCTGGCCGCGTGGATGACCTTTAAGTGCGCCGTGGTGGACATTCCCTACGGCGGCGGCAAGGGCGGCGTAGCGGTTGACCCGGCGTCGCTGTCCCTGGGCGAACTGCAGCGGCTGACAAGACGCTTTACAAGCATGATTGCCCCCATCATCGGCCCCGACCGCGACATCCCGGCGCCGGACGTTGGGACGAACGCCGAGGTTATGGGCTGGATGATGGATACATACAGCATGTTAAACGGCCACGCCATACCGGCGGCCGTTACGGGAAAGCCCATCCCGCTCGGCGGCAGCCAGGGACGCGGCGAAGCGACCGGCCGCGGCGTGATGCTCTGCACAAAATACATCTGTGAAAAGCTGGACCGCCCCCTTGCGGGCGCCGCCGTCGCCGTGCAGGGCATGGGCAACGTTGGCAGCGTTTCGGCGCGCCTGCTGCACGAGCAGGGCGCCAGGGTCGTGGCGGTCAGCGACGTTTCCGGCGGCATTTACAAGGCGGCGGGGCTGGCTATTCCCGCTGTCTGTCAGTATTTGTCCAAGCGCGGAAATCTGCTTTCGGGCTACGAGGAGGCGGGCATGACGCGCATCGGCAACGAGGAACTCCTCGAGGCGGACGTGACGGTGCTCATTCCGGCCGCGCTCGAAAACCAAATCAACGCCGAAAACGCCGGCCGCATCCGCGCACAGGTCATCGTGGAGGGCGCGAACGGCCCGACCACCGTGGAGGCGGATGAAATTCTGGAGCGAAACGGCACGGTGCTGGTCCCCGACATCCTGGCCAACGCCGGCGGCGTGGTCGTCTCCTATTTTGAATGGGTGCAGAACCTGCAGGCGCTTGAGTGGGAGGAAGCCGAGGTCAACGCCAAGCTGGAAAAGGCAATGCAGAAAGCGTTCGACAGCGTCTACGGCATCGCCGCCGAAAAGCAAACGACCCTGCGCATGGGGGCGTATCTGCTCGCGCTCAAGCGCGTGGTGGAAGCGCTGCGGTTCCGCGGCATCTGGCCCTAATCAAAGTGTGGAAAGAAAAGGCCCCGTCCATTGGACGGGGCTTTTTTCTGCGCTTTGGCGGTTATTTTTTCTGCGGGCCGTTGTAGCCGTTTTGCTCCTGGAACGCGGCAATCTTTTCAATCACGCCCATCACGACGTCGAAGCCGTCGCCGACGGTTTCAAGCTCAAACCGGGCGGGCATATCGCGCCAGGTGTGGTAATAGTGCGTAAGCACCGGGTTCTGCGCCGCGAAGGTAACGGATTTGACGCCGGCCTTCGTCATCGGCGTGCTGTCGCAGCCGCCGACGGGGTTGTGGATGCAGCCGTTCGTCTTGCTCTGGATGCCGAGCTCCTGGAACGTGGCCTTAAACATCTTTTCAAGGTCCGTGTCAAAGCGGGTAAACTGCCAGTCGTCCTGAATGACAACCTCGAAATACTCCTTATCCGCAACGGAGTCGATGTTGATATTCCAGGCGTTTTTCAAAAGGTCGTCGTGCTTGTGCTCGTCGGCAAACGCCATCGAACCGCGAAGCCCCGCTTCCTCCGAACCGCAGTTCAAATCAATGATGCGGCAGTTCTTCGGCATTTTATCGGGGTTTTCCTTAAAGTATTTCAGAACCGCATAGCTCAGGGCGCAGCCCGTCGCGTTGTCCATCGCCCCGCGGGAAGCGTTTTCCTCGCTCGGGTCGTTCCAGCGAATGACAAAGCAGCTGCCAATGGCCGTCACAAGCGGCAAAAAGCGCAGCGCAATCTGGAAATACTGGAACGATGCGGAATACGCAAGCTCCATCGCCCACATCGCGCCAAACGTCGCGCCGGTCAAAACGACCGCCATCACAATGGAGGTCACGATGAGGAAAATCACGCAGACCGCGCCGAAGCCGACCTTGCCGTAGGTTGCAAGGATGCCCAAAATCGGCTTATCGCGGTATTTGTAGCCCGCCTCGGAATGGCGCCAGTTCCAGCTTGTGTCCGTATGGCCGGACAGGATAATGGTGTAGTCGTACTGCCCGTCCTCGGGCACCAGCGCACCGTATGTATTCTGCGAAATCTTCTGGTGGAAAAACTTGTCGAACCAGGGCTTGTAAAGGAACACGCTGCACACAAGCCACACAAGGCAGCAAATGCCCGCAAGCGCCATACCGTACCACAGGAAGCTGTTGCCGAGCGCAAAATACACAAGCCCGCTTAAAATAAGGCCGAACCAGCCGGCGTACGGAATGCCGCCGATGGAGGAACGGGGCGAAACGGCAAACTCCTCTTTGACCGGTTCAATGCCGATTTCGCGCAGCTTTTCGCCCATATAAGCCGCGTATTTGCGTTCCCCCTCGGACCCGGGCAGACGCGAACCGATTTTATGCGCCGCATGCTCGACGATGTCGAACGCAGCCTCGGCGTACTTTCTGTTTTCTTCTTTCATGTCTTCCTCCCATATTATCCGTTATTGGAATACCTTATTTATCATATTGCATTTCCGCCATAAAATCAAGTGGTGAATAGGTATTCACCACTGTTTTTGCAGTTTCCGCCAAATAAAACGTATGTTTTCACAAAAACGCCCCGCAGCAAAAGCTGCGGGGCGGGGTCAATAACGAGTTTACTGAATTTCGGAAAGCTTTACCGGGCGGCGCTCCTGAACGCTCTTTTTCGCCGCCAGCGCAATCTGCACCGACTGGAAGCCGGCATGGATGCCGACGGGCACCGGCGTATCGTTTTCGCACGCGGCGACAAACTGCCGCATTTCCTCCGAGAACGAGCCCATGTAGCGCTCCAGGAAGAAGAACAGCGGCTTTTCGCCCGTCACGCCCTCCGCGTTGGAAAGGACGGCGGTGGAAAGCGTGTCGTTTGCCGTCGCGACCATGCCCTTTGAGCCGAACAGCTCGGCGCGCTGGTCGTAGCCGTAAGCGGCGCGGCGGGAATTGTCAATGACCGCCAAAGCGCCGTTCGCCATTTTCATGGAAATAATCGCGGTGTCCACGTCGCCCTGCTCGCCAATGGCGGGGTCCACCAGGACCGCGGCGTTCACATAGACCTCTTCGACGTCGCTGTTCGTCAAAAAGCACGCCATGTCGAAATCATGGATGGTCATATCCAGGAACATGCCGCCCGAGACCTTGATGTACGCCGGGTTCGGCGGCTCCGGGTCGCGCGAGGTGATTTTGAGGATGTGCGCTTCGCCGATTTTGCCGTCGTCGTACGCCTTGCGCACGGCGGCGAAGTTGTGGTCAAAGCGGCGGTTGAAGCCCACCTGGAATTTGACGCCAGGGCGGCGTTCCAGCGCGTCGGCAACCGCCTGGATTTTCGCAAGCGAATGGTCGACGGGCTTTTCGCAGAACACATGCTTGCCCGCCTCAATCGCCTCGACCGAAATGGCGGCGTGCGTGTCCGTCGACGAACAGACCAGCACAGCGTCAACCGACGGGTCGTCTAAAATCGCGTGGTAGTCCGTGTAGATGTTCTCGACGCCGAAGCTTGCAATATACGCGCGCGTTTCCTCGTTCAGAAACGGGTCCGCCACAGCCGTAACCGTCGCGTTCGGAACGTGATAGGTAATGGATTCGAGATGCACCTTGCCGATGCGCCCCGCGCCGATGATGCCGATTTTAAGCATGGTTGTCCTCCCTTATCAGATGGTGCCGTCCCAGGTCGAGACCTCGGTGGCGGTTTTTTCCTCTTCGTCGAACCAGTGCGTGGTGACGGCTTTGCTCTCCGTAAAGAAGCGGTACGCGTCCTTGCCCAGGCAGTGGAGATCGCCGAAGAACGACTGCTTGTGCCCCGAGAACGGGAAGAAGCCCACCGGCACGGGAATGCCGACGTTTACGCCGACCTGGCCGCCGTCGGTGTGGCGGACGAACTCGCGCGCAAAATAGCCGCTCTGCGTATAAATGACCGAGCCGTTGGCATAGGGGCTTGCATTCATAATCGCAAGGCCCTCTTTGAAATCCTTGCAGCGTTTGATGCACAGCACCGGGCCGAACACCTCGTCGCGGCCGATGGTCATATCCTCGGTCACATGGTCGAAAATGGTCGGGCCGACGAAGTAGCCGCCCTCATACCCCTCGACCTTATAGTTGCGGCCGTCCAGCACCAGCTCGGCGCCCTCCGAAACGCCCTTGTCGATGTCGGCGAGGACTTCCTTGTAATGCTTTTCATAGGTGATGGGCCCAAGCTTGGAGGTCTTGTCCCAGGAGGGGCCGACCTTGATGTTCTGCGCCTGCTTTTTAAGCTCGGCGACGAACTTGTCGGCAATGGCCTCCTCCACCACGCAGCACGACAGCGCCATGCAGCGCTGGCCCGCGCAGCCGTAAGCGGAATTGATGACGCCCGCGACGGTGCGCTCCAGCGCGGCGTCCGCCATAACCAGCGCGTGGTTCTTCGCCTGGCAAAGCGCCTGGCAGCGTTTGCCGGCCGCCGCGGCGCGCTGGTAAATCTTCAGGCCGACCGGCGTCGAGCCGACAAAGGTAATGCCCTTTACGTCCGGGTGGTCGAGAATGGTGTTGATTTCGTTGCGCGAGCAGGTCACGACGTTGATAACGCCGTCGGGCACGCCCGCCTCCTTATAGATTTTCGCAAACAGCATCGCGGTTTTCGGCGTCAGGGAGGCCGCCTTCAAAACCAGCGTGTTGCCGCAGGCAATGCAGGTGGGTGCCATCCAGCCGAACGGGATCATCGCCGGGAAATTGACCGGCACAATGCCCGCAAACACGCCGATGGGTTCGCGGTATTTGACCGTGTCGTACCCGCGCGAAGCGTCCATCAGGCTCTCGCCCATCATCAAAGACGGCACCTGCGTCGCAAGCTCCGTCCCCTCCTTGGCCTTGAGCACGTCGCCCTCCGCTTCGCTCCAGACCTTGCCGTTTTCCCTGGCGACGCTCATGGTGAGTTCTTCCATGTTCTCCAGAATGAGGTCGCGGATTTTATAAAGAATCTGCGCGCGCTTAATTGCGGGCACGGCGCGCCAGCCGGGATACGCCGCCTTGGCCGCTTCAATGGCCTCCAGCACCTCGTCGTTCGTACAGCAGGGCGCCTGCCCCGTGACTTCGCCGGTGCTGGGGTTGTGCAGGTCGTACCAGACGTCCGTTTTGGAGTCCCGGAATTCCCCGTTTACAAAATACTGCAACTTTTCTACTGCCATCTGATTTTCTCCTTTTCTTCCCGCGTCCGGCGCTTACAGCCCCGAGACCTCGCGGATATATCTGCGCGCTTTCAAGGCATATTCCAGCGGGTTCGCCTTGGCGGGGTCCTGTTCGGCCTCCACAAGCACATACCCCTCGTAGCCCACGTCCTCGAGTACGTCGAAAATGGGCTTGAAATCCAGCGCCCCGTCGCCCGGGACGGTAAACGTGCCCATACGCACGCCGTCCAAAAAGCTCAGGTTCTTTGCCCGGACCTCGTCAATTACGGCGGGCCGGATATCCTTTAAGTGCACATGGCGCACACGGCCGGCGTATTTTTTAAGCACCGCCATGTAATCCTCGCCGCAGTAGGCAAGGTGCCCCGAATCAAACAGCAGCCCGAACACGTCCGGGTCGGTGTTTTCCATCATGCGGTCGATTTCCGCAGCGGTCTGGACGACCGTGCCCATGTGGTGGTGGAAGCAAAGCGCAATGCCCATATCCTTTGCGACGCGGCCGAGCCGGTTAAGCCCCGTGCAGAGCTTTTCCCACTCCTCGTCGTGCATCACATACTTGTCGCGGAAAATGGACTTGTCCGTGCCCTGAATGGAATGCCCCTGCTCGGACACGCCGACGACCTTGGCGCCCATCTCTTTCAGAAAAGAGATGTGGCGGATAAAGTCGCGCTCGGTCTCTTCATACGGCTTGGTCGTCAAAAACGTCGAGAACCAGGCGTTGCAGATTTGCAGCCCGCGCAGGTCCAGCGCCTTTTTAAGCACCGCCGCGTCTTTCGGATATTTGTTGCCGACCTCGCAGCCGGTAAAGCCGGCCAGCGCCATTTCGGACACGCATTGTTCAAAGGTGTTTTCCGCGCCGAGATCGGGCATATCGTCGTTGGTCCAGGCGATCGGCGCAATGCCGAGCTTGACCTTGGTCTTGTCGAGCATCAGTATTTCCTCGCTTTCTCTAAATGCGCTTTGCGGTCGGCGTAAGCCTTGCGCACCGCTTCGTTTTGGGAGGTGCTCGCCACCCCCACATGCCACCAGGCGCCGTACCCGTCGGTCATGGTCTTGGGCAGGACCTTGATGTCAATGAGCGTAGAGACGGTCTGCTTTTGGCTGTCCAAGAGCGCCGCTTCGAGCTCCTCCATGTTGCGCGCCGTGTAGGTCTTGACCCCGTAGCCGGAGGCCGCGCGGGCAAAATCAATCGGGACAAGGTCGCCCAAGAGCTTGCCGTCCGGCGTGCGGAACCGAAACTCCGTCGCCAGGTTCCCGATGCCGTTGGACATTTCCAGGTTGTTGATGCAGCCGAAGCCGCAGTTGTCAAACAGCAGGACGTTGATTTTCTTATGCTCCTGGACGCTCGTGACAAGCTCGGAATGGAGCATCAGGTAGCTGCCGTCGCCGCACATGGCGTAAACCTCTTTGTCCGGCTCGGCAAGCTTGGAGCCGAGCGCGCCGGCGATTTCATACCCCATGCAGGAGAAGCCGTATTCCATATTGTAGGAATACCGGCTGTCCGACGTCCACATCCGCTGCAAATCGCCCGGCAAAGAGCCCGCCGCGCCCACGCAGATGGCGTCTGCGGGAATCAGCTCGCGAACCTTGGCGACCACGGCGGTCTGCGTCAGCGTGCCGAAGTTTTCGGCAAATTCCGGCAGCGTGCGCGGGTCTCCCGCGGCAATCAGCGGCCGGAAATTCTCGTCGTACGCATAGTCGGCAAGGCGCTGCATCTCCTCTTCCCAGGCGGCTTTTGCGTCGGCAATTTCGGTCGTGTACCCCGAACGGTAGCCGGCTTTGGCAAGCGCCGCCTCCAGCGCCTCAAGCCCCAGCTTTGCGTCGGCGACAAGCTTGGTTGCGCCGAGCTTATAGGCGTCGAAGCGGGAGGTGTTCACCGTCAGCACCTTCGCATCCGCGCGGAACAGCGATTTTGAGCCGGTCGTAAAGTCCGAGAACCGCGTGCCGACGCCGAGAATCACGTCCGCCTCTTTCGCGATAACGTTGCCCGCCGCGTTGCCCGTAACGCCGAGCCCGCCCAGGTTATACGGGTCGGAGGAAAGGCAGGCGGTCTTGCCGCTCTGCGTTTCGGCAAACGGGATGTGGAACGTCCGGCAGAAGCGCTCCAGCGTTTCGCCGGCCTCGGAATACCGCACGCCGCCGCCGCAGATGACCAGCGGCTTTTTCGCCTGCAGCAGCGCCGCCGCAAGGTCCTCGACCTCGTCTTTCGCGGGGGCGATGCGGGTGATTTTATGGACGCGCTTTTGCAGGAATTCGTCGGGGAAGTCGTAGGTCTCACCCTCGACGTCCTGCGGCATGGAAATGCACACAGCGCCCGTTTCCGCCGTGTCAGTCAGCACGCGCATGGCGTTGAGCATGGCGGACATCAGCTGCTCGGGCCGCGCGACGCGGTCCCAATAGCGGCAAACGGCGCGGTAGGCGTCGTTGGTGGTGATGGACAGCGACTGCACCTGCTCAAACTGCTGCAAAACGGGGTCGGGCTGGCGCGTCGAAAACGCGTCGGCCGGGAACAGCAACAGCGGCACATGGTTAACGGTCGCCGTGGCGGCGGCGGTAATCATGTTCGCCGCGCCCGGGCCTATGGAGGAAGAACAGGCGATGATTTTGCGCCGGTTGTTCTGCTTGGCAAAAGAGGCGGCGACGTGCGCCATGCCCTGCTCATTTTTGCCCTGGTAGACGGTCAGCTGCCCGGGGTCGGAGTCGAGCGCTTCCCCAAGGCCGCAGACAATGCCGTGGCCGAAAATGGTGAAAATGCCGTCGACAAACTTGGTCTCTTTGCCGTCAAAGGAAACGTACTGGTTGTCTAAAAAGCGCACAAGCGCCTGTGCGGTCGTCAGCTTTGCCACGTCGGTTCCCTCCTTATTCCGCTTCCAGAAGCCATTTGTGCTCGGGCGCGTCGATGCGCGTTTTGCGCCACGGGTCGCCCTCCAAATGGCGAATCATCCAAACATAATACATCGAATAGCCGGGCGCCGCGACCTGCTGGTGCGTTTGCATGGGCGTAATGGCAAGCGCGCCGCCGTCGAGCACCTTAAAGCATTCGTCGCCGACGAAGCCGACGCCGAAGCCCTGGGGCTTGTCAAATTCATAGTAGTAAAGCTCGGGCTGCGGGTGGTAGTGCGGCGGATAGCTCGACCAGCAGCCGGGCTTGTGGAACACCTCGCCGAGCACCATGTTGGAATACGGCGCGGATTCGTAGTCGAACACCGTCAGCACCTGCCGGTGCGCCGTACCGTTCCACTGGGATTTGCCGAATTCCTGCAGCATGCAGTCGGCTGGCGTGTACCATTTCAGCGGGAAGTCGCGGTCGTTGTCAGTTTGCTGGATGAGAATCCGAACGTCGCCGGCCGCCGACACCGTAACCGCCTTTTTGCGCGGGAAATGCACGCAGTAGGGCTTGTCAAGGAACGGGCTGCGCCGGGACGCGCGCTCGGTTCTGCCCGCAAAGGAAAACGCCGCTTCGCCCGCAAGCAGCAGAACCGCCGTTTCGTTGGAGGCGCTGCACAGCGTCAGCGACTGGCCCGCCGTCATGCATTTGACCTTGATGGTCATGCGCATATCGGCGTTTTTCCCGCCCATTTCGCAAAGGAGCTTTTCCCGGTTTTCGTTAAAAGCAGGGGTCTCGTACATAAAAACACCTCGTGTTCAAAGTCCCAAATTACGCTCTTGCCACCATTTCGCCGTATTCCTCTTTTTCCCTGGCGATGAAGTCCCGCACCGCGTCTGCGGTGGGCATATCCTCCGAGCACGCGTGCGACGCGACGAGCATCGCCGCCGAAGCCGAGCCGAATTCGAGCGCGTCGAACATTTCGTACCCCTCGAAAAGGCCGTAGAGGAACGCCGACGCGTATCCGTCGCCGCCGCCGAAGGATTTTAAGAGCTTGACGGGGAAGGGCTTTACGGAATAGCTTTCGCCGTCGCAGGTATAGGCGGTGGAGCCCTCCTTCCCGTGCTTGATGATGACGATTTTCGCGTTATAGCCGTGCCAGAGCGCGGCGCTTTCGCGGTCGGTAAGGCCGGGGGCAAGCAGCGCCTCGGTCAAATCGTATTCCTCACGCGAGCCTAAGATGATGTCCGCCTCTTTCGCAACGGCGGAATAGTAGATGGCGATTTCATCCTTATTTTTCCAGTTGTAGGCGCGGTAGTCGATGTCGAAAATGACGGGCACGCCGCTGCGCCGCGCCAGCGTCACGGCCTTGAGCGCCGCTTCGCGCGACGGGCTTTCGGCAAGCGCCGTACCGGAAATGAGCAGCGCCTTGCCCGATTGGATGTACGCTTCGTCAATATCCTCGACCGAAAGCTGCAAATCCGCCGCTTCGTTGCGGTACATGAGGATGGAGCTTTCCGTTTCGGACTTGATTTCGGTAAAGGTCAGGCCGATTTTTTCGCCGTTTTTGCAGCGGACAATGCGGGAGGTGTCAATCCCCTCTTTCTTGAAATAATCGGTCACAAAGGTGCCGAGCTGGTCGTCGGACACACGCGCAAAAAAGCCGACCTTTTTGCCAAGGCGCGCAAGACCCACCGCAATGTTCGCCGGCGAGCCGCCCAGGTACCGCTTAAAGGTCGTGCTTTCGTTTAAGGGGCAGTAATAGTCGACGGGGTTCAAATCCACCGCCACGCGTCCGAGCAGGATAAGGTCATAGGGCTTGCTTTGGTCAAATTGTATGTACTGCATGTGGCGCTCCTTTCGCTTTACCGCATATTGAAAATTTCGATGTGCCGTTTGACGTTTTCGCATACGCCCGCCGCTTCGCACGCGGAAAGTGCAAAATAGTTCGGCGCGCCGTCCTGTTCGTCGCAGCAGGCCTTTGCGCTGCGGGCGAGCGCGTCAAAGGAGGCGGTCGCAATATTGATTTTCCGGACGCCCAGCCGGATGCATTCGCGGAACATTTCGGGCGTAACGCCCGTGCCGCCGTGCAGAACCAGCGGAACGGACACGGTCCTGTGGATTTTTTCGAGCACGTCGAAGCGCAGCTCGGGCAGAACCGGGTAATTGCCGTGCGCGTTGCCTATGGCGACGGCGAGCGCGTCCACGCCCGTTTCGTCGCAGAAGCGGACCGCGTCCGCCGGGTCGGTGCACAGAATTTCGTGCGCCTTCCCCTCCCCCTCGTTGCCGCCGACGACGCCGAGCTCCGCCTCGACCGTCGCGCCGTAATCGCTTGCAAGCTGCACCACGTTTTTCACGGTGCGGATATTTTCCGAAAGCGGCAGCTGCGAGCCGTCGAACATCACGGAGGTAAAGCCCATTTCGAGCGCCTTGTGGACGGTTTCGGGCCGCAGCCCGTGGTCCAGGTGCACGGCGACCGGCACCGCGGCGTGTTTTGCGGCGGCCAGCATCATCGGCCCCATAAGCTCTAAGGGCGAATTCGGCAGGCGCACCTCGGCGATTTGCAGAATAATCGGCGTTTCGGTCTCCTCGGCGGCGCGCACGGCGCCCAGGACCATTTCCATATTTCCGACAGAAAAAGCCCCGACCGCGCAGCCCTTTTGTTCGGCGCGCTCGAGCAGCTCCTGCATGGTAACCAAAGACATTGCGTTCGAACCTTTCCGTCTGTGAAAAACTCACAGAAACCCATTTTTATGGTTTTATTATTTATAGCACTTTTGACTGCATTTTTCAATATTTAGCACGTTAGAAATATACCGAAAGAATCTGTGAAAAATCACAAGACGCTGTCCGTGCGCGCAGCGCCATGTAAAAATGCAGCGTTTTTTCGACAAATTGCAGATTGACGAAATAGACACCTTGTCGTATACTATTTATATGGAGGACAATTTATATAAAAAATGAGGCGATTCCCGTGTTTTTCGTTTTATTGTGATACTTGTAAAGTGAATACGAGACGAAATGTACATGCAAAGCGTTTGAGAAAGGAAGAACCGCTATGAAACACAGAAAAGCAATTCTCCTTCTTGCATGGATAGCCGTTTTCTTTTCTTTTGCCGCTTGCAGTCTCAATACGCCGGACGGCAGCGTTACGCTGCAGGTGATAAATGAAAACGGAACCCCCATAGCGGACGTCACCGTATATGCCGGGCACTACCCGGACGGGCGCGAAATCTGGCCGCCGCCGGAAATCGGCAGAACCGACGCGGAGGGCAAAGTGGAATTCACCCCGGTTTCTTTCGGCACGCAGCCGGTGTGCGTTTATGATGCGTACACGGACACCTACTTGCATTCCGGTGAAATTGAGGTCAAGCGCGCGGATATAAAGGAACACAGGCTATATACCATAACGGCGGGCGAAGCAAACGAAGCGGGAAGTTGAATGTTCTTTCTGGCAAGGAGGGCGGATTATAAAACCGACAATTTTTTATCCTTCTTGAACTTTCCCGCGTCTTTGTATGCAATCATAGCTTTTTTCTGCATTTGGCCCTCTATGGTATTATGAAGTCTTCATCACGCTCGGCTTTTGAATCGGCCGCTGTTTTTTGACCCGTCCTATGGGTCATTACAACGGAAAAAAGCTTTTCTTGCAGCAGCGCTGCATAAAAACAGGCATGGCAAAACTGCCATGCCTGTTGCTTTTTTTCATTTGTCGCGGTAATGTTACGCGGTTTGCGCCGCCTGTTCTTTTTTATCCGTGCGCGCATACAGCGCCTTTAAGACGATGGGCGTGACGACCGACGAGATGAGAATCAGCAAAATGACCGGTGCGAAATACGCCGACGAAATAATGCCGCTCGAAAGCCCCTTCTGCGCGACGATGAGCGCCACCTCGCCGCGCGTCATCATACCCACGCCGATTTTAATGGAATCGCTCCCACAGAAGCGGCAGAGCCGCGCCGTCAGCGAACAGCCGATGATTTTGCCCAAAAGCGCGACGAGCACAAAGCCGACGGCGAACAGCACAAGCTCGCCGGAAAGCGCGTCGAGCTCGGTTTTCAGCCCGATGCTCGCAAAAAACACGGGGCCGAAGAGCATATAGGAGCTGACGTCCATTTTTTCGGCGATATATTCCGAATCGCGGATGCTGCACAAAATCACGCCCGCGACATAGGCGCCGGTGATGTCCGCAATGCCGAAAAAGCGCTCGGCGGCATACGCCAGCCCGAAGCACAGCGCAAGCCCCAGGATTGGAATGCGGCGCGTGTGCGGCCAGCGCTTGTCCGCCAGCCGGAAAATTTTGTAGCAGACAAAGCCGAAGGCGAGCGCAAAGACGAAGAACAGCACGGTCTTGAGCACGACGGACGCCGGGTGCGCCTCGCCGCCCGACATCCCGACGACAAAGGTCAGCACGATAATGCCCAGCACGTCGTCGATGATGGCGGCGCTCAGAATGGTGGTGCCGACCTCCGTGGAAAGCCGGCCGAGCTCCTTGAGCGTCTGGACGGTGATGCTCACCGAGGTCGCGGTCATAATCACGCCGATGAACACTGCGCGGTAAAATTCGGGCGAGCCGAAGGGCGACGCGCCGTAAAACGCCATGTAGAGAAGCGTCCCGCCCGCAAGCGGCACCAAAACGCCCGCGCACGCGACGGCGAACGCCTTGGGGCCCGTGCGCACAAGGTCGCGCAGGTTCGTTTGCAG
>CASGAS010000022.1 GCA_949299505.1 uncultured Eubacteriales bacterium
CGATGCTGGCGGCCTTTGCCGCCGCGACCGGCCAAAGGGGGTAGGGGATGGAACCGCTTTGCATCGGAATCGACATCGGCGGCACCAATTTCCGTATCGGCGCGGTGGACGCCGGCGGGACGGTCATGCATTTTGAGCGCCATTCCAGCGACCTGTTCCGCGCCGGCAACGCAACGCAGGTGCTTGCGCACGTTGTGCTCGGGTATCTGGAGCGGTACGGTCTGCGCGGCCGTGCGGCCGGCGTCGGCATCGGCGTCCCGGCCGTCGTCAGCCGGGATAAGCATATTGTGCGTTCCGCGCCGAACCTGCCGGGCTTCGACGCGCTCGCCCTGCCTGCGCTTTTGACGGAAGCGCTCGGCGTGCCCGTGTTTTTGGACCGGGACGTGAACCTGCTTTTGCGCAGCGATATGCGTACGCTCGTGCTGCCCGGGGAGAGCACGGTGCTCGGCTTTTACGTCGGCACGGGATTCGGCAACGCGCTGTATCTGGACGGCCGGTTCTATGCCGGAAAAAACGGCGCCGCGGGGGAGCTTGGGCACATCCCGCTTTTGGGCTTTTCCACGACCTGCGCCTGCGGCAACGTCGGCTGCTGCGAGGTGCGCTGCTCGGGACGCGCGCTGGAGCATCTTGTCAAGCGGCTGTTCCCCAAAACGCCGGTCGGCCGGGCCTTTGCGGACCATCCCGGCCATCCCGCGCTCGTGCGCTTTGCCCGGGACCTTGCCGTGCCCATCGCGACGGAAATCAATATTTTAGACCCCGACTGCGCGGTGCTGTCCGGCGGGGTGCTGGAAATGCCGGGCTTTCCGAAAACGGAGCTGCTGGACGCGGTCACCGCGCATGTGCGCAAGCCGTATCCGGCAACCGGCCTTGACTTGCGCTTTTCGCCGCCGGACGCCATGCGCGGCGTGCGCGGCGGGGGCCTGCTTGCCGCCGAGCAGCTGCACAAAACGCGCGCCTGATTCAGTTTGAAAAGAGGTATTTTTATGGGAATCAATTTTCGCAAACGCATTTCGGCATTGCTTTTGAGCCTGTTTCTCCTGTGCGCCTTCGTCCTTGCGGGCTGCGGCGAGGACGGCGCGCCCGAGGGCGGCGCGTCCGCGACGTATGCCGTCATTCTCAAAACGCTGTCCAACGATTTCTGGGCAACGATGAAAGCCGGCATTGAAGAGGAGGCCCAAAAGCAGGGCGTAACCGTCGATATTTTCGCCGCCAACAGCGAGGAGGACACCGAAGGGCAGCTGCGCATATTTGAAAACTGCATCGCAAAAGGGTACAAGGCCATAGGCGTGGCGCCGCTGTCGCCGACCAACCTGCTGACCGCCGTCGCCCAGGCGAACAACAAGGGCATTTATGTGATGAACATCGACGAAAAAATGGATATGGAAACGCTCAAAAACGCGGGCGGCAGCGTAATCGCCTTCGCCACGACCGACAACGTCGCCGTCGGGGAAAAGGCCGCGCGCTATATTCTGGACCGCTTAACGTCGGGCGGCAAGGTCGCCATTATTGAGGGCAAGGCGGGCAACGCCTCCGGCGAGGCGCGCAAAAAGGGCGCGACAGAGGCGTTCCGCTCCGCGACGGGCGTGGAGCTTGTCGCGTCGCAGCCCGCGGACTGGGACCGGCAGAAAGCGCTTGACACCGCCGCCGGCATTTTGCAGCAGCACCCGGACCTTTCGGCGTTTTACTGCTGCAACGACACCATGGCGCTCGGCGCGCTGCAGGCGGTCAAAAACGCCGGCAAGCTTGGCGA
Organism: uncultured Eubacteriales bacterium; assembly: GCA_949299505.1. Taxonomy (GTDB): domain Bacteria; phylum Bacillota; class Clostridia; order Oscillospirales; family Acutalibacteraceae; genus Fimenecus. The sequence continues at coordinate 1,751 of CASGAS010000022.1, forward strand.
AGTGCTTGTCGTCGGGACGGACGGCGCCGCGGAAGCGGTCGAAAGCGTCCGCGCAGGCGAACTGACCGCCACCGTCGCGCAGGATTCCGCCGAAATCGGCGCCGCCTCCTTACGCAAAATGATTGAGGCGGTGCAAAACGGGGCGGAAATCGACCCCGAGGCCGAGCCGGAGACCATCCCTGTCGATTCGTATATCGTATCGCAGGAAGACAACGGGTAAGGGGGGACGGTATGCGCATCGCAGTCGGCTGCGACCACGTCGGCTTTTTATTGAAGCGGGCCGTCGTTGACCACCTGAAAAGCCGCGGGCACACGGTGCTCGACCTGGGCACGGACAGCGGCGAACGCACGGATTACCCCCTGTACGGCAAGGCCGTTGCCGAAGCCGTCGCGTCCGGCGCATGCGGCCTGGGCGTCGTGCTTTGCGGGACGGGCGTAGGCATTTCCATCGCCGCCAACAAGGTGCCCGGCGTGCGCGCCGTGGTCTGCTCGGAGCCGTATTCCGCGCTGCTTTCGCGCCGCCACAACGACACGAACGTCCTGGCAATGGGTGCGCGCGTCGTCGGGGAAAGCCTCGCGCTGATGATTCTGGACGCCTTTCTGGCCGGGGAATTTGAAGGCGGGCGGCACCGTGCGCGCGTCGATATGCTTTCCGCCCTTGACCGGGCGCGCGAAGCGGGCGGAGAAAACTGAAACGAGCAAGCCCCGGCATTTGTCGGGGCTTGTTTTTTTGTTAAAATGTTGTCAAAAACAGTCATTATGTTGACAAAGCATGGGCGGTGTGATAGACTCAAATTGAAAAGTGCCGGAAAATGCGGTATGGCGCTTTTGGAGGAACAGAGGATGAATATTTATGATGCGGTCTATCAGGTCAACCAAAACGGACTTGCGCGCCGCGCCGCGTCCATCGCTCTTGCCGACGGCGGCGAGCGGGTCTATACGTACGGGGAATTGTTTGCAAAGGCGGACGCGTATGCGGCGGCGCTTACCGCTGCGGGCGTGCGCGCCGGGGACCGCGTCGCGCTTGTCGGCGCGTCGAGCCCCGAATGGACGGCGGCCTTTTTCGCCGTGTGCAAATGCCGCTGTACCGCGGCGCTTCTGGACGCGTCTCTCGGGAAGGCGGCGCTGCTGGAGTTTTTGGAGGGCGCCGATGTGCGCGCCGCGTTTTGGTCCGACGCCGTAGCGCAGAAGCTCGACGGCGTTTCTGCGGCGTATCCGGTTTTTTCCATGGCGGACGGCGCGGAGCTGCCGGGCTTTAACACCGCTGTGCCGGACACGCTGCCGCCGACGCCCGACCCGGATGAAACGGCGGCGTGCCTGTTCTTTTCCTCCGGGACCACGCATAAGGCGGCGGGCGTCCTGCACACGCACGACGCGCTGGTCAACACGACCCGCATGACGCTCGGCGAGCAGGGCCTGCGCGACAGCGACCGCTATCTCGGCATTTTGCCGAACTCCCATATCTACGGGATGGTCTGCCTGGTCCTGGGGCCGGCCTTAAGCGGCGCGCAGGTGCATTATCTCGAGACGCTCGGCGCCGAAGCGGTGCTTGCGGCGTTCGCGTCTTACCGCCCGACTGTCCTGCCCGCCGTGCCGAAGGTCTACGAGCTGTTTTATACGCAGATTATGCGTAAAATCAAGGCAAACCCCGTGACGGCCCTGCTTTACAAAGTGTTTTTCCCGATTTGCCTGCGCCGGCGGCAAAAGACCGGCAGTCTGCTTGGGAAAAAGCTGTTCAAAAGCATCCACGAGGGCTTCGGCGGCTGTCTTTCCTATGTCTGCTCGGCCGGCGCGCCGCTTTCCAAAGAGGTGGCGGAGTTTTATTACGGCACGGGCTTCGGACTGCTGATTACCTATGGCGCGACGGAGACGAACATCCCCACCGTCGGCAACCGACCGAACGACATCCACGCCGACTCCTGCGGGCTGCCGTACCCGGATATTGCGCTGCGCCGCAGCGACGAGGGAGAGCTGCTGGTGCGTTCGCCTTACCGGATGATCGGCTATTTCCGCGACGAGGCGGCGACAAAGGCGGCCTTTACCGAGGACGGCTTCTTTCACACCGGCGACCTGTGTGAAATCGACGAAGCGGGCTATGTGCGCATTACGGGACGTTCCAAGGAAAACATCGTCCTGCCCTCCGGCAAAAAGGTCACGCCCGAGGAGCTGGAGGCGCAGTACGCCGGGATTCCCGAGGCAAAGGCGTTTGTGATTTGCGGCGTGCCGCGGGCAAGCGGCGACGGCGACGAGGTGCACGCGTTTTGCGTGCCGCAAACGGATACGCCCGAATGCCGCGCGGCCGTGGAGGCGCAGGTGCGAAGAAAAAGCGCCGGCGTGCACCAGGCGATGCGCGTTGCGCGGGTGCATTTTGTCGAGGAGATTCCGCAGACCTCCCTGCAAAAGCCGAAGCGCTATCTTCTGCAGGAGGCGGCGCTGGCGGCGCGCACAGATGAAAAGACCGAAAAGGCCCCGCAGCCGGAAACGGCGGACGCGCTTGCGTTTGTCCGGCGCGCCGTGGCCAAAACGGCCAACGTCCCGCTTGCGGAGGTCGGGCCGCAAACGCGCATTTTCGGAGAACTGCCCATTGATTCTCTGGGCGCCGTCGATTTGGCGCTGGCGCTGGAGGAGCGGTTCGGCACGGCGCCAGAGGACCGTTTTTCTCCGGAGCTTACGGTCGCGCAGCTGGCCGAGCTGCTGCAGGCGCCCGCTGCGGGCGGGAACGCTGCGGCCGGGAACGCTGCGGCGCAGGCTTCGCCGTATCCGTTTGAAAAGACCGGCTTCGACTACCTTGTCTATGCCTTTTTCCGCAATATGGCGCGCGCCGCTTACAAAATGCATTTTTCGGGGCTCGAGCACCTGCCCGAAAGCGGCGGCTATGTGCTGTGCGCGAACCATGTGACCAAGCTCGACTACCTGTATATTTCCGCCGCGCTGCCCAAATCGCGGTTTATGCGCCTTTGCTGCATGGCGAAAATAGAGCTGTTCCGCAAGGACCCGTTTTCAAAGCAGCTCATCCGCTCGACCGGCATGGTTCCCGTGGACCGCGGCGGCGTCAATACCCGCACGATGGAGTCCTTAAGAAAGCGGCTGCAGGCGGGCTGGGGCGTGCTCATTCACCCCGAGGGCACGCGCAGCGAGGACGGCATTTTCCGCGACATGAAAAACGGCGCGTCCGTTCTGGCGATTGAAACGGGCGTGCCGGTCGTTCCGGTCTATGTCCACGGGGCGTTCGCGATTTTCCCGAAAGGGCGCAAATGGTTCCGGCTGTTCGACTGGAAGCATATGCGCAAGTTCCCGCTGGATATTACGTTCGGCGCGCCGATTCCGAGCGCCGGCAAAACGGTGCAGCAGCTGACCGACGAGGTGCGCGGCGCGATTTTGCAGCTGCAGGAAGCGGCGCGCGCGGACATAAAATAAGGCAACGAAAAAACGCCCGTCCAAAAGACGGGCGTTCGTTCTTTCAGGCTACAGTCGGTCTTAGACCGCGCGGGTGACCTTGCCGGAGCGCAGGCAGCGCGTGCAGGCGTAAACCCGTTTAGGAGAGCCGTTCACGATCGCTTTCACTTTCTTGACATTGGGCTTCCACGTCCGGTTGGAACGTCTGTGCGAGTGCGAAACCTTAATGCCGAACGTAACGCTTTTGCCACAAAATTCACATTTCGCCATTGCTGTGGGCACCTCCCTTTTCTCGATTCAGCAAACAACATGATAGCAGAAACCCCGCCGGCTGTCAAGCCTTTTTTTCAAAACCCGCGCCAATCGGCAAAAATCCTGCGGCGCGCCGGAAGAAACGAAAAAAACTATTGCTTTTTTACGCGGGATGGTATATAATGCAGAAAAACGAACATTTGTACGATTTGGAGGTCTGTCCCATGGCGGAAAAGAACAAGGCGCTCGAAACGGCGCTGGTACAAATCGAGAAAAAATACGGCGCGGGCGCCGTTATGCGGCTGGGGGAATCGCGTGCGCTGCAAATTGAAGCCATCCCGACCGGTTCGCTGTCCCTGGATATCGCAACGGGCGTCGGCGGTCTGCCGCGCGGGCGCATTGTGGAAATTTACGGGCCGGAATCCTCCGGTAAAACGACGCTTGCGCTGCACGTCGTTGCCGAAGCGCAAAAGCAGGGCGGCGAAGCGGCGTTTGTGGACGCCGAACATGCGCTCGACCCGGTGTATGCCGCAAACCTGGGGGTGGATGTCGATTCGCTGCTGGTCTCCCAGCCCGACAACGGCGAGCAGGCGCTGGAAATTACCGAGGCGCTGGCGCGTTCGGGCGCGCTCGACGTCATTGTCGTGGACTCCGTCGCCGCGCTGGTGCCGCGCGCCGAAATTGACGGCGACATGGGCGACAGCCACGTCGGCCTGCACGCCCGGCTGATGTCCCAGGCGCTGCGCAAGCTGACCGGCGTTATTGCGAAATCCAACACCGTCGTCATTTTCATCAACCAGCTACGCGAAAAGGTCGGCGTGGTCTACGGCAATCCCGAGGTCACCACCGGCGGCCGCGCGCTTAAATTCTATGCCACGATGCGCATCGACGTGCGCCGCGTAGAGTCGCTCAAGGGCACGGGCGGCGAATTTGTCGGTTCGCGCACCAAGGTCAAGATTGTCAAAAACAAGGTCGCCCCGCCGTTTAAGACCGCGGAATTCGACATTATGTACGGCGAGGGTATCTCCCGTGTGGGCGAGGTGCTCGACGCGGCGGTTACGCTGGGGCTTGTCAAAAAGAGCGGCGCGTGGTTCTCCTACGGCGGCGAACGCCTGGGGCAGGGCCGCGACAACGTAAAGGCGCTGCTTTCGCGTGACAAGGCGCTTTGCGACGACCTGGAAAAGCAGGTGCGCGAGCTGCTTGCCGCCGAAGCGCAGCCGCATGAAAAACCGACCGACCCGGCGGACGAGCCGGTGGCGTATAAGCCGGTTGTGACCTCCAAGGCCGCTGCGCGCGCCAAAATCGACGTCGCGGTCGAGGACGATGAATGAAGCTGCACATAAAGCCCGGCAAGGGTGAAAAGATTCATATTTTCATCGACGACGAATACCGCCTGACGGTGGACAGCCGCTTCTGGTATTCGGAGCGATGGCATAATTTGACAGAAATCGACTCGGGGGAGCTGACTGCCTTGGAACAGGCGGTCGGCTCCCGCCGCGCGTTGAACAGCGCCGAGGACTATCTTTCCCGGCGCGGCCACAGCGAAAAAGAGCTGTACGACAAGCTCTGCCGCAAATATCCGCCCGCCGCGGCCGCCGACGCCGTCGCCCGCGTCAAGGAGCTTGGGCTTCTGGACGACGCGGCTTTTGCCGAGGCATACGCCGGGGAGCTGTCGCGCAACAAACATTTCGCCTCCCGGCGCATCCTTTTGGAGCTGCGCAAAAAAGGCATATCGCGGGAAATTGCCGAAAATGCCGTGGAAGGGCTTGACAAAGCCGGCGAAACCCGTATTATAGAACTGCTGCAAGGAAAATACCGCAGCGCCCTGTCCGACGAAAAAGGGCGGCGGCGCGCGGTGAACGGTCTTTTGCGCATGGGCTATATGTATGCGGACATCCGCGAAGCCTTCAGAACATTGGAACAGGAATGCGAGGAGCTGGAAACAGATGGCTGAAAAAATCGGGATGATTTCCTTAGGCTGCCCGAAAAACCAGGTGGACGCCGAATGGATGCTGGCGCGGCTTTCCGAGGCCGGCTACACCATCACCAACGAAGTCGACGGCGCCGACCTTGTCGTCGTCAACACCTGCGGCTTTATTGAAGAGGCAAAACAGGAGGCCATTGAGAATATACTGGATATGGCGGAGCTCAAAAAGGAGGGCGTCATCGGCAAAATCGTCGTGACCGGCTGCCTTGCCGAGCGCTACCGCGAGGAAATCCGCCGCGAAATTCCCGAAGCGGACGCCGTCGTGGGCCTCGGCTCGAACGCCGACATCGCGGACGTCTGCCGGCGCGTACTCGACGGCGAAACTCTCGAGCGCTTCGGCGAAAAGACCGACCTGCCGCTTTCGGGCGAGCGGATGCTGACCACGCCGCCGTGGTTTGCGTATCTGAAAATCGCCGAGGGCTGCTCGAACTGCTGTTCTTACTGCGCCATTCCCGCCATACGCGGCCCGTTCCGCAGCCGGAAGCCCGAGGAGATTCTCAGGGAGGCCAGGGACCTTGCCGCGTCCGGCGTCAAGGAGCTGATTGTCGTCGCGCAGGATACGACGCGTTACGGCGAGGACCTGTACGGCAAGCCGGCGCTTGCCGCGCTTTTGAAGGCGCTCGACGCCATAGAGGGCTTCGAGTGGATTCGGGTGCTGTACTGCTATCCCGACCGCATCACCGACGAGCTTTTGGACGTCATGGCCGAAAGCCGGAAGATTCTGCACTACATCGACCTGCCCCTGCAGCACGCCGACGCCGGTATTTTGCGCGCCATGCACCGCACGGGCGACCGGGAAAGCCTGCTTGCGCTGCTTGAAAAGATTCGTGCGCGCATGCCCGACGTTGTGCTGCGTACCACGCTGATTACCGGCTTCCCCGGCGAGACCGAGGAAGCGTTCGAGACGCTGTGCGATTTTGTCAAGGCCGCGCGGTTCGACCGCCTTGGCTGCTTCGCCTATTCGCCGGAGGAGGGGACGCCCGCCGCCGAATTCCCCGACCAGGTGGACGAGGACGTCCGCCGCGCGCGCGGGGAGACGGTCATGGATATCCAGAGCCGGATTTTCGAGGAAAAATGCCGCGCCTGCGTCGGGAATGTGTATAAGACGGTTGTGGAAGGGTACGACCCGTACACGGACAGCTATTTCGGCCGCATCTGGCGCGACGCGCCGGAAATTGACGGCGAGGCGCACTTCACCTGCGGGTACGAGCTGCACGAGGGCGACTTCGTGGAGGTCGAGATTTTTGACGTGCGCGACTGTGATTTGATTGGAGAAGTCGTATGAAACTGAACACCCCCAACAAGCTGACCATTGCGCGCGTCATTATGACGCCGGTGTTTTTGGCGCTCCTTTTGTGGGAATCGCTGCCGCACCGGTTCCTGATTGCGACGCTGGTTTACGCCATCGCCTCCGCCACGGACGCCATAGACGGCAACCTGGCCCGCAAAAACGGACAGATTACGAATTTCGGCAAGCTCTTAGACCCCATCGCCGACAAAATCCTGACCACCTCCGCGCTGCTTGCGTTTTTGCAAATGGGGCTTTGCAACATCTGGATTGTGATGATTGTCCTTACGCGGGAATTTGCCATAGCGTCTATTCGCATGATTGCGGCGGCCGACGGCGTTGTAATTCCGGCCAATTTCTGGGGCAAGCTTAAGACCGTCAGCCAGATGGTCTTTACCATCGTGATTATGCTGCTCGGCGAGGTCTACCAGTACGTCCCGCAGCTGTATCCCGGCGTGACGGTGCCGAGCTTTTTGACGCTTGCGAACATTTCCAACTTCCTTTTGTGGATTACCGCCGTTTTGACCGTTATTTCCGGCGCGATTTACATCAAGGACAGCCGCAATGTGATCGATTACACCAAATGACCGCGGCAAAGCGATTTTCAGTTTTTGCAAAATGACAGGTGCACATTTGCAGAAAATGTGCTATACTATAGCAATAGAGCAGGTTTCCAAATGCCCTGACGGAGAGAAGTAGCCGTCTCCCTCCCGCGCCAGAGAAAAAGCGCCGAAGGCTGTGAGCGCTTTTGCGGGATACCCGGTGAAATGCGCTCCCGAGCAGGCGGGGGGAACAAGAAGTATCCCCGCCCGTCTAAGCCGCGTTAAGGCAAAGAGCCGTCCCGCAAAGCCGGGGCGGGAAGCGAAGTGGAACCGCGAATTTTTCGCCTTCGCCGCACCCGTAGGGGCGGCGAGGGCTGTTTTTTTGGAGGAACGGTATGTTTGACAGACTTAGAGAGGACATTGCCGCCGTCAAGGAACGCGACCCGGCGGCGACCTCCACGCTGCAAATTCTGCTTTTGTATCCGGGCCTTAAGGCGATTCGGATGCACCGCCGCGCCAACTGGCTGTGGCGGCACGGCCACCGGTTTTGGGCGCGCTGGCTTTCGCAGCGCGCCGCGCGCAAAACGGGCATTGAGATTCACCCCGCCGCCAAAATCGGCCGCCGCTTTTTCATTGACCACGGCACCGGCGTCGTGATCGGCGAAACCACGGAAATCGGCGACGACGTAACGCTGTACCAGGGCGTGACGCTCGGCGGCACCGGCAAGGATACGGGCAAGCGCCATCCGACCATCGGCAACGGCGTGATGATTGGCGCGGGCGCCAAGGTGCTCGGACCTTTTCGCGTGGGAGACAATTCCAACATCGCCGCCGGCGCGGTCGTGCTCGAGGAAATCCCGCCGGAAAGCACGGCGGTCGGCGTGCCCGCGCGCGTCGTCAAGCGCAACGGCGTGCGGGTCGACTGCCTCGACCAGGTCCATGTGCCCGACCCCGTTTCCCAGGAGCTTTGCCGCATGTCCGTGCGCATCCATAAACTGGAGCAGGAACTGCAAGCCTGCCGCGACGCTGAACAAAAAGGAGAATGACTATGCGCGTCTACAATACGCTCACCCGAAAAAAAGAGGAGCTTGTGCCCCTAACCCCCGGCGAAGTGAAAATTTACGCCTGCGGGCCGACGGTTTACAACTTTATTCACATCGGCAACGCCCGGCCGCTTTGCGTGTTTGACACGCTGCGGCGCTATCTCGAATTTCGCGGCTACAGCGTGCGGTTCGTTCAGAATTTCACCGACATCGACGACAAAATCATTCGCCGCGCAAATGAGGAGGGGACCGACTACAAAACCGTAGCCGAAACCTACATCCGGGAGTTCTGGACGGACGCGAAGGGCCTCAATTTCCGCGAGGCGACGGTCCACCCCAAGGCGACGGAAAACATCGACGAAATCGAAGCGATTATTGCGACGCTGCTTAAAAAAGGCTACGCCTACGCGGTTGAAAACGGCGACGTGTACTTCAGCCCCGGCAAATTTAAGGAATATGGCAAGCTGTCGCACCAGCCGCTCGAGGATTTGGAGGCGGGCGCGCGCATCAACATCGGGGAGCTAAAAAAGGAACCGATGGACTTTGCGCTGTGGAAGGGCGCAAAGCCCGGTGAACCCGCGTGGGACGCGCCGTGGGGCAAGGGCCGCCCCGGCTGGCACATTGAGTGCTCGGCGATGGCGCGCCGGTATTTGGGCGAAACGATTGACATCCACTGCGGCGGGCAGGACCTGATTTTCCCGCACCATGAAAATGAAATCGCGCAAAGCGAATGCTGCAACGGCGTGCCGTTCGCCCGGTACTGGATGCACAACGGCTATATCAACGTCGACAACGTCAAAATGTCGAAATCACTGGGCAATTTCTTCACGGTGCGCGACGTGGCGCAGGAATACGGCTACGAGCCGATTCGCTATCTGATGCTGTCTTCACAGTACAGAAGCCCCATCAACTACAGCGTGGACATCATCGAGCAGTGCCGCGCGTCGCTCGAGCGCCTGTACACCTGCCGCGACAGCATCGACTTCGCGCTGCAAAGCGCGGGGGACGAAGAGCCCGAAAACGCCGCCGAGGTGCGCGGGCAGCTGGAAGCGCGCAAAGCGCAGTTCATTGCGGCGATGGACGACGACCTCAACACCGCCGACGGCCTTGCCGCCGTGTTTGAGCTGGTGCGCGACATCAATGTATCCGTGCTGCCCTCCGGCTCGAAAGCGCTTTTGGAGGAGGCCGCCGCGCTGTTCGACACGCTTGCGACGGACGTGCTCGGGCTTGTCTACAACCGCAAAAAGGAGACGCTCGACGACCGGGTGGCCGCGCGTATTGAAGCGCGTCAGGCCGCGCGCGCCGCGAAAAACTGGGCGGAGGCCGACCGCATCCGGGACGAGCTGAAGGCAGAGGGCATCGTCCTGGAGGACACGCCCCAGGGCGTCAAATGGCATCGCGTATAACGGCCGCAAGACCGAAAAAGGAGTCAGGAAACATGAAGTATGTGGTAGTGCTGTGCGACGGCATGGCGGATTATCCCGTGCCGGCGCTCGGCGGCAAAACGCCGATGGAGGTTGCGAAAAAGCCGAACATCGACGCGCTTGCAAGGTCCGCGCAGGTCGGGCTTGTGCGCACGGTCGCAAAGGGGATGAAGCCCGGCAGCGACGTCGCGAATATGAGCGTAATGGGCTTTGACCCCGCGCTTTACTATACGGGCCGTTCGCCGCTGGAGGCGGCGAGCATCGGCGTTGCGCTGCGCGACACGGACGTAACGCTGCGCACAAATCTGGTGACGCTCTCCGACGAACCGGAGTTTGCGGACAAGACCATGGTGGATTACTGCGCGGGCGACATTTCGAGCGAAGAGGCCGCCGAGCTGATTCAATCGGTGCAGGCGCATTTCGGCAGCGAGGAATTTACGTTTTATCCGGGCGTCAGCTACCGCCACTGCCTGGTTTGGGCAAACGGGACGACCGAGCTCGGCGCCATGACCCCGCCGCACGACATTTCCGGCCGCGTTGTGGGGCCGTACCTTTCCACGTCGCCGAACGCCGAAAAGCTTATTGCCATGATGCGCGAAAGCTATGCGCTTTTGAAAGACCACCCGGTGAACCGGGCGCGCGTCGCCGCGGGCAAGCGGCCGGCAAACGCCATCTGGCTGTGGGGCGAGGGCAAAAAGCCGATGCTGCCGGCGTTCGAGTCCCTGTTTGGCAAGACCGGCGCGGTCATTTCCGCGGTGGACCTGCTTAAGGGCATTGCAAAATGCGCCGGGATGCGCGCGCCTGAGGTCGAGGGCGCGACCGGCTACATCGATACGAACTTTGAGGGCAAGGCGCGCGCCGCGGTGGAGGCGCTGCAGGACGGCTGCGACCTTGCGTATGTCCATCTCGAAGCGCCCGACGAGTGCGGGCACCGCAATGAGCCGGAAAATAAGGTCAAGTCGATTGAAGCGATTGACAGCCGCGTGCTGCCCATTGTGCTCGAAGGCCTGGAGGCAATCGGGGAGGATTATAAAATCATGATTCTGCCCGACCACCCCACGCCGATTGTCACCCGCACGCACGCAAGCGACCCGGTGCCGTATCTCATTTATCAAAAGAGCAAGGCGCAAAAGGGCGTCGAGACCATCAACGAGCAGACGGCGGCGGCCACGGGTGTGTTTATTGAGCACGGCCCGGACATTATGAAGCGTTTTTTAGAGGAGGCATAAACCTTGGAACCGAATTACAAAATTGAAACCAAGTGCGTGCAGGTCGGCTACAGCCCGAAAAACGGCGAGCCGCGCGTCCTGCCCATTTACCAGTCCACCACCTATAAGTACGATACGGGCTCTGCCATGGCCAAGCTGTTCGACCTGGAGCCCGGCTATATGTATACGCGCCTTGCCAACCCCACCAACGACGCGGTCGCGGCGAAAATCGCCTCTTTAGAGGGCGGCGTGGCGGCGGTGCTGACGTCCTCGGGGCAGGCGGCCAACTTCTTTGCGCTGATTAACATCCTCGGCGCCGGCGACCACATTGTTTCTTCTTCGACCATCTACGGCGGCACGTTTAATCTTCTGAACGTGACCATGCGCAAAATCGGCGTCGACGTGACCTTCGTAGACCCGCGCGCCGACGAAGCGACGCTGAACGCTGCGTTTCGTCCGAATACGAAAGCCGTGTTCGGCGAGACGATTGCCAACCCGTCTCTGGAGGTGCTCGACATTGAAAAATTTGCCCGCGCCGCGCACGCGCACGGGGTGCCCCTCATTGTCGACAACACCTTCCCCACGCCGGTCAACTGCCGGCCGTTCGAGTTCGGCGCAGACATTGTGACCCATTCCACCACGAAATACATGGACGGCCACGCCTGCGCGCTGGGCGGGGCGGTCGTGGACAGCGGCAATTTTGACTGGACCCAGAATGACAAGTTCCCCGGCCTTACAGAGCCGGACGACAGCTACCACGGCGCCGTCTACACCCGCGACTTCGGCAAGGCGGGCTATATCACCAAGATTGTCGCGCAGCTGCTGCGCGATTACGGCTCCACGCCCGCGCCGCAGAACAGCTTTTATTTGAACCTTGGGCTTGAAACGCTTGCGCTTCGCGTCGAGCGCCACTGCCAAAACGCGCAGCGCGTCGCCGAGTTTCTGGAGGCGGACGACCGCGTCAGCTGGGTCAACTACCCGGGGCTTAAAAGCAGCCCGGACCGTGCGCTTGCCGAAAAATACCTGCCGCACGGCACCTGCGGCGTCATTTCCTTCGGCGTCAAGGGCGGGCGCGAAGCGGCGGAGAAGTTTATGAACAGCCTGAAGCTCGCCGCGATTGTGACGCACGTCGCCGATACGCGCACCTGCGTGCTGCACCCGGCGTCTACGACGCACCGCCAGCTTTCCGACAAGGAATTGGCCGAATGCGGCGTTACGCCCGACATGATTCGCTTCTCTGTAGGCATTGAAAATATCGACGACATCCTCGCCGACGTTGACCAGGCGCTGGCAAGCGTGTAAAGCAAACTGGCTTTACAAATTTCGCGTATGCATGCCGCTCAATGGCGTCATGGCAAAAACCGCTTCTGCTTTGTGAAACTTTCACAAATCGAAAGCGGTTTTTTTCTTTTGTTGTGCGTATTGACGAAAAACCGTGCAAACGGTATCATATTAGTAATGCGTAGGTTTGGAGGTATGTCCCTTGAACGTTTTCAAAGAAGGCAAAACGCTGGCCGTCAATGTCATCAAGGAAGTGACCGGGCACTGGAAGACCCCGGGCGGGAAAAACCAGGTCCCGTATAAGGAAATTTTGAATCTCGGCCTTGGCGGCATGGGGCAGCAGTTCGTCACCACGCTGACCGGGTATTTCGGTCTGTCGGTCGGCAATACGCTTATCGGCTCGACCATCGGCATTACGCCCATGCACATTCAGTACATGTCGATGATTTACACGGTCCTCAACATCTTTTTCGCCATCATCCGAAGCCGCATTGTCGACAACACCCGCACGCGCTGGGGGCGTTTCCGGCCGTACATTGCGGTAATGGGCATTCCCATTTCGGTTTTGGCGGCGGTGTATATCTTTTTGCCCGTCCCTACCTTACCGTATACGCAAAAGCTTTACCTGACCTTTTTCGTCACGATTTCCATCGCGATGATTTCGCCCCTGTTCACCGATACCTACAGCGAGCTGCAAACGGTCATTTCCTCCAACTCCGAGGAACGCTCCAAAATCATCGCCATCAACAGCATCATCTACTCGATGGCGCCGACGCTGACCGGCCTTTTCGTTCCGATGCTCGCCGCACGCTTCGGCGGCTATACCAACATCAACACCTACCGCTACGTCATTGTGCCGGTCGCGGTTCTGGGCGTGGGGATGAACCTCTTTACGGCGTTCGGCTGCAAGGAGCGCATCGTCGCCTCCAAAAACTATACCCCGCGCGTCCGCGTTATTGAGGGCTGCCTGCAAATCTACCGCAACAAGCACTGGTGGCTGCGCACCGTCTCCGGGTGGATCGGCTTCGCCGAATCCGCCTGCGGCGTCATTTTCAGCTGGATTTTCATTTACGGCACGCAGGATATGACCAACTACGGCCTGCTGAATACCGTCCTTGGCACCGCATCCGGTATCGCCATGTTCTCGGCGCCCTTCCTTTTGAAACGGCTTGGCAACCGGAGGCTTTTGCTGGTGCACAACAGCCTGAATATCGTGTTCGTCACCGCAATGCTGTTCACCTACAAGACGATGTACCTGTTTTTCATCTTCAATTACCTCAACGCGTTTGTCAACGCGCTGTCCATCGTCTACAACAACGTCATGCACGCCGAGGTCAAGGACTACCAGCAGTATATCAGCGGCAAGCGCATGGACTTCATGTTCGGCACGGCGGGGCTTATCGGCCTGCCCGTGACGCTTTCCACGGGGCTTGTGATTCCGTATGTGTACGAGCTCATGGGCGTGACGACCAACTACGACATCCTCTTTGACCCCACCATCCGCAACAACTTCTTCATGGTGCTGTGCCTGATGTCCATCGCCGGCGCCGTTACCAACCTGATTCCCTTCTTCTTCTACAGCCTGTCGGTCGAAAAGCACCGCAACATCGTCAAGGCGCTCGAGTACCGCGCGCTGTTTGACGACTATGCCGACGGCTGCCTGTCGGACGAACGCATCGTCGAAACAATGGCGGGCATTGAGGAGACCTACGCGTATCTCGACGCGCCCGCGCCGGACCTTGACGCGTGCAAACGCGCGGTGCGCGCTGCCTCCGGCAAAACGGAGCGGAAAGCCGCCAAGCAGGCGCTCAAGGCCGCGCGGCAGCTGCTTGTGGAAAAGGACGCGGCGGTCTATTTGACCGATGAATTGACAAAACTTGAAAAGCCGGACATGCAGATGAAGCTGGAGTTTGCCCGGACGCTTGCAAAGCTGCCGCTCGACGCGCTGCGCACGGCGCCGGAGGGCCTGCTTGCGGACGCCCGCGCCCTGCCCGCGTCCACCAAGGCGGAAAAGCGCCGCCGGCGGTACGCGGTGTCGCAGGCCAAAAAGCGGCTGCGCATGGCGGCTGCCATCCAAAAGGCCTATCCAAACGGCGTTGAAGCGCCGGATGAAAGCCGCCTGCACGCGGCGCTTGCCCTGCCCGACGCCACGCGTGAGGAGTACCGCGCACGAAACCGCGCCATCCGCGAAGCGGAAAAGGAGCTGGAGCTGTATCACCATACGTTTAAGCCGTATCTGGACGCAAAAACGCTGGTGCACGAGGAAAAAATCAGCCGGACGCTTTTGCCGGATATGCGCGCGCGGTATCGCGAACTGACGGCCGCAAGCGCTGCTTCGGCTGCGGCACGGGCATGAAAGGGGAGACGAAAATGCGAAACGGTTTGAAAACGGGCGGCCTGCTGCTTGCCGCCGTCCTGCTGCTCAGCGGCCTTTTCGGCTGCGGCGCAAAGACTTCGGAAACGGACGTGCAGGCGGTGCTCGAAACGGCGCTGCAAAACTCCCTTGCCGCCGACCTCTATTATTGGAAAGAGACGGACAACCGCACCGACACGACGCAGTACACCCTGGTCAACGTCCTGTCCGACATCGACAACAAGACGTACACGCCGTATGTGGACGAAAACGGCGACTACACGACCTTGCGCATCCAGGTGCAAAAGCAGCTGGGCGGCAAAACGGTGTATGAAGCGTACTGCGGCGACTCGACCGGGGCGGACGGGGTAACAAAGGCCTATCTTTTTGAAAACACCCGGGACGAAGCGGGCAAGGAAATCCGCAGCAAAACGCCGATGACGGCGGCGGCGTATCAGGAAAGCGACGCGTTTTCGCCCTATACGCTGCAGCAAAAGCTGCAATGCCTTTCGGGGCTTACGGCGGCGGATATGGACTTTTCCGCCGACGGCTGCGAAATCGATAGCCGCGGGCACATTGTGCAAATGCAGTTCTGCGTGCGCGACAGCTATCTGCAGCGGTACCGCGAGACCTACGGGGAGCCGTCGCTGCTGGAGGGCGCAAAGCGCGTGTTTATAGAGGTGGCATACGACAAAATCGCCCAAATCGTCCTCTATGTCGATGAACCGGTCGCCGGGACCTCCATGCAGATGGAAACCGAAAGCTATAACTTCCAGCTGGTTTACCTTGGGCCGAAATTCAGCGTGCCGGCTTACGACGAAACCAACGCCGACAAAAGCCCGCTCTGGCCGGATAAAGCCGCCTCCTCCTGACCGATAAGCGAAAAAACAGCCGCGCCGCCGGGCAAAACGCCCGGCGGCGCGTTTTCTTTGGCGGCTTGCGCGGTTTTTCTGTTTTATGAAGCGCGCGCCAGCGTAGCGCGGCGCATAGAATGGCAGGCGGGGTACGATAGGAAAAACACATACCGCGCCATGCAATAGAAGCATTTGAAATTTTGGCGGTATGGGTGTATACTGTCGTCGCAAACGAAAAAAGCCGCGGTACATTCTGCGGCTTGTATGCTGTCGGACCGGCAGCTTACTGTGCGAAAATCCCGCGCCGAAAAGAGGCAAATGGCATGACAATATTGGAAAACAAACGCTTTGACGAGGAACGCGCGCTGTACGGCAGCCGCGACCTGGTGCTTAAAAATTCCGCGTTCGACGGTCCGGCCGACGGGGAGAGCGCGCTAAAGGAAAGCAGCGGCATTACGCTGGAAAACGTCTTTTGCAACCTGCGCTATCCCTTTTGGCACGACCAAAAGCTTGCGTTACACGGCTGTGAGCTGACCGCGCTTTGCCGTGCGGCGCTGTGGTATTCCGAGGACGTGACCATTACAAACACCAAGCTGCACGGCATTAAGGCCCTGCGCGAATGCCGAAAGGTAACGATGGAGGACTGCGACGTCGATTCGCCGGAATTCGGCTGGTCGACGCGCGGCATTACCATGCGCCGCACGACGGCAAACAGTGAATATTTCATGCTGCGCGCCGAGCGTCTGCGGTTTTCGGATGTGCGCCTTACGGGGAAATATTCTTTCCAGTATATCACCGACGGCGTGTTTGAAAACTGTGTTTTGGACACAAAGGACGCCTTTTGGCACGCAAAAAACGTCACGGTCAAAAACAGCGTGGTCAAGGGCGAGTACCTGGCGTGGTATTCCGAGGGCTTAACGCTGGAGCGTTGCAAAATCATCGGCACCCAGCCGTTTTGCTATTGCAAGGGGCTGAAGCTTGTGGACTGCGAAATGGTCGACACGGACCTGTGCTTTGAACGGTCCGAGGTCGAGGCGACCATCACGACGCCGGTTGTGAGCATCAAAAACCCGTACGCGGGCCGCATTTGCGTCCCCGCGGTCGGCGAGGTCATCCGCGACGACAAAAACGCCAGGGGCGAGGTGGTCGTCTGTCCGGACGGCGGCAAGGAGAAGTCCCATGTGTGCGCCTGTGCGTAAACCGGCGGACACGCAAAGCCGCCGACTGCTGCGGATTCTGCTGACGCTGTCTCTGCCCACCGTCGCCGAAGAAATCCTGGCGACGCTGCTGCAATACGTCGATACCGCCATGGTTGGGCAGCTGGGGGAGCAGGCAACGGCGTCGGTCAGCATCACGACCAACGTGACGTGGCTCGTCAACAGCGTTCCCGGCGCCATCGGCACGGCCGTGCTCGTGCTGCTGTCCAAAGCGGCGGGGGAGGGGGACCGCCGGCAGGTGCAAAAGCTTTCGCAGCAGGCGCTGCTTCTGTCGGTCGTCAGCGGTATTTTGCTCGGCGCGGCTTCTATGGCGCTTTCGCCCTTTATTCCGGTCTGGATGGGCGCGGAGGCTGCCATTTGCGAGCAGGCGTCGCGCTATTTCTTTATCATCAGCGTTCCCCTGGTATTCCGCACCATGAGCTCGGTGCTCGGCGACGCGCTGCGTGCCGTGCACAATACCCGGACGCCCATGCTTATCAGCGTCGGCGCCAACGTGCTCAACATCGGCCTCAATTATCTGCTGATTTACACGCTCGGCCTTGGCGTGGACGGCGCGGCCCTTGCCTCCGCCGCGTCCTATGCGTTGTCCGGCGTGCTGATGCTTGCCGCCTGCCGCAAAAATACGCAGCTTTTTTATCCCTGGCGCAGCTTTTCGCCCGACCGGCGGCTGCTGCGCGCCTGCGTCCGCGTCGGGCTTCCGGTGCTGGGCAGCAGCGTGGTCGCGTGCCTCGGCTACGTCGTGTTCGCAAGCCTTGTGACCTCCATGGGCACGACCGTCTTTGCCGCCCACTCCATCGCCGTTACGGCCGAAACGGTGTTTTACGTCCCCGGCTATGGGCTGCGCACGGCGGCCTCTACGCTGATTGGCAACGCCCGCGGCGAACGCGACATAGCCAAGCTGAAAACCGTCACGCGCCTGAGCGTCGGTTTGACCGTCGCGCTGATGTGCGTAAGCGGTCTCGTTTTATACTTCGGCGCGCTGCCCTTAATGCGGCTGTTCACGCCGGTGGACGCCGTCTCCACGCTCGGCGCGTCGATGCTGCGGCTCGTGGCGCTGTCCGAACCGTTCTTCGGGCTGATGATCGTGCTCGAGGGCGTGTTTTACGGCCTGGGCCGCACGCGCTACGCCTTTTTCGTGGAAACGCTCGGTATGTGGGGCGTGCGCATTTTGCTGACCTACTTGTGCGTGCACGTCTGGTCGCTTTCCCTGACCGCCGTCTGGTGCTGCATGATTGCCGACAACGTCTGCAAGGCCGTGCTGTTCGCCGTCCCGTTTCTGCGCCGTTCATCCCGCCGCGCGCTTATGGAGACTGCCTGACCCCGAATCGCAAAAACCGCCGTCCAGAAACTGGACGGCGGTTTTCTCAGCCTTATTTTTTCAGGTCCTTGCGAATCCGCAGAATGTTTTGCCCGTTTTCACGCGTGTAGGTGATTTCGTCCATGCTGTTGCGGACGATAAAGAGCCCCAGCCCTCCGATTTCGCGTTCGTCGGCGTCCCGGGTGATGTCCGGGTCGTCGGCCTGCAGCGGGTCAAAGGGCTTGCCGTGGTCAATAAAGGTCAGCACGACCGAAAGCGGGTCCTGGACTACCTCCACGCGCACCGTGACCGGTCCTACGTCCGGGCGGTAGGCGTACCGCGCAATGTTGCTGAACAGCTCGTCAATGGCAATGTCAATCTGCCGCATCGCCTTTTGCGGGCAGTCAAGCGTTTGCAGCTGCGCGTTGACAAAGTCCGTCACCGCCTCGATGTTTTCGATTTTTGCGTCCAGCGTGCGCTGCGCCATGTCGTCCGCCTCCTGTCGCAAGAAATGCAGATACAGCATCGTAATGTCGTCAAACTGCGGCGCGCCCGCCGCGAATACGTCCACGTCCCGGCGCACAGCCTCGCAAAGCGCTTTCGCCGGCGCGTCCCGGTTCGCCTGCAGCACGTGCGCAAGTCGCTTTGTCCCATACAGCTCGTGTTCGCCGTTTTCGGCCTCCGTCACGCCGTCTGTGTACAGGAATATGCCGTCTCCGGGCCGCAGGCGCAGCGTCTCCTTTTTGTACCGCGTTGTCGAAAGCCCCGCCAGCACGAACCCGTGCCGGCCCGGAAGCGGCCGGAACGTCCCGTTTTGCAGCAGAAACGGCGGGTTGTGCCCGGCGTTCACATAGTCGAGCGCGCCGGTTTTCAAATTCAAAATGCCCAGCCTTGCCGTTACAAACATCTCCGCGTCGTTTTGGCGGCAGAGCTTTTCATTTGCCTTTGTCAAAATCGCGTCCGCCGCGTTGCCCGCTTCGGCAAGGCCCTTGATGAGCGTTTTCGCCGTCATCATGAACATCGCCGCCGGAATCCCCTTGCCGGAAACGTCGGCAATCAGAAAGGCGAGCCGGTCGTCCCCCAGCAGGAAGAAGTCGTAAAAGTCCCCGCCGACCTCCTTGGCGGCGTCCATGCCGGCATACAAATCCAGCGTGTCCTTACGGTCCGGATAGGGCGGGAAGACCTGCGGCAGCGCGGAAAACTGGATGCGCTTTGCGTATTCCAGCTCCCGGTCGATGCGCGCCGACGCTTCGGCAATGTACCGCTTGAGCGTGCCGACCGTTTCGTTGATGTCGGTCGAGAGCGCGTCGAATTCCGCGCTGCTGCGCACGTTTACAACCTCATCCAAATTCCCGTCCGTGATTTTCGCAAGCGACCGGTTGACCCGGTGCAGGTCGTCGGCAATCAGGCGCTTTATCAGGATATACAAAAGCAGAAACAGCGCGGCAAAAATCAGAACCTCCGTAAAAACAAGCAGGTACACGGACATGTTCCGCCCGAACACCGCCTCGCTTTGCGGCAGCACGCCGACGATGCTGTACCCCTCGCCCGTGCCGTACATGCAGTAGGCGGGAATGCCCTCGACCTCGGCCGAAAACAGCATGTTCTCCGCTTCGTCCGGCAGCCGAAGGCCAAGCTCGCCGAGCGTTTTGCCGCGGCTGTCCCCGCGGTCGCTGACGACCACGCCCTGCGCGTTGCAGACAAGCAGCAGCCCGTTTTCCCCCACGCGGCGGTTGTCCGTCACGCCCACAAGCTCCCGGTCAATGTCGCGCTGGAACTGCGCCGCGTCGTAGCCGATCTGTACAAAACCGCCCCCCGCAAGCGCTACGCCCGCGTATTTTCGCCAGAGGTCCGGGTCATAGGAGGTCGGCTGATAGCTTTGCACATATTCCGTCTCGTCCGTAAGCAGCATCAGAAATTCGGCGGACTGTTCGCCGGAGGCCATGTCGTAGTTCCAGACTTTGGCGTTCGTCCCCGTGACGATGATACCGTATTCATCTATGATGTTGATTTCGGCAATACCGAGTTCTTTCGCAATCTGCGCCAAGCGCACGTCGCCCGCGTACGGTTCCCGCTCCAAAAGCGCGGCGACCTCCCGCGTTAAGGCAAGCAGATTTTCGTCGGAAGCGCCAACGATTTCCTGCTGCACGTCCGCAATGTTCAAAGCCAGCTCGCTTGCCGTCTCGCTGCGGCTCACCTCATTTTGCATGGTGTAGGTGAACAGCCCCGTTGCGCAAAAGGCGACGACGATGCACGCGAACAGCCAGCGCTGAAAGGTTTGCAAAAGATGCGGCTTTTCTTTGCCGCGCGCCGTTTTTTCCCGATCGGGCAGGCGGACGGCAAGTCCGGCAAGCCCCACCGCAAGGCTGTTGCACAGGAGCATCGGCAGCGTGCAGGCTTCGACGTATCCGAACGCGGTGCGCACGTCGTCGGTGTTCGTAAAAAAGATCATCAGCATGTGGACGGTCTCCATAATGAGCCCGACCGCAAAGCCGTGGTACCAGGCGGGGCGCTGCTTGGACAGCACCAGCCGCCTTGCGAGCGCGCCGAAAACGCCGGCAAGCACCGTCGCAATGGAGCAGGCCAGGCGCGTGTATTCGCCCGCGCCCCAAAAGGCGGCCAGGTACCGTTCCACCCCGCCGATGACGCCTGCCAAAAGCCCGGCCGGGCCGCCGAAAAACAGCCCGGCGCAAAGCGGCGCCGCGTCGCGCACGTTCATCACCGCGCCAGCTACGGGCACGCCGAATTCCGTGTTGCACACGGCGACAAGGCCGAACAAAACGCCGGCAAGCACCTGCCGCAGGGCAGACGCCTTTTTGCTTTCCGCTTTTGTGCGGCGAAACAGGAGGGTTAAAAGAAAGGCGCACAAAACCGGCAGCAGCGTCAGCCCCACCATTTGCAGAAAGGTCCGCATTGTGTATCCCCCGCGTTTTCGTAAAAGTAAGCGCCGCGATGGACACGGCGCGTCATTCCAAGCCGCTTTTTATTCGCCGGCTCGCTCGACTGTGAGAATGTCCGAAAACCCGGTCATGTCCAGCACCTCTGCGACCGTTTCGTTCGGGCGGCGCACCGTCACGCCGCCGCCTGCGGCAAACCGCTTCTGCGCGGCAAGCAGCACGCGCAGCCCCGCCGAGGACATGTATTCCAGCGCCGCCATGTCCAGTATGACGGCGGCAATGCCGTCGGCGTCCGTAAAGATGGCCGCTTCAAGCTCTGCGGCGGTCACGGTATCCACGCGGCCCGAAAGCGTCAGCGTGCGCGTGGCCTTGTCGTCCTGCTTTTGAATGTTGAGCATGGGAAAAGCCCCCCTGTAAATTTGGGCGCGCCGCCTTCGTTTACGGACGCGCCGGTTAAAACCATTATAAAAAAATGCAGCCGCTTTGTCAACGCGCACGGCCGGTTCCGCGGCCCTTCCGGCAGCAAACAGCGCCGCC
>CASGAS010000023.1 GCA_949299505.1 uncultured Eubacteriales bacterium
ATGAGGTTGATAGGCTGCGTGTGTAAGCATGGTGACATGTTCAGCTTGGCAGTACTAATAGGTCGAGGGCTTGACCTTTCGTGGTTTCCAACAGCGAAACTACAACTTGTTTCCCCTCTCTTTCTTCTCTCTTCACTTCCCACCTTTGTTCAGTTTTTAGGGTGCAATCCCCATATGCACCTTTAGCTCAGCTGGTAGAGCACCTGACTCTTAATCAGGGTGTCCAGGGTTCGAGTCCCTGAAGGTGTACCATTGCTTATAAACGGCCCGTTGGTCAAGTGGCCTAAGACTCCGGCCTCTCACGCCGGCAACAGCGGTTCGAATCCGCTACGGGTCACCATTGCATAGAGCGGGATTTCCCGTTTTATATATCCCACATTTGTGGGGCTTTCTGTGTAAACCGTCGGCGGACGTTTTCCGTCCTGTCGATGCATAGTCGGTGTTGATTGCGATGAGGGTCCACCCGTTCCCATCCCGAACACGGTAGTTAAGCTCATCTGCGCCGAAAATACTTGGCTGGAAGCGGCCCGGGAAAATAGGTAATGCCGACACAAACGCACACCGCATCTTTGGATGCGGTGTGTTTTTTTGCATTTGGGCCTTTATTGTGCCGCAAAAAGGCTCTGAAGAGAACTTCCTTGCGTTTTGCAAAGCGCCCTTTTATAATTTCCTGCGGAGCATTTCGGAAGAGGGAGCCGGTGCGCCGGAGAATAAGAACACATTGCGGCTTTGTATGCGTTCAATTTCGCACGCAAAACCGCTTCGCACCGAAAACACGGGCGACTGGGACGGATTCTCACCTTTCGCCCGCCGAAGCCGTGCGCTTGTGGCGCCCTCAAGGGGGAAAGGGCGCCGTGTATCTGTATTTGGTAACGGCACAACAAATGCATACGGCGGAATGCGGCGTGTACCGGACGTTCGGCCTGGAGCTCTTTGAGGCGGCGGACGGTGCGCTGCAAAGGCGGGGCGAGCTTTCGGACGTCAGCGTGGACGCGGCGTTCGTTTGCCGCCTGGCGCGCGACTGCACGCTCGAGCAGGTTGAGCCGTGCCATCTTTTGGACGTGGTCGCCGACCGGCTGGCCGAAGACGCGCGGTTCTAAGCCCGCCGAAGACGCGCGGTTCTAATTTTTGCGGCGCCCCTGCAGAAAAGCAAAACAAAGAAAAAGCCCGCACACATAGTGCGGGCTTTTTTGGAGGCGACACCCGGATTTGAACCGGGGAATCAGGGTTTTGCAGACCCATGCCTTACCACTTGGCTATGTCGCCATAGAGAGGAAAAAGGACGCTTAAAGAAGTTTTCTTTTAAGCGTCCTTTGGAGCGGATGACGAGGCTCGAACTCGCTACCTCCACCTTGGCAAGGTGGCGCTCTACCGGATGAGCTACATCCGCATACATGGTGCCTCCGATCGGAATCGAACCAATGACACGAGGATTTTCAGTCCTCTGCTCTACCAACTGAGCTACAGAGGCAAATGTGGCGACCCGGAACGGGATCGAACCGTCGACCTCTAGCGTGACAGGCTAGCGTTCTAACCAGCTGAACTACCGGGCCAGGTGGGAACAACAGGGCTCGAACCTGTGACCCTCTGCTTGTAAGGCAGATGCTCTCCCAGCTGAGCTATGCTCCCGAACGGCCGCTTTTTTTGCGGCTGAATTAAGATACCATATTTTTTTCGATATGTCAAGGGATTTTTTGAAAAAGAATAAATTTTTCGTTTCCCGCCGCCATGGCCTTTTTCGCCGGGCGCAACCGCTTTACTTTTCAAGTTTAGTGTGCTAAAATGGGAAAGGATTGGAGGCGTTACCATGCGCGACAGCAAGCTTAGAAGCGAAAATATGGATTTTTTGTTCCGCTGCGTTTTGGAGCTGCGCTCCATGGAGGAGTGCTACGACTTTTTTGAGGACCTGTGCACCGTAAACGAGCTGCAGGCGATGGCGCAGCGCATCGCCGTGGCGAAAATGCTTTCGGAAAAGCAGGTCTATTCCGACATCGTCAAAACGACGGGCGCGTCGACGGCGACCATCAGCCGCGTCAACCGGTCGCTGCAGTTCGGCTGCAACGGGTATGAAAAGCTGTTTGAACGCACCGCCGGAGCAGACAAGGCATGAGCTACGAGGCGTTTGCCGCGGGCTACGACGCGCTGACGCAGAACGTCGATTACGACGCCTGCGCGGCGTTTTTGTGCGCGGCGCTCAAACGGTACGGCATAGACGACGGGCTGGTGCTTGACCTTGCGTGCGGAACGGGGACGGTGACGGCGGCGCTTGCGGCGGCGGGCTATACGCTCATCGGCGCGGACGCGTCGGCAGACATGCTGGCCGTCGCGCAGCAGAAAATGCAGGAAAAGCGGCTGGACGCGCTTTTTTTGTGCCAGGACATGGGTGCGCTCGACCTGTACGGGACGGTGCGCGCGGCGGTCTGTACGCTCGACAGCCTCAACCATCTGCCAAACCGGGCGGCCGTGGAGGCGGCGCTTTCGCGCGTAGCGCTTTTCCTCGAGCCGGGCGGGGTGTTTGTGTTCGACGTCAACACCCCGTATAAGCACCGGGAGGTCCTTGCGGACAATACCTTTGTGTATGATACCCCGGCGGTCTACTGCGTCTGGCAGAATACGCCGCTTCCCGGCGACGCGGTGGAAATTTCGCTGGATTTCTTTTTCCCGACGGGGAAGGACGCGTACCGCCGCGCCGCGGAGACGTTTACCGAGCGCGCGTATGCGCCGGCGGAGTGGGCGGACATGCTGCAAAAGGCGGGCCTTACGATTTTGGAAATGCACGACGGCTATACCGACGCCCCGCCGCGGGAAAAAAGCGAGCGCGTGGTGTATGTGACGCGAAAGGAGCCGGTATGAACGACAATCTGATTCGGATGATGGAC
This sequence comes from uncultured Eubacteriales bacterium, assembly GCA_949299505.1. Lineage (GTDB taxonomy): Bacteria > Bacillota > Clostridia > Oscillospirales > Acutalibacteraceae > Fimenecus. Next base: position 2,880 of record CASGAS010000023.1, read on the forward strand.
CGCGACGGCGTGCTGTGCGTGCTGGCGGCGGATACGACGGAAATGGTGCGGGAAATGCAGCGCCTGCACGGCACGGCAAAGGTTGTGACGGCGGCGCTCGGGCGGCTTTTGACGGCCGCGTCGCTGATGGGCAGCATGCTCAAGGGCGAGCAGGATTCCGTTTCGCTGACGGTGCGCGGCGACGGGCCGGCAAGCCCGCTGACCGCCGTTTCCGACAGCCGCGGGAATGTGCGCGGCTGCGCGGGGCGCGCGGACGTGCGCCTGCCGCTCAATGCGAAGGGCAAGCTGGACGTCTCCGGGGCGGTCGGCAAAACGGGCACGCTTACGGTCGTGCGCGATTTGGGCTTCGGCGAGCCGTATGTCGGGCAGGTTCCGCTTGTGTCCGGCGAAATCGCCGAGGACGTGACCGCGTATTATGCGGCCAGCGAACAGATTCCGACCGTCTGCGCGCTGGGCGTGCTGGTGGACCCGGAAAGCGAGGGCGTCCTGTGCGCCGGCGGGCTGCTTGTGCAGCTTTTGCCGACGGCGGACGACAGCGTGATAGACCGTGTGGAGCGCTGCGCCGGACAGATTCGCCCGATTACGACGATGCTGTTCGAAGGCATGACGCCCGAAGCGATTTGCCGCGCGGCGATGCCGGACTTTACGCTGGAGACGCTCGACAGCGCGTCGGTCGGCTACCGCTGCACCTGTTCGCACGAGCGGACGAAAAACGCCCTGCGCGCGACGGGGCTTGCGGCGCTGGAGGAAATGGCCGGGGATGAAGAGACGCGCGTGACCTGCAATTTCTGCAACAAGACGTATGTGTTTTCCAAAGCCGAGGTGCAGGCGCTTGCCCGCGAAGCGCGGGAAAAGCAGGCGGAGAAGGGGAGGGAGACAAAATGAGCAAACACGGGGCTTTGCGCACGGCGCGGGCGCTGCTTTCGGCGGCGATCGCCGTGCTGTCCTTTTTGACGACGGTGCTGTGCATGCGCGACGTGCTGGAGGCGCGCGACCGGCTGGCCGGGGAGCAGGAAAAAGGATAAGCGCCGAACCCGACAGCAAAGGGTGTTCGACAAATAAAAAACCGCCGGGCGCAGGAACCCGGCGGTTTTGGCTTTATTTACTGCAAATACTTTTTCAGTCCGGTTCTTTCTATGGCCAGGACCAGCGGCACGCCGCCGGCGTAGCAGACGACCAGCTCCCCGATGGCGACCCACAGGGCGTTTGCAAAGTAGCCGTATACGGTGAAGCCCTCCGGCAGGAAAGCGGCGACTTCGGCGCCGACGATCAGGCCGTTAAAGAGCACCGGGAAGAACATCGAGAGCAGCGGAAGCTTTTTCAGCGTGATTTTCCGCGCGGCGTAGGCGCAAAGGGCGGCGAGCAGCGTCGCGAGCGTCCCGCAAAGAATGTCCAGCATGCCGTAGGGGCTGCCAAGGTTGCCCAGAAAGCAGCCGATGGTAAGGCCGGGGATGGCGGCGGGCGTAAAGGCGGCGAGCACCGTGAGCGCTTCGGAAAAGCGGAACTGCACCCCGCCGTAGGCGAGGTTGACCGCGCTTGCAAGATAGGTCAGCGCCGCGTACATGGCGGCAATCACCGCGCCCTGGACCAAGAATTTGACGTTTTTGTTCTGCATGGAAAAACCTCCGTAGTTTTGATTCGGCGTTGCCGCCGGCCGGGATGGTTACGAACCGGCCGCCCGGAATGCAACGTGGATTTTCCGGGCAAGCTGCCGGGAATCGAACCCAATATGGTTCTCGGCAGCTTAAGAGAATCCTACCTTTTTTGTGCATTATTGTCAACAGAAAGGTGGAAAAAATTGACGAAAAAATATGGGTTGACAAAACAGGGTAAAAGCAGTACCATATAATTGATTCTGTAGGGGGGCGCCTTTGCGGCGCTTGATACGGAAATTACGGAAAAATGGAGCGTGTTTACCATGAAAAAACTGGCATGTCTGTTGGTCGCTGCCGTCCTGCTGGTCGTCTCCATGGTTCCGGCGTTTGCGTCGGGAATCAACGAGTACGAAAAGAAGCTGATGGACTATGTGGAGACCGCGTACGTCGTCGACGGCGTTACGATTACGGCCGGCCCGGAGTTCACCACGATGCTCGAAAACGTGCTGACGACGGTCGATTTGACCGAGGCGCAGTACAACGAGATCATGGACGTCTTAGACGAGGCGCTGGCCTTTGTTAAGGCGAAGGGCCTCACTGAGATTGAGGACATCTCGAAGACCGGCTCGACCAAGGCGCTTTTGGACTATGCGAACCGGGCGCTTGGCGTTGTGGGCTATTCGGTTTCGACGAAGGGCTCTCTTTCCGACGCGGACCACGGCCTTCTGATTATCACGGATGCGAACGGCAAGGTCGTTGCTGAGCTGCACCCCGCCATTACCAAGACGGGCGCGGACTACACCGCCGCTGCAGTTTGCGGCGCGGCCGCCCTTGCGGTCCTCTGCGTGGCGGGCGTGAGTGTGAAGCGGCTGCGCAAGGCGCATGAAGACTAAGCCCGAACACGATCGGCAAACCAAACGGTACCGGAAGTGGTTTTTGCTGCTTCCGGTCGTTTTTTTCCTGAGCGGCTACCTTGTCCTGTTTGCCTGCCTGACGCCGATCCTTGACCCCCTGGTGACGATTTACGAGCTGGCGTTTTCGGGCGCCAACGTCAAGACCATTGAAGAACCCGGGGCGGACAGCATTTTCAATGGCACCACCGGCCGCACGTCCGGCACGCTTAACTGGGACGACTTTACCTTTCCGGTCTACGGCGAAGCGTTCGGCCACATCACCGTGGAGGGGACCGAGATTGACGCGGACCTCATCTACGGCGACAGCACGTCGCTTCTCAAGCGCGGCGCGTGCATGTCGCTGTACAGCCACATCCCCGGCTGCGGGCGCGGCGTGCTGGTCGGCGCGCACAACAACACGTATTTCCACACGCTGCAATATGTGCAGACCGGCGCGCTTGTACAGCTCGACACCACCTACGGGTCGTTCGTCTACCGCGTTTACCGCACGGATATTATCGAGAATACGGACCGCGCGGGCTATGCCCAGGAGCTTAACGGCTATCAGGAAATCCTGCTTTTGTACACCTGCTACCCGAACGACACCATCGCTTCGACGCCGTACCGCTTTTTCGCCTTTTGCGAAAAGGTTTCGGGGCCGAGCGTCGATTTGTACGAATAAGGAGGACGCCGGATGCCGAAATCAGCCGGGACCGTGCGGTCCCTTCTCTGCACGCTTGTGTCGTTCCTTTTGTCGCTCTGCCTTGCGCTGACCGTTTTGTGCCTGACGCTGTCGGCGACGGCGCTGAACCCCGCCTTTGCGGTGCGCGTGCTGGCGCGGTCGCAGTTTTCCACGGCGCTGTGCGAGGAGCTGCGCGAGGAATTTGTCTCCTACGGCAACGCCTGCAACATCGACGAAAGCTTTTTTGACGGCGTGTTTGCGTCGGTCATTACGCCGGCGCGCGTTACGGCCGACGCTTCGGACGTGGTGCGCGCGTTTTATGCGGGCAGCGTGGAACGCGACCCGGCCGCCGCCGAGACGCTGGAAAACGAGCTGTTCGCCCGGCTGCAGACGTACGCCGAGCAGCAGGGCTTTGCGCTTGACGAAACAGTCAACGAAAACCTGCGCACCATCGCGGCGGAGCTTTGCGCGCTGTACGAGGCCTACGCGGCGATTTTTTCCGCCTCCCACTTTGCAGCGGCGTCGCGGCTGCTTGCGCAGTACCGGCCGTACGCGCTGTATGCGGCGGGGGCGCTGGCGCTGCTTTCGGGGGTCTGCTGCGTGCTTTTGCGGCTGTTTTTCCACAAAGCGGAGGACTGGCGGCGGTTCTTTATCTACGCGCTTTCGGGCGCGGCGCTGATGCTTGCGGCGGCGCCGGGGGCGGCGCTGGCCCTGGGCGCCGCGGACCGCGTCAACATCAGCCTGTTGTCGCTGTACGACTTTGTCACGCGGTTTCTGAACACGACGCTGCTGGCGGTGCTGCTGTCGGCGCTTCTGCCCGCGGCGGGGGCGGCGCTGGCCGCCCTAAGGCGGCGGGCCGTCTCGGGCGGCGAAAAAACGGCGTAACGCGCCTATGGCTTGCGCGGCTTATCGGCGCGGGCGCCCTATATCAAAAGAAAGACCCGGCGGGACGCACCCGGCCGGGTCTGTTCGGCTTTTTGCGGCCGTCAGCCCATAATCCCCGTCGACCACACGTCGGGAAACACGCCCGACCGCTTGTTCGTAATGACCGCCACGTCCGGGCGCAGCGCCCGCAGGAGCTTAACGGAGGTCGAGCCGACCGTGCCGTGGTGCCCGACCTTCAAAAGGTCAACCTTGCCGATTTTCGGCGCCAGACGCTGCTCGTCGCCGGACTTGAAGTTCATGTCGCCGACGAGCGCCGCCCGCGCGCCGCCCGCCTCCACAAGCGTCACAACGCTTTGGACGTTTTCGCCGTAAGCAAGCGGCAGACGGTTGTGCGTGCCGCAGTAGAAAAAGGTCAGCGCCATATTGCCGAGCGCAATGCGCTTGCCGTCGAATTCACTGCAAACGGGCACGCCGCGCGCGCGAAACGCCGCGACGGTCTGGTCGTAGACCTCCTGGTTGTCCCAGAAGGCGCGCTCCATCAGAAAGACCCGCCGGGCGTCGTAAGGGCGCAGGTACGCCTGCTTGATGTCGATGTCCTCGCACAGCGCCACGGTGTCGAACCCGCCGAGGTGGTCGGAATGGGCGTGCGTGCCCAGCACGAAATCGAGCGTCACGCGGCCGTCTTCGCCCCGGCAGCGGCGCAAAAGGAAATCGACGACCGCCTGCTCATAGCCGCGGTAATTGAGGTAGGGCTTGTGCTTCGGGTTGTCGGTGTCCTCCGCCGCGTCGATAAGCGCGTAATGCCCGCCGCTCTCCAACAGAATGCAGTCGGACATCCCCGTGTTCAAAAAGCAGATCTGACCGACCGGCGCCGTCTTGTCCATACGGAACCCTCCTTGGCTTGCTGCGCTTCGGCCTGCGGCCGATAGTGCGAATAGGCATAGGCGAACGTGTGCGCGTCGTTGGAGCAGATGACCGCCGTGGCGCGCTCTTTTAATTCGTTGCAGGCGCCCGAGACGGCCAGCCCCACGCCCACGGTGCGGAACATGGTCAGGTCGTTGCGGCTATCGCCGACGGCGAGCACCTGCTTGGTCGAAATTCCCAGCATTTTGCAAAGCCGCTGCAGCCCCGAGCCCTTGTGGATGCCGGGCTGCAAAATCTCGAGGTTGCTTTGCATCGAGGTCGTCAGCTCCGCAACGCCGCTGTACGCCAGGCGCGAGAACGCTTCGGTGCGTTCCGCTTCGTTGGCGAAAAAGACGTTGAGAATCTCCATTTCTCCAATATATTCCGCCAGAAACGCGTCCATGTCCGTAAACCCGCGGCGCGTTTCGTCCATCACCGCGTCGTAGTCGGGCTCAATGCGGTAATGGCGGTAGGCGGCGGCGTTGAGCTTGTCCTGCGGGGCAAAGGGGATGCCGTGCACATAAAATTCCGGCAGCACGTCGTAGGACTCGAGAACCGCCAGAATGTGCCGGACCGCGTCGGGTGAAAAGACGGTTTTCCACAAAAGGTCGCCCCGGCCGTTGTAAATGGCGGCGCCGTCCGAGCAGATGCAGTGCGTAAAGCAGCCGCGCGCTTCGCGCAGTGCGGCGGGCATTTCAAAAAAGCTGCGGCCCGTTGTGGGCACGACAAAGCAGCCGTCCAGGCATGCGCGGCGCATGGCGGCGAAGTTGCGGCGGCTTACGACGCCGTTGGAATTCAGCAGCGTGCCGTCCAAGTCGGTTGCAAACATTCGGATATCCATGCGCTACGCCTTCTTTCTCTGCCGCTGAATTACAAAGCGCTCCAGCGGGTAGGTCCAGATGGTCGGGACGTTGATGATGACGCATTTGGCGAGGATTTCCGTAAGCGGGGTGCTCCAGCCGTGGTTCTGCATAACGGTGCCGACCACGCCGCCCAGCCATGAGTCGAACAAAATGGTCCCCGCGACCATGATGACGTACAGCACGCTCGAAAGCGCGGCGTTGCAGTCGGAGTGAAAGGTCAGCTTGCGGTTGATGAGGTACGCCGCGACATAGCCGACGGTCGTCGAAATGGCGTAGGCGTACAGGTACCCCTGGTACTCGATGCGCAAAACGCGCAAAAGCGCGTTGTCGGCGACGGGCACGGCGTTCAGGCCGTCGAACACATAGTAGAGCAGGAACAGGTAAATGCCCACGTCGAGCGCCGTCGTGACGACGATGCAGAGGTTGAATTTGATGAATTTCCACCATTCGGGGTGGCGTTCGGTAAAGCGCGGCTTCTGCGCGGTGTCCATTTGCGTTTCGGGCAAGCCTTACGCCTCCTTGTCGGAATCGTCTTTCTTTTTGCGGTGGATGACGAAGCGGTTGAGCGGATAGGTCCAAAGGGTGGGCACGGTCATGACGATGAGCTTGACGAGCATGTCGACCCAGAAGTTGTTCCAGCCGTTGTCGGTGACCCACGAGCCGAGGAACGACCCGAGCCAGGTGTTGAACAAAATGGTGCAGACGACCATGATGATATACAGCACGCTTGACAAAACGGGGTTCGCGTCGGCCTTGAAGGTCAGCTTGCGGTTCATGATGAACGCCGCCGCATAGCCGATGGTCGCCGAAATGAAGTAGGAGTACATGTACCCCTTGTATTCAATGCCCAAAAACGAAAGCAGCGCGCTGTCGCCGACCGGCGCTTCGCGCAGCGAGGCGAACACAACGTATTGCAGCAGGGCGAACACCGCCATCTCGAGCACCGAGGTGCTCACGCCCGTAAAGGTGAATTTGATGAATTTCCAGATTTCCCGGTGCTTTTCGGTAAACGCCGTAACGCGCGCTTTTGCGGTTTGCTTATCCATTTTTCGCTCCTTTTCCGCGTGCCTGCGAAAGTCCCTATCAACCCAGCTTACACGCCTATTTAACCACGATTTCCATACCGCGGTCAATCCGGTTTACAAAGATTTAACAAAAATCCGAATTTTCGTGCGCCCCAAAACGGCCCGCCGGAAAATTTTTGGGAAGTTTGCCGCAAACCGATTTGAAAAAAGCGGACGCGCGGTCTCTTTTTCTTGACATCCGCCCGCAAACAGTATACAATAACTTAGATAATGCATTATCTTGCGATCATGGTGCGTTATCCGCAAATTCAGTTCTGTTTTCTCTGCGAAAACTATGCTTTCAAGAACCGGAAAACCAAAAGGAAAGGGAGGTGTCGTTCTTTTTGAATCCTGTACTCATTGCAGTGATCTCTGCCGTTTGTGCGGCGGTTGTTTTCGGCGTCCTGGGCTTTGTGCTCGGCGGGCTGCACCGCAAAAAGGTCGCGGAATCCGCCATTGGCTCCGCAACCGAGGAGGCCGCGCGCATCGTCAACAACGCCGTCCAGACCGCTGAAAACAAGCGTAAGGAGACCATTTTGGAGGCCAAGGACGAGGCGCACCGGCTGATTGCCGAAGCGGAAAAAGAGACCCGCGAACGCCGCGCCGAAGTCCAGCGGCAGGAAAGACGATTGATCCAAAAGGAAGAATCGCTCGACAAAAAGTCGGACGCGATGGAAAAGAAGGAAGAGGCCTTAAACGATAAGCTCAAGCAGGCGGACGAAAAGCTTGCCGAGGTCGAGCAGCTCAAACGCGGGCAGCTCGACACGCTCGAGCGGATTTCTTCGCTGACCAAGGAGCAGGCGAAAACCATGCTGCTTGAAAAGCTGGACGAAGAGCTTACGCACGATAAGGCGGTGCGCATCCTGGATTACGAACAGCGCACCAAGGACGAGGCCGACGAGCTTGCGCGCGAAATTATTTCCACGGCGATTCAGCGCTGCGCGGCGGACCAGGCCTCCGAGGCAACGGTCTCTGTCGTCAATTTGCCGAACGACGAAATGAAGGGCCGCATCATCGGGCGCGAGGGCCGCAACATCCGCACGCTCGAAACGATTACCGGCGTCGATCTCATCATCGACGACACGCCCGAGGCGATTACCGTCTCCTGCTTTGAACCGGTGCGCCGCGAGATTGCGCGCCTGACGCTGGAAAAGCTCATTGCCGACGGGCGCATTCACCCCGCGCGCATTGAGGAAATGTATGAAAAATCCCGGCGCGAGGTCGAGCAGACCATCCGCCAGACCGGCGAGCGCGCCGTCATTGACGCGGGCGTGGGCAACGTGCACCCCGAGCTTGTCAAGCTTTTGGGGCGGCTTCGCTACCGCACGAGCTACGGCCAGAACGTCCTCAATCACTCTCTCGAGGTCTCCCAGATTGCCGGGCTGATGGCGGCGGAAATCGGCGCGGACGCCAAAACGGCCAAGCGCGCCGGCCTGCTGCATGACATCGGCAAGGCGCTCGACCGCGACTTTGAAGGGTCGCACATTGACCTTGGCGTGGAATACGCGAAGAAATACCGGGAAAACGACCAGGTCGTGCACGCCATTGCCGCCCACCACGGCGACATCGAAGCGAAAACCGTCGTCGCGTGCCTTGTGCAGGCGGCGGACGCCATTTCCGCGGCGCGGCCCGGCGCCCGGCGCGAAAATGTGCAGAATTATATCAAGCGCCTTGAAAAGCTGGAGGAGATCGCAACTTCCTTTGAGGGCGTGGAAAAATCCTTTGCCATCCAGGCGGGCAGAGAGGTCCGCATCATGGTCAAGCCGGACGTCATCTCCGACGACCAGATGGCCATTGTTGCGCGCGACGTCGTGAAAAAAATCGAGGAAGAGCTCGAATACCCCGGCCAGATCAAGGTCCATATCATCCGCGAGAACCGGGCCATCGACTACGCAAAATAAACCGTTTCGCCGCCCTGATTCCGCTGTGGGTCAGGGCGCGCGTCTTTTCAGCCGAAAGGAGAGACCATGGACGGTCCGCTTTGCACGCTTTTGTTCGTCGGCGACGTTGTGGGCGACGCGGGGTGCCGCGCGCTGACAAAGCTGCTGCCGAAGCTCAAAAAAGAATACGGCGTGGACGTGTGCGTGGTCAACGGCGAAAATGCGGCGCAGGGCAACGGCCTGACGCGTTCGGCCGCCGAAGCGCTGTTTGCGGCGGGGGCGGACTGCCTGACCGGCGGCAACCACACGTTCCGCCGCCGCGAAATTTACGACTATCTCGACGCGTCGCCGTGCTGCCTGCGCCCCGAAAACTACGGCCCGGCCGCGCCCGGCCGCGGCTATTGCGTGGTGGACAAGGGCAGCGTGCGCGTCGGCGTTGTGAGCCTTTTGGGAACGGCGTATCTCGAGCCGCTCGAAAGCCCGTTTGACGCGGCCGACCGCGCGCTGGCATCGCTGCGGGACGAGGCGCATTTCACCGTCGTCGACTTCCACGCCGAAGCGACCGCGGAAAAGCGCGCGCTGGGCTTTTACCTGGACGGCCGCGCGGCGGCGCTTGTGGGCACGCACACGCACGTCCAAACCGCCGACGAGCAGATTTTGGAGGGCGGCACGGCGTACATGACCGACCTTGGCATGACGGGTCCGGCGCGCTCCGTGCTCGGTATAGAGCCGGCGCTTGCGATTGAAAAGCTGCGCACCCACCTGCCGGTGCGGTTCCAAAATCCGGACGGGCCCTGCGTTTTGCAGGGGCTGCTTGTCCGGGTCGAAAAAACGACCGGTCGCGCGCGCTTTGTGCAGCGCGTTTCCCTTTGCGAAGAAGGCGCGGGAGGTGCGACATGCGCGGCAAAATAACCCGGACGCTCTGCCTGCTGCTGGCGGTTTTGCTTCTGTGCAGCGCCTGCGCCGACACGGGCGCGGATACGCCCAGTGAGGACGGGCAGGACGGCGGCGCGGCGGCGGGCGCGGCGTTTTCCCTGACGCTGCCGTATTATCCCAACGATTCTTTGAACCCCTACTTTGCGGTTTCCGCCGTGAACCGGGGGCTTTGCGACCTTTACTGCGAGCCGCTGTACCGCGTCAGCGCGGAATATGCGGCGAAGCCCGTGCTGGCTGCCGACGCGCAAAACGACGGGACGACGCTCACCGTCACGCTGGGGACCGGGCGCTTCCCGGACGGCACGGCGGTCTCGGCGGCCGACGTGGTGTATTCCTTTGAGCGCGCCAAGGCAAGCGACTGGTACGCGTCGCGGCTTGCCAACCTGACCGGCGCGCGCAGCGCGGGCGGCCGGGTGGTCTTCACCCTGGCGTCGCCCGACGTCTATGCGGTAAACCTGCTGACGTTCCCCATCGTCCGAAGCGGCACGGCGGACAGCGCCGACAGCGTTCCGGCCGGGACGGGCGTGTTCGTCCTTTCGGCGGACGGCACGCTTGCGGACAACCCCGCCTGCGACAAAGCCGCGTCGGCCGCGTCGGTTTCGCTTTATGCGGTGCGCGACGACGATTATCTTGCCAACGCGCTGGAAATCGGCAACATCAGCTATCTGTACGACGACTTTGCAAGCGGCGTCTATACGCGCCCGGCCGGGCAGACGACCTTTGTGACGATGAACAGCCTTGTGTATCTCGGCATAAACGGGACCGGCGTTTTGCAGTCGGCGGGCGTGCGCACGGCGCTTTACTATGCGGTGGACTGCGAAGCCCTTGCCGCTTCCGCCTACCGCGGCTGCGCCGAAAGCACGGCGCTGCCGTTCCACCCGGCGTTTTGCCGGGCAAACGGGCTTACGACGGCGCGCAAGGCGGACACGGCGCTTGCCGCCGACATCCTTTCGCGGCTCGGCTTTAACCGTTTTGACGCGAACGGCGTGCGGACAAACGGCGCGGCGACCCTTGCGCTGACGCTGCTTGTCAATTCCGAAAACAACTTCCGCACCGCCGCGGCGTACGCCATTGCGTCGTCGCTGAACGAAGCGGGCTTTTCCGTGACGGTCGAAAGCGTCCCGCGGGACGAGTACCTCTCCCGCATCGCGGCCGGGGATTTCACGCTGTATCTCGGCGAGATAAAGCTCGGCGAAAACCTGAGCCTGTCGCCGTTTTTCACGGCGTCGGGCGCGGCGAGCCGGGGCATTGACCAGGCCCTGCCGGTCGTTGCGGCGTACGCGTCGTTTTGCGCGGGGCAGATGGACGCCGCCGCTTTTTCGGAGGCGTTTTTGGACGACATGCCCTTTGTGCCGCTTTGCTACCGCGCGGGGCTTGCCGCCTACAACGCGCGCGTGCAGCCCGATTTTTCCACGGCGGCCTATTCTCTGTACGGCGACATTACGCTTTGGCGCGCAGCCGAAGCGGAAAAATAAGGAGACCCCAACTTTTATGGAAAGGCGGTACCGCTTATGCAAACGGTATTTCGCATGATCTCAGTTCTGGTTTCGGCGCTGCTTGGCATTTTGGGCCTCGGAACCGGTTCCGGTACGCCGGGGGACGGCGTGCTCGACCCGAACGCAGCGCAGACGCTGACGGTGGACGCGGGCAGCGTCACCGGGCAGATGACGCACAAGGCGGCGGGCTTCCTCTACGGCTTTGCCGAGCCCGACGTGCCCAGCGAAAACACGCTGTCGGCGATTGGCGTCTATACCGCGGTCGCCAAGCCCAAGGCGGGCCTGCAGCACCCGATGGGCGACATCACGCAGGTCTACGAGACGTTCTTCGCGGCCGGCGGGGAATATTTGCAGGTCTATTGCCAGGACAAGATTGACACCTGGTACTACCAGCCGCCCGCCGGAGGTCTGTCCGCGTATTACGAGATGCTAAAAGAGGTCGTGACGGACATCAACAACGCCGTCGCCCCCGAATACCGCAGCCGGATTGTCTACTACCCCTTCAACGAGCCGGACGGCGGCGGGGTGAACACCGAGTGGTTTTCAAAAGGGAACTTCTCGGCGGAGTACAACGAGGCGTTTTTGACGAGCTATCAAATCATCAAGTCGGTGAACCCCGAGGCGAAGGTCGGCGGGCCGAACTTCCAGGGGTATACGGACAACAACGCGGACCAGATGGAGACGTTCATGACTTTCTGCCGCGACAACGGCTGCCTGCCGGACGTCGTCTCCTGGCACGAGCTTGCCGAAATCGACCGGGGCCCCAACAGCTTTACGGGGCATTACGCGCAGTACCGCGCGCTCGAGCAGGCGCTGGGCATTTCGCCCATCGAGGTCTGCATTACCGAATACGGCGCCAAGACGAGCAACTCCATGCCGTCAAATTCCATGCAGTGGATCAGCGTCTTTGAGGCGGCGGACGCCGCCGGCTGCCGCGCGTACTGGCGCACGGCGAACAACATGAACGACTTAACCGGCGACTACAACTCCCCGAACGCCGACTGGTGGGTCTATAAGTGGTACAATGAAATGCTCGGCGACGAGCTCGCCCTTACCTCCTCCAACGGCAACGTGCTGCGCGGCGTCGCGGCGTTTGACGAAGCGGACGGGGCGCTCGACGTCATTTACGCGGGCGCGGACAGCGAGGGCGCCGAGACCCGCGTGACGGTGCAGAACCTCGGGGCCGCCTTCCCGGGGCAGGCGCAGGTGCATATGCGCGTGGAGTCGGTGGACTTTGTCGGTCTGACCGGCGAGTGTCTAGAGCCCGTGGTGCTGTTCGACGGCGACGTGCCCGTGACGGACGGGTCGGTCACCTGGCAGGACGGCGTGACGACCTCCGGCGCATATAAAATCACGCTGACCAAGGCGACCGGCGGCGCGGCGTACGAAAACCCGGTCGCGCCGATTCAGGTGGAGGTCTCCTCCGGCGAGAACCTGATTCCCATGCCGACGTCCAAGGCGGTCGGCGACGACCGGTGGAACAGCAACTACACGAGCTACGCGAAATCCGGCGGCAGCTACTGCACGAGCGGCGCGCGCATCGGCGGACATCCGACGGCCGGCGTGCTGGATACCGACGCGACCTTTGATTCGGTCAAGGTAACCTACAACGTCACCATTCCCGTTTCGGGCGTCTACAAGTGCGATTTCGTCTACAGCAACCAGCTCAAGGCCGCAAACGGCGACCGCGCGCCCGCCGAAATGACCATCCGCTGGAACGGCGCGGACGACTATACGACGCTGCGGCTTGAAAACACCTACACCGTCGCCTATATGGACATGGCGACGACCTACAAATACCTCCCGGCCGGGGCGTATACGATTGAGACGACCGTCGCCTCCTGCGACGGGAAAAAGCTCGAGCTTTACGACGTCGGGCTTGACTTCATGCGCCTGACTGCCGTGGATACCGCGGCGCAGACCGTGGAAGACTATCTCGCGCGGGAAATTGCGCTTACGGCCGAACGCACCGTCACAAAAGAGGGCTTTCGCAAATTCATGCTGGTCACCGAAACGGGCGGCTACTACCGCCTGACGACCGACGCGGCGGGCGAAGCGGCCGTCTATCTCGACGGCACGCACGTCGGCGATATGGATTTGCAGGGCAGCGCGACGGTGTACCTGCGCAAGGGCGTCAACTACATCGCGTTCGACACCGCGACGCCGCCCGCGCACATCACTCTGCAAAAGGACCTTGCGCGCGCCGCGCAGGGCGTTCCCGCAAACGCCGGGAGCGTCACGCTTTCGGGTACGGCTTCGCTTGTCGAAAATCCGCTGTCGCCCACGGGCTTCCACGTCGGCAATCTTGCGCGCGGCGCGGTCGGCGAAAACAGCGCGACGTTCGGCTTCAACGTGCCGCGCTCGGGCTGGTACCGCATCACGCTTGCCTACGCCAACGACCAGTGCTTCGGCAGCCACGACTATAACCCGCAGCAAATCGACCGCTACGCGCGCGTCCGCCTCAACGGCGAGGACCGGGGCGTCGCCTATTTCCGCAACACGCAAAGCTGGAACTACTTCAGTGAAAAGACGCTGACGCTCTACTGCACGTCGGGCAACAACGAGCTGGAGCTTTCCAACGACGGCAGCTACGTCTGGTGGGGCGAGGGAGACAGCGTCACCATCTCGAGCGGCGCGACGATGACGCTTTCGGACATCTATGCGCCGGACTTTGCCGGCATTTCGGTCGCCGCGGCGTTTGAAGCGTAAAGCAAAAAGGAGTACGCGATGATCCGTATCGAAAACCATCTCGGGAAAATCGAAATCCAGGACAGCTACTTTTCCGACCTCATCGGGCACACCGTGACCGCCTGCTTCGGCGTGGCGGGCATGGCGAACAGCGGCGCTTCGCAGGGGCTGCGCGCCTTTTTCTTCCGCCGGCGCAAGTACCTTGACCAGGGCGTGCGCGTCGTGACGGAGGGCGGGGAGCTCAACATCAGCCTGCACATCCTTGTGACCTACGGGGTCAACATCGCCGCCATTGCGGACAGCATCACGAACAAGGTCCGCTATACGGTCGAGACCGCGACGGGTCTGACGGTTAAAAAGGTCAACGTGTTCGTGGACGGCATGGCAAAATAGGAGTGTTACTTTGATCACCGGACAGCTATTCAAAAACGCCCTCATTTCCGGGGCGAACAACCTGCAAAACCACCGCGCCGAGGTCGACGCGCTCAACGTCTTCCCCGTGCCGGACGGCGATACGGGCTCGAATATGTCGCAGACCTGCGCGGCCGCCGTGGGCGAGCTGCGCGTTTTGCCGGACAGCGCGCCGCTTTGCGAGGTCGCCAAAAAAGCGGCCGGCGCGCTGCTGCGGGGGGCGCGCGGCAATTCGGGGGTCATTTTGTCGCTGATTTTCCGCGGCGTCTCGAAAAGCTTCAAGGGGCTGGAGACGGCGGACGGCCGGCAGCTTGCCGCCGCGTTTTCGGCGGGGCAGGCGGCGGCGTATAAGGCGGTTATGAAGCCCACGGAGGGCACCATTCTGACCGTGGCGCGCAAAGCGGCCGAGGCCGCCGTGCAGGCGGACGAGTCCGACGAAAAAAAGACTGCCGCCGTGCTGTGCGAGGCGGCGGGGGCGGCGCTTTCCGAAACGCCGGAGCTTTTGCCGGTGCTCAAGGAAGCGGGCGTGGTGGACGCCGGCGGGCAGGGCTTTTTGTATCTGCTGGAGGGCATGCGCGTCGTGCTCTGCGGCGGCGCGGGAATTGAAAGCGAAGCGGACGGCGCTAAGCCCGCTGCGCCGAAAGGTCCGGCGCGGCGCTACCGCTGCACCCTCTCTTTTACGCCGGCGCAGAACGCCGAAGCGGCCATGCAGGCGCTGCGCGCGTTTTTGGAGACGGAGGCGACGGGCGGCCGCGTGAGCGAAAAGGGGCTGTCGCGCACCGTTGACGCCGAGGTCGACGCGCCCGACGCGCTGCTTTCGGCGGTGCTGGCCTGCGGCGAGCTCACCGAGGCGGCCGTCCGCCGGCAAAAGACCGAGCAGGCGCCGCAGACGGTCCAAACGCCCGCGCCCGCGCAAGCGCCGCAGCGCGCGGAACCCGAAAAGGAATACGGCTTTGTCGCCGTGGCGGCCGGGGCGGGGCTTACCCAGCTCTTTTACGACCTGGGCGCGGACCGCGTCGTTTCGGGCGGACAGACGATGAACCCGAGCACCGACGATATTTTGAACGCCGTTTTGGCTACGCCCGCGCGGCATGTGTTCGTGCTGCCCAACAACAAAAACGTCATTATGGCGGCCGAGCAGTGCGTGCGCCTGGCCGACCGGGGCGTGCACGTCCTGGCGACGCGCAACGTCCCGCAGGGCGTGACCGCCATGCTCAGCTTTGACGAGACAAGCGACCCGGAGCAGAACCACCTGCAAATGATGAAGGCGGCCGAGGGCGTCCACACCGCGCAGGTCACCTTTGCCGCGCGCGACAGCGAAATGCGCGGGGAGCACATCCGAAAGGGGCAGCTGCTCGGCATGGAGGACGGCAAAATCACCCTGGTGGGCGACGACCTTGCGGAGGTCGCCTACCGCGTCGCCCGGCGGGTCGTCAAAAAGACGGGCGGCGACCTTTTGACCGTGTATTACGGCGCCGACGCGACGGCCGAGCAGGCGAACGCACTTGCCGAACGGCTGCAGGCGCGTTTCCCGTCGGCGGAGCTGAACGTCGTCGACGGCGGGCAGCCGGTCTATTATTTCCTGGTTTCCGTGGAATCCTGACGGGGGCGGGCGTATGCAGCTGAATGCACCGATCCAATATGTCAAGGGTGTCGGTCCGGCGCGTGCCGAGGCGTTTTTGAAGCTTTCGGTGCCGACGGTCGGCGCCCTTCTGCGCTATTATCCGCGCGCGTACGAGGATTGGAGCCGCATCGTCCCCATCCGCGCGCTGCCGGAAAACGAATACGCGTGCGTGCGCGCCACCGTCTGCCACAGGGTCGACTGTGTCCGCGTGCCGGGCGGCCTGCAGCTGTACAAGACCACCGTCACCGACGGGGCGGGGCTTTTGAACCTGACCTTTTTCAACAACAAATACGTCCGCGACCAGCTCAAAGAGGGCGAGGAATACCTTTTCTTCGGCAAGGCGGCCTGCAACCGGTACGGCGCGCGCGAAATGCCGTCGCCGCTTTTCCAAAAGCCGCAAAGCGCCCACCGCATCCGTCCCATTTACCCGTCCAGCGCGGCGCTGCCCTCCCGAACGATTGAACGCTGCGTCCAAAACGCGCTCGACGCGCTCGACGCGCCCTTGCCGGATTTCCTGCCGGAGGCGGTGCGGACGCAAAACGGCCTTTGCACGCTGGACGAGGCCGTGCGCGGCATCCATTTCCCGAAAACCAACGACGAGCTGGAAACTGCGCGGCGGCGGCTGATTTTCGACGAGCTTTTCCTCTTGCAGCTCGGGCTTTTGCAGATGCGCACCCGCACGCACACCGCAGAAACGGGCTGCGTCCTGAAAACCGACGCCACCGCGGAATTCCTCTCGCGCCTGCCCTTTACGCTGACGAACGCCCAGGCGCGCAGCGTGCGCGAGGCGGTCGGAGATATGCGCTCGGGCAAGCCGATGAACCGGCTTTTGCAGGGCGACGTGGGGTCCGGCAAAACCGCCGTGGCGGCGGCGCTTGTCTATACGGCCGCCCAAAACGGCATGCAGGCGGCGGTCATGGCGCCGACCGAGGTGCTTGCCGAACAGCATTTCCGGACGTTTTCCAAATTTTTCGAGGGGACGAACGTGCGCACGGTCCTGTTGACCGGCTCTCTTAGCGCGGCGGAAAAACGCGCGGCAAAGGCGGCGCTGCAAAGCGGCGAAGCAAGCCTTGCCGTCGGGACGCACGCGCTCATTCAGGAGGACGTCGGGTTTCGGCGCCTGGGGCTTGTCGTAACCGACGAGCAGCACCGCTTCGGCGTTGCCCAGCGCGCGTCGCTTGCCGAAAAAGGGGAGCGGCCGCACGTCCTTGTCATGTCCGCCACGCCCATCCCGCGCACGCTCGGGCTGATGCTCTACGGCGATTTGGACGTCTCCGTGCTCGACGAGCTGCCGCCGGGCAGAAAGCCCGTTCACACCTACTGCGTGGACACGTCGTACCGCCCGCGCATTTACAATTTTCTCAGAAAACATATCGCGCAAGGGTACCAGGGCTACATCGTCTGCCCGCTGGTCGAGGAGGGCGAAAACGACCTGGTTCCCGCCCGGGAATACTGTGAAAAGCTGCAGAACGGCGCGTTTCGGGACTGCCGGCTCGGGCTCTTACACGGCCGCATGAAGCCGAAGGAAAAGGACGCGGTCATGCGCGCGTTTGCGGCGGGGGAGGTGGACCTCCTTGTGTCGACCGTCGTCGTCGAGGTCGGCGTGGACGTGCCGAACGCCGTGGTCATGGTGATTGAAAACGCCGAGCGCTTCGGCCTTTCCCAGCTGCACCAGCTGCGCGGCCGGGTCGGGCGCGGCGAAGCGGCGTCCACCTGCATCCTGGTGTCCGACGCGCAGAACGACGAGGCGAAAACGCGCTTTCGGGTGCTTTGCGAAACAACCGACGGCTTCAAAATCGCCGACGCGGATTTTCGGCTGCGCGGCCCGGGCGATTTCTTCGGCAAACGCCAGCACGGCCTGCCCGCGCTGCGGCTTGCCGACCTTCTGCGCGACAGCGAGCTGCTCTTGACTGTCCGGCGCGCCGCCGAGCGGCTTTTGGCGGAAGACCCGGCGCTGCAAAAGCCGACGCACGCCGCGCTTCGCCGGCAGACCGATAAAATGTTTGCGGCCGCCGCCGTCGGCTGAGAAAGGACGAGTATGGAGCAAAATGCGTATGCGCTCGGCGCGCATCTTTCGTTTTCCAAGGGCTTTCTGCACATGGGCAGGGAGGCCGCGGCTGCCGGAATGCGCACGATGCAGTTCTTCCTGCGCAATCCCCGCGGGGCGGGCGCGAAGCCTCTGGACGAAGCGGACGCGGCGGCGCTGCGGGATTTCCTCTGCGAACACAGCTTTGCGCCGGTTGTCGCCCACGCGCCGTATACGCTCAACCCCTGTTCGCCCGACGAACGCGTGCGGGCGCTTGCGGCGGAGATGCTTTCGGACGACCTGCGGCGCATGGCGCATTTGCCGGGGAACCTTTACAACTTTCACCCCGGCTCGCGCTTAAAGCAGCCGCCGGGCGACGCAGTCAAGACCATCGCGGCGCTGTTGAACCGCCTGCTGACGCCCGACATGCGGACCACCGTGCTTTTGGAGACGATGGCGGGCAAGGGCAGCGAGGTCGGCGGGACGTTTTCGGAGCTGCGCGCGATTCTGGAGCGTGTGGAGCTGCAGGACAAGGTCGGCGTGTGCTTCGACACCTGCCACGTCTGGGACGCGGGGTACGATATTGTGCGGGACCTCGACGGCGTGCTGGACGCGTTTGACCGGGAGGTGGGGCTTTCCCGCCTGCGGTGCATCCACTTAAACGACAGCTTAAACCCCTGCGGCGGCCGCAAGGACCGGCACGCGCTGCTGGGGGAGGGTCATATCGGCATGGACGCTTTGTGCCGCGTGGTTACGCACCCGGCGCTTTGCGCGCTGCCCATGGTGCTCGAAACGCCTACGGACACCGCCGGACATGCGGCGGAGCTGCGGGTGGTTTTACGGCATATACAAAAGGAGGAAACCGCATGAAACAGAAACTCATCGCCATCCTGCTTTGCGGGGCGCTTTTCTGCCTTGCGCTTACGGGCTGCGGCGGCGAAACGACCGGCTCGGACGCCGTGATTGCCGCGCGGCTTGCGGACAACGGCAGCCGCGTCTCGGTCCTAAGCTACAACACGGCCGCGCCGTGGGGCAGCTTCTTTAAGGGGACGTCCTCGGGCAAGCGCATCGGCTTGTTTGTGCAGCAGATTCGCGCGCTTGCGCCCGACTCGCTGGGCGTGCAGGAAATCAACAGCGACTGGGCCGCGCAGCTTACTGAAGCGCTGCCCGCATACGCCTACTACGGCGTGCCGCGCGGCGGAGACAAGAACGAGAAAACGTCGGAGATGAGCGGCGTGTTCTATCTCAAGGACAAGTACGAGCTTTTGGACAGCGGGACGTTCTGGCTTACCGAAACGCCGGAAACGGAATCGCGCTATCCCGACGCGGGCTGCAACCGGGTCTGCTCCTACGTCGTGCTGAAAAATAAGCAGACGGGCTTTACTTACGCGCACTTCAACACGCACCTGGACCACGTCAGCGAGGGCGCGCGGGAGCTGGGCGGGCAGCTCATTGCCGAACGCGCGGCGGCGCTGCGCGACGCCTACGGCGAAAACTTCCCGGTCGTCGTGACCGGCGACTTCAACGAATACCGCGACGGCGCGGCCTGCAAGGCGCTGGAGGCGGCGGGCTTTACGAACGCCCAGCCGGCGGAACAGGATACCCAGCCGACCTACCACAACTGGGGCGAGCAGACCGAGGGACAGGCGATTGACTTCGTGTTCTGCAGCGCGGGCTTCACGCCGGTTTCCCACACGGTGTACGCCGTGCAGGTGGACGGGACGTTCGTTTCCGACCACTTCGCCGTCGGCGCAACGCTCGAAGCGGCGTAAGCATACAAAACAAGCCCGGCCGGGTACGCACCCGGCCGGGCTTTCTTTTTGCTGTGTGCGGGCGGTTACGCGTCCGCGTTGAGCAGGGCGAAGTTTTCCTTGTTCGCCTTGTACAGATTTTTGTAGACGGTGAAGTTCCGGTCGTAAACGGCCTTGTTCGCCGGACTCGGGTAGAACGTCTTGGCGGCGGGAATGAGCTTTTTCGCTTCGCCAAGGTCGGAAATCAGCCCCGTGCCTACCGCTATGGTCGCCGCCGCGCCGACCGCGCCGATGTTTTGCGGGCTTGCGACGGTTTCAACCGTCTTGCCCGTGCAGTCCGCCAAAATCTGGCAGGTGATGTCGCTTAACGCCCCGCCGCCGACGAACCGCACGACGCTGGAGGTCTTGATTTTCTTCTCCTGCGTCTCCAGCATCCAGCGCAGGTGGTAGCAGACGCCCTCCACAACCGCGCGAATCATTTCGGACTTGCCGGTCTCGAGGCTGATGTTAAAGAACATGCCGCGCGCGTTCGGGTCCTCAAAGGGGCAGCGGTTGCCGTGCAGCCACGGGGTGAAAACGACGCCGCCAGCACCGGCGGGCACGGTGTCCACAACCGCCATCATGTAATCGTACAGGTTCGTATACACAACCTCGCGGTCCTCGCGGTGGTGCTTTAAGTCGTGGCTCTTGTCGAGATAAATGTCGATTTCGTCAAGCGCCAGATGGTCCTTGACCCACTCGACGCACTTCGCGGCCGTCTCCAGCTCCGCAAAATAGTTGAAATAGCCCTCGCGCGCGCCGACAATCGCCGCAATCATCGCGTTCGCGTCCACAACGCTCTTGTCCACGACCGTCGAGACCCAGCCCGACGTGCCCGAATAGATGTGCGTGTCGCCCAGGTCCACTGCGCCCGCGCCCACGCCGATAAGCGACGCGTCGCCGCCGCCGCCGAACACGGCGGTGCCCTCTTCAAGCCCGAGCTCCTCCGCCTGCTGCTTACGCAGCTTGCCGACGCGGTCGGTGCTGCGGACGATTTTGGCCAGATGCTTTTCCTGCACGCCGTACAGCTTGCACATTTCAGAGCTCCAGCCCTCTTTGCCCTTGCGGATGTCGTACAGCAGCGCGCCGAACGCCGAGTCGGGCGTCATGACGAATTCGCCGGTCATGCGGCAGATGAGGTACTCCTTGACGTCGAGCCACTTGTGCACCTTGGCAAAGACCTCCGGCTCGTTGGCCTCGACCCATTTGTATTTCCAGACCGGGTCCTTTACCGAGCAGGCCACGGCGCCCGTGACCTGCAGGGCCTTTAAGAGCTTCGGAATATACGCCCCGGCAATCTGCGGACCGTAGGCGATGCCCTTTTTCAGCTCCTCACGCGCGCGCTGGTCCATATAGCTCATGGCGCGGCGCACGGCGTTGCCCTCTTTGTCGACGAGCACAAGCCCCTGCATCTGCGAGCAGAACGAAATGCCCGCGATCTCCTTTTTGTTGACCTTGCTTTTCTTCATCACGGTGCGGGTGCTTTTGACCATCGCCGCCCACCATTCGTCCGGGTCCTGCTCCGCGCCGCCGCCGGGCAGCACATACAGGTTGTACCCCTCGCTTGCGGAAGCAAGCAGCTCGATGGTGTCCGCAATGGAAAACAGGCAGGTCTTGACCCCCGTCGTGCCGATGTCGTAAGCAAGCACATATACCGGATTTACCATAGCATGACCTCCAAGTCAGTTTTGCTTTTTCAAGGCGGATTTGACGAATTTCAGGCACTGCTCGACCACGAAATCGTCGCGGTCGGTAATGTCCGACCCCGCGTAGATACGAAAACGCTCGATGTAGTAGTCGCACGCGTAGGAAAACTGCAGCGACATAAAGATGTTGTCCAAAAGCCAGGCGGCGAACGGCGCGTCCACGTCCTCCCGAATGTCGCCCGCCTTTTTGCCCTCCTCAATGGCCACGCGGTAGATGCGCGCGGTCAGCGATTCCATTTCGTACGCGAACTGCGAAGCGAAGCGGGGGTTTATCTCGGCGGTCATGCCGTTGTAAAGCCGCAAAAGCACCGCGCTCTCCTTGGAGGTGCGCTGAATTTCGCGCAAAATGCGCTCGACCTTTACAAGGATGTCCTCCTCGCTGACGGCCAGACGGTTGAGCAGATCGGTCATGCTGCGGATGGAATGCTGCACGACGGTCAAAAACAAATCCTGCTTGCTTTCAAAATACTTGTACAGCGAGCCGACGCTGACCTGCGCCTTTTTGGCGATGACGGTCATGTTGGCGTTTTCAAAGCCGTGTTGGGAAAATTCCACCGTTGCCGCGTCCAAAATGCGCTGCCGCTTTTCCGGCGCG
Source organism: uncultured Eubacteriales bacterium (assembly GCA_949299505.1). GTDB lineage: Bacteria > Bacillota > Clostridia > Oscillospirales > Acutalibacteraceae > Fimenecus. The sequence continues at coordinate 24,917 of CASGAS010000023.1, forward strand.
ATGTTGTCAAAGGTCGGCTTGTGGTGCTTTTGCAAATCCATGCAGCGTGTGCTCCTTTGCCGAAAGGGTTTTCGGACATGATAGTCTATTTTACCATAAATACATCGGTTGTTCAAGAAAAATTTTACATGCCGCGCCCGCGCCCGGCGGGTGCGCCGCGCCGGTCTTTTGCCCGCTGCGCGTTCGGGATTTTTCGGGAAACACGCTGTAGAATAGTTAGAAATTAACTACGCCGGACGGAAAACGCAGCGAAAAGTCGAGAGGACACGCCGAAGTAGTTAAAAATTAACTATTTTATACGGGCAAAATGCACAATTTTCACTTTGTTCACATTTTTCCACAAAAAAAGCGTTGACATCACGGCCTTTTGTGGTATAATACAAGTGAATCGAGATTCACCGGCCGCGGGCCGGCGTCTCCCAATCCAAAACAAGACGGAGGAAGAGTTATGGACACCAGATTCGCCATTGCCGAGTACCATGACGCTGCGGCAATCAACCGGGAGCTCGACGAGCTCATTTCCAAGCCGATTTATTCCATCAAGCCCGAAGTGCTCAAGCAGTACGAGGAGGAATACTACGGCAAAAAGTGCGTCAAGTCGAAGGAAATGATCGACAAGGCCAAGGAGGTTATTCCGGGCGGCGTGCAGCACAACCTTGCGTTCAACTATCCGTTCCCGCTGGTCTTTACAAAGGCGGACGGCGCGTACCTGTACGACCTTGACGGCAACAAGTACTTCGACTTCCTGCAGGCGGGCGGCCCGACCGTTCTCGGCTCGAACCCGAAGGTGGTCCGCGAACAGGTCATTGACCTTTTGAACACCTGCGGCCCCTCCACCGGCCTGTTCCACGAGTTTGAATACAAGCTCGCCAAAAAGATTTCCGACTCGGTTGAAAGCGTCGACCTGTTCCGTATGCAGGGCTCCGGCACCGAGGCGTGCATGACCGCCGTTCGCGTGGCGCGTCTTGCGACCAAGAACAAGAACATCCTGAAAATGGGCGGCGCGTATCACGGCTGGTCCGACCAGCTCGGCTACGGCATCCGCGTGCCCGGCTCCAAATTCACCCAGGCCAGCGGCGTACCGCTGTACTTGTTCAAGCACACCCAGGAGTTCTTCCCCGGCGACCTCGACGACCTCGAGCGCAAGCTGTGGGCGAACCGCTTCAAGGGCGGCACGGCGGCGGTCTTCATTGAGCCCGTCGGTCCCGAAAGCGGTACCACGCCGCTGGACAAGGACTTCAACAAGGGCGTCGAGCGCCTTTGCCGCAAGTACGGCGCGCTGCTTGTCTTCGATGAGGTCGTCACCGGCTTCCGCATCGGCATGGCGGGCGCGCAGGGCTACTTCGGCGTTTCGCCCGACCTTACGATTTTCGGCAAGGTCATTGCGGGCGGCTATCCGGGCGCGGGCGGCCTCGGCGGCAAGAAGGAATACATGAAGTACCTCGGCGCGGGCCTCGACGCGACCGGCGAAAAGGTCAAAAAGGCGTTCACCGGCGGCACCATGACCGCGACGCCGCTGTCCTGCTGCGCGGGCTACTACACGCTGGAGGAAATCGACAAGCAGAACGCGTGCCAGAAGGCCGGCCAGATGGGCGACCGTCTTACCGCGGGTCTTAAGGAGCTTGTCAAGAAGCACGACCTGCCGTTCGTGGTCTGGAACGAAGGCTCCATCTGCCACCTCGAGACCGTCGGCACCATGCACTATTCCATCAACTGGAAAAAGCCGTGGACGATTCCGACCGTCCTCAACGAGACCTCGGCGCGCAAAAAGGAAATGCAGCACATGGGCTGCGCCTACATGGCGGAGGGCCTTGTGACGCTGGCCGGCAGCCGTCTGTACACCTCCGCGGCGTACACGCCGAAGATGATCGACCAGGCGCTCGCCTGCTTCGACAAGGTGTTCGAGAACGTCGTGCTGCTTCCGAACCAGAAATAAACCGGAAAAACAAAACGACCGAACCGGGGGCGGGGCTTGGCGCCCCGTCCCCGTTCGCTGTGCAGAGAGGAGAACACCATGGACATTCAGGCCGCAAAAGAGCTGGTCATCAAAGCCGGCAAAGAAGTGGTCGCTTCGGGGCTGATTGCCCGCACCTGGGGCAACATCTCCTGCCGCGTGAGCGACACGCAGTTTGTCATTACCCCCTCGGGCCGCGCGTATGAGGATTTGACCCCCGACGAGATTGTGCTTGTCAACATCGCCGACCTTGCCTACGACGGCGACGTCAAGCCCTCTTCGGAAAAGGGCATCCACGCCGAGGCATACCGGCTTCGCCCCGAGGTCAATTTTGTTATCCACACCCACCAGATGCTCGCGTCCGTCATCAGCGCGCTGGGCTTCGACGTCAATTCGGTCGCCCCGCAGAGCGCCGAAATCGTCGGGGACAACGTGCCGCTGGCCGCCTATGGCCTGCCCGGAACGGGCAAGCTGCGCAAGGGCGTCGTCGCCGCCATGCAGCGCAGCGATTCCAAGGCTGTGATTATGGCGCACCACGGCGCGCTGTGCATGGGCACGGATTATGCGGACGCCTTTGCCGTCGCGTCGGAGCTTGAGAAAATCTGCGAGGCGACCATCCGCAGCAAGTATAACGAAGTGACCGGCGCCATCGCCGCGGGGCTCGACGCCGTGTACGACTATGTCGGCGAAAAATTCCGCAACGAAAAGCTTGCGAAGGCGACGCAGTTCCCGGCGTGCAACAGCGAGCGCGAGGGCAGCGTGTTCAACATCGCCGCCGTCGGCGCGGACGGCAAGGTCTCGACGATTGACATCCAGTCCGGCGACCTGGTCGCGGGCGACGAGTACCCGGCGGCCGCCGAGCTGCACCGCGCCATCTATAAAAAACGCAAGGACGTCCGCTATATTGTCCACAACCAGAGCGGCGAAACGCTTGCCGTTTCGCGCACCAACAAGGTCATGAAGCCGCTGCTCGACGACTTTGCGCAGCTTGTGGGCGTGACCGTGAAAAACGCGGTGTACGACCCGAACGACCAGCTGCGGACCGCGAAAAAGGTTGTCCGCGCGCTCAAGGGCCGCAACGGCGTGCTGCTGGCCAACAACGGCGCGCTGTGCGTCGCGGGCAGCGAGTACGACGCGACCGCCGTCGAGATGGTGATGGAAAAGGGCTGCAAGACCGAGGCCGGCAAAAAGCTGTTCGGCACGGGCAAGGCTATTAACCCCATCGAAACGCGCCTGATGCGCTTTATTTACCTGCAAAAGTACTCGAAGCAGGCGAAAAAGTAAGGCGCAAAGCCCGCTGTGCCGAAAACGAAAGCCCCCGCACACCGTCCGGTGCGCGGGGGCTTTTTATGCGTTTTTCAGTCCGCGCGCGCAAGCGGCGGGCGGTTCTCCAAAACGGTCACGGTGCGGTAGACGCCGTCTTCGGGAAAAACCGTGTAGCTGCCGGCGTATTTTTGGCAGATTTCGCGCAGAATGTCCGTCCCCGTGCCGCCCTGCCGGGTCTTGCGGCGGGCGGGCAGATAGGGGTTTTCCGTCTCGATTTGCAGCCGCGCCTTTTCAACGGACAGCCGCAGTTTCACCGTGCGCGCCGCCTCCGGCAGCGGCTCAACGGCGTGCAGGCCGTTGTCGATGAGGTTAAACAGCACGCGGCACAGGTCGTAGTCGTCCACACGCACGCCGTCGGATTCCGAAACGTCGAATGTGAGCCTTGTCCCGGCGGCCCTGGCCTGGGTCTGCTTGATATACAGCACGACGTTAACCGTCTCGTTGGAGCAGGCCGAAAAGCCGGACAGCCCGCCGAGCTGCGTCTGCGTGTCGGACAGGACGGCGAGCGCCTTTTCGGGCTTGCCGATTTCAATGTACCCGCGCGCAACGGTCAAAAGGTTCGAGAGGTCGTGCTTGACCTTGCGGAATTCCTGCTTTTCGTCGCGCAGCATGGTCGCGGACTCATAGTCCATGCGGTTCTG
>CASGAS010000024.1 GCA_949299505.1 uncultured Eubacteriales bacterium
AATTTTCTCCATGCCGTAACAATCCACGGGGATTTTATCATCACGTAGGCGTGTGAAAAGCACCTCCGGCACCTTAACCGTGCTGTACTTTGCAAGCAGCTTAAGGTCGTGGGCCTCCTTCTCCATCATGCCCTTTGCCCGCAAAAATTTGACCACCAGGCTTTGCCCGTCGCGAAAGGTAACGGCAACGGCGCGGCCAAACGAGCCGCCGCCCATATAGCTGACCTTTTCGGCGGGCCGGCCGAGCTGTTCTCGGACCGCCAGTTTGGCATATGTCAGCGCCTGTTCTTTCGTAAGCGGCAGGACTTCTACGGTTTCTGCTTTCACACGCTCGCCTCCTTGCTGGTTCTCAAAAACATTTTACCATCGTCCCGCTTGCAAATCCATTTCCGAATTTGGCTTTTGTGTTTCCGTTCTTTACCGCCTGCGCAGAGCGCTGCGGTATTCCGTCGGCGTCATGCCGAAATGCTTTCCGAAATGCTTATATAGCGCGGACGGAACCTTATACCCAACCGCAAGCGCAATGTCCTCGACGCTCCTGTCGGTAGAGGCCAAAAGCGCCGCGGCTCGCTGCAGGCGGTATTCCCGCAAAAGCTCGGAAAACGTTCTGCCCGTTTGGCGTTTGAGCCATCTGCTCGCATATGCCGGGGTATAGCCGAAGGTTTTGGCAAAGTGCGTAAGAGAAGCCTTGTCCAGCTCGGTTTGAAAATACGCGGCGTAAAGTTTTCCGGCTTCCGGCTCCTTTTGCGCCCTGCCGCGGGCAAGCTCGCAAAGCAAAAGCGTCAATAGCGCGCAAACGGCGGTTTCGCTGTACATACCATGCAGGTAATCCTCCCTGAGAAGCCGTATAAACACGTATTCGGCAAAAAGGGAGATTGGCGCGAACACAACGAAATCCTCTCCCGGAAGCTCGACGCCCTGCGCGGCGCGCGCAAACAGCTCGCACGGAACCACGGCCTTCAAAATCACGTCGTTGCGGCCGACGCGCTCTATGCGGTGCGCCCTGCCGGGACGAAGCAGGCAGCACTGCTCCTTTTGCAGCGTTACGCGGTCCCCGTTTTGCAGGGTTTGCAGGCATTTGCCCGCTTGCACATAGAGAAGCTCGCAGAATTCGTGCGCGTGCATATACGGACGCTGTACCGCCGTGTGCTTTTTTATGTAAAAAGTCTGCGACTGCCGCACAGGCAGCTCCAACCCGGCGGGAAGCGGCGCGCCCGAAAAGAAATCCGAAAGAGAAAAGCCTTTTTCCTTCGCCTGCGCAAGCAGACGCTGCGCATTGGAAAACTCCCCGCAAAAGGCGTTCAGCCTGTCCGCGTCCGAACAAAACAGCCGGGAATCCTCCTGCTCCTGCGCGTGCAGAATGTCTTGAAACACCGTATCCATTGCCCACCACGTCCAAGCGTAAATTTTGGATGCTCTCCGCAGCCATTGTACAACATCTTCGTGGCTAAAGCAATCCGTCCGGCATTTCCGGCGCGCCGAACGCCAAAAATCCCGTACACGCTTGTGTACGGGATTTCTTTTTTCCGCTTTCCTACAAAATGATGCAGATAAGGCCGTTGCAGCCCTCGTTGATGACGCGCTCGAGGGTCTCCTGCAGCTTCATGCGCGCATCGGCGGGCATATGATACAGCTTGCTGCGCAGACCCTCGTTGACAAGCTCGTGCAGGGATTTTCCGAAAATATCGGACTCCCAAATCTTCTTCGGGTCCTCCTCAAATTCCTGCAAAAGATATTTCACTAGCTCCTCGGACTGGCTCTCGCTGCCGACGACGGGCGCAACCTCGGTCTGGATATTCGCCTTAAGCATATGGATGGACGGCGCGGACGCCGACAGCTTTACCCCGTACCGGCCGCCCTGCTTGACAATCTCCGGCTCCTCAAGCGTCAGCTCGTCGATCGTGGGCATGACAATGCCGTAGCCGGTCGCCTCAACCTCGTCGAGCGCGGCGCGCAGGCGGTCGTAGGCGCGCTTTGTTTCGGACAGCGCGCACATCTGCTCGACTAACCCCTGTTCGTTTTGGATGGACAGCCCCGTGCGCTCGGACAGCACCCGGTAAAACAAATCGCCCTGCATCGTCACGCCGACCCAGGCGCTGCCTTTGCCGAGCTGCATGGACTGCACGCGCGCGTCGGTCACATATTCGCACGCCTTGAGCTCTTCGGTCAGCACCGCGACGTCGCGGACCAGCGTCATTTTCTGCGCGGCGGCGCGAACCGCCTGGTACACCGTATTGCGCAGGTCGTGCTCGGGCGGCAGGGACACAAGCCAGGCGGGCAGGTCCACGGAAATTTCCCGGATGGGGAACTCGAAAAGCACCTGCGTCAGAATTTCCTGGATATCGGTCTCCGTAAGCTCCATGCAGTTGACGGGCAGAACCGGCACGCCATAGCGGTCGCAAAGCTCCGACGCGAGCGTCTGCGCGCTTTCGGACTGCGGATAGGTGCAGTTGAGCAGAACGATAAAAGGCTTTTGCAGCGCCTGCAGCTCCGCAATGACACGCGTCTCGGCTTCGGCGTACTCCGCGCGCGGAATGTCGGAAATGCTGCCGTCCGTCGTCACGACAAGGCCGATGGTCGAGTGCTCGGTAATGACCTTGCGCGTACCAAGCTCCGCCGCTTCGGTAAAGGGCATTTCCGCTTCGGACCACGGCGTGCGCACCATGCGCGGCGCCTCCCCCTCCACATAGCCCAGTGCGCTCGGGACGATGTAGCCGACGCAGTCAATCATCCGCACCGAAAACTCGGCGTTGTCCGGCAGGTGCACGCGCACGGCGTTTTCCGGGATGAATTTCGGCTCGGTCGTCATAATCGTCCGCCCCGCCGAGGACTGCGGCATCTCGTCGACCGCGCGCGTCTGGACGGCGGCATCCTCCATATGCGGCAGCACAAGCGTATCCATAAAACGCTGGATAAAGGTGGATTTGCCGGTGCGCACAGGTCCGACGACGCCGATGTAGATGTCGCCCTGCGTGCGCGCGGCAATGTCTTTATATATGCTCTGTCTTTCCATACACGCCCTCCTTTACACGCTCGGAATCAGCAGCTTGCAGTCGCCGTCGAGCACGTCGGACTTCAGTCCGTTTTCCGCCTTGACCGCTTCGGCGGTGGTCGAGTAGCGGCGGGCGATTTCCCAGACGCTTTCCCCCGCATCCGCAAAGTAAATGGTCAGCGCGGCCGCCGTGCGCGACAGCGGCTTTTGCGTTTCGAGCGTCACCGCGTCGACCAGCCGGACGGCCGATTCCGAAAACAGGGTTGCGGCGATTTCCAGCTCCACACGCGCGTCCAGCTGATTTTCTCCGGTCAGCACGAAGCCTGCGCCGGTCGCCGCCGCATGTACGTCGCAGGTCATTTCCCCCGCCCCGGACGTTACGGGCCGGCGGTAGGAAAGCTCTATGCCGCGTTCCACATACCCGGGCGCGGCCTGCGCGTCCAAATACAGAATCCCAAGCTGCGCGCGGCCCGAAAGCACAAGCTCGCCGTTTTCGACCTTGGCTTCATAGGAAACGTCCGTGCACGCAAGGTCGAGCACCTCGGAAATGCTTATTCCGGAAAGGTCCGGCGCGCCGCGGCAAAGCGTTGTATCGCGCACCTGTTCTAAAACCGTGCGGAAGGTTGTCTCGGAAAACGCAAGCTGTGTTTCATATTGGGTGGAATAGGCGTCTAAAATCGCGTCGGATTCAAACGGCGCGTAAAGCGCCATGTGCGCCATTACGCTCACGCGCGCATCCAAAAGGCGAAGCGCGCCGCTCGCATCCGTTTTCGCAGCCAGCTCTATGCCGCAGGCGTCCAAAGCCGCCGAGACCGTACAGCCCGGCTCGGCGCCCGCAAGCTCGACAATCTGGTTAATCGGCATGGAGTGCTCCATGCGTTCCAAGCGCACGTCGTCCCCCTCCGGCAGATAGAGTGTGCGCAAAATAAGCTCGCCTTTTAGGAGCGCCTTTCCGGAAACCAGCTTGACGTCCTCCAGAAGCGCGACCGCCTCACTGCGCACAAGCTGTGCGATAGAGGGTTTGGCGGGCCCGAGTTCCAGCGTCTCGCCAAGGGAAAACAGCTTTTCCGCGCAGCCGCCGAGCGTGGATGCGCAAATGTGCACGGTCTGCTTCTGCACGCCGCCGCCCGCGCAGTCGCACAAAACCGGCTGTTCTTTTTTGCCGTACACGCAAAACGACAGATTCAGACTCCCGTGGATATCCATGCGCCGGGGCGACACAACGCGGCAGTTGACATAGGCGCATTTCGCATCGGCGCGGACATGCCCGTCGGGGACGCCCGGACAATCGGCGCGCACGGAAAACGGTACGCGCTGTTCGTAGCAGCGCAGCGCGCCGCCCTCGCTGACATACAGAATGCTTACAACAGCCGCGCCCTCCGCGCGGACGCTCTCGCCGCCGCATTGCACGGCGGTCATAGAGGGCGTCAGCGTGCATCTGAGCACCCGCACAAGGTCCGGGAAATACTCGGGCAGCGTCACGTCGCAGTCCACCGGCTGCTCGAGCGCCGTGGAAAACAGGCAGCGCCGCGAAGCCAGGACGGTTTTTCCGGTCGTAAACTCCATTTCTACCTCTCCTTGCAGCTTTGTTCACCCCATACATATTCAAATCCTGTCCGCAATATGCGTAAAGGCTTTTTGCCTGTAAATCATGGTTGCAAGTTGCGGCAGGGTCTGGTATACTGAAGAAAACCGGGCGCTTCGCCCAAGGGGGAGATACGCTTTGATTCCTGCGCTTATCCTTTTTCTCATTACATACGCGCTGATGCTGGCGCTGCAGAAGTACCGGCCGTACATCGCGCTGACCTCCGCCGTGCTGTTCATCATCATGGGCTACGCCGGGCTTTTCGAGCTGAACCTCCTGTCGGCGCTCGGCGCGGTGGACTACAACGTGCTTTTGATGATTGGCGGCACGATGGGGATTGTAAGCCTGTTTGTGGAAAGCAAAATGCCCGCGCGGCTTGCGGAGGTGCTTATCTCCCGGGTCCCGGACGTCAAATGGGCGGTCACGGCGCTCGCGCTGTTTGCGGGCGTTATCAGCGCGTTTGTCGACAACGTCGCGACGGTGCTGATGGTCGCACCCATAGGCCTTGCCATTTCGCGCAAGCTGAAGATTTCGCCCGTGCCGGTGCTCATTGCCATCGCCGTCTCCTCCAATTTACAGGGCGCGGCGACGCTTGTCGGCGACACGACGAGCATCCTTTTGGGCGGCTACGCCGACATGACCTTCCTTGACTTCTTCTGGATGCAGGGCAAGCCCGGTATCTTCTTCGGCGTGGAGCTGGGCGCGCTCGCCTCACTGTTTGTGCTTCTGTTCCTGTTCCGCAAGGAAAAGCAGAAAATCGACGCCAAGGTCGAAACCAAGGTCACGGACTATTTCCCCACGGCGCTGCTTTTGGGGACGGTGCTGCTGCTTATCCTCGCGTCGTTCCTGCCCGAGCCCGACGGCGGCGCGCTTTTGACGCTCTATGATATGCGCAGCGGCCTTATCTGCTTTGCGCTGTGCGTCGTAGGCGTTGTGCGCGCGTGCATCCGCAAAAAGGGCGCGGCGCCCATTAAGCTCGTGCTCAAGGAGCTGGACACCGACACCCTGCTTTTGCTCTTCGGCCTGTTTATGGTCATTGAGGGCATCCGCTCGGCCGGTGTTATCGACGCGGCGGCCGGCCTCTTCTACAAGGTTTCGGGCGACGACCCGTTCTTGCTGTATACGCTTATCGTGTTCGCCTCGGTGGTGCTGTCGGCCTTCATCGACAACATTCCGTACGTTGCGACGATGCTGCCTGTCGTACAGGGCATTGCCGCGCTCATGAACGGCGGCGAGGGCATGGCGCCGTACGTCTTTTACTTCGGGCTGCTCACGGGCGCAACGCTCGGCGGCAACTTAACGCCCATCGGCGCGTCGGCCAACATTGCGGCAATTGGCATTCTGCGCAAAAACGGCGAAACCGTGCGCACGCGCGACTTCCTTCGCATTGGCGTGCCCTTCACCCTTTCCGCCGTGCTTGCGGGGTACATTTACATCTGGCTTGTGTGGGGGCCGTAAAACATCCAAACATAGTAATAGCCGCTTTCCCTTACACTGGGAAAGCGGCTGTTTTCATTTTATTCTTTTCTTACTTCTTTCCTGCAAGCAGGAACACGGCGCCGTTGCAGCTTTCCAGCGGCTCTGCCTTTGCGAAGCCCGCGCTTTTCAGAAGCTGTGCTTCATGCGCCAAGGTCAAGGGCGTGTCGAAATGTACAAATTCCGTATCGGGGATATTGGCAGCAGCACGCCGGCGCACACATTCCGCAAAAAGCAGGGCTTCCTCCTCATCACAGCAGGCAAAATAATCGCAATTCAGAAATACGCCGCCGGGCTTTAAGGCATCCAAAATTTTCTTGAATAAAGCCGTTTTCTTTTGTGGCGTGAAATGGTGCAGGGATTGGAACGAAATTACGGCGTCAAACGAGCCTTTGCCGAATTCGACGGTGAAATAATCCCCGCAGGTCGTTTGCAGGGCTTTATCACCGTATTTTGCAGAAAGCGCGGCAAGCATATCGGCGGACATATCTATCCCCGTGACCCGTACGTTCGGGAAGCGGGCAAAGACGCTTTGCAGTTCCAGCCCCGTGCCGCAGCCTAAATCTAATATTTCGTTGCAATCATCCGGCAGGAACGAAGCAAATTTTTGATAGGCTTCATTCCACGCAGCCATATGCGCTTCATAGCTTTCCAAGCGGTTCGCAAAAAAGGCGGACATCTCCTCAAGCGGCACTGCGGCAGTCTCGGCAAGCCACGCGCGGAGTTCACACATATAAGCGTCTCTGTCTGCACGGATTTCTATGCTTTTCACTTCTTTTTCTGCCCGTAGTAGGCGTTTTTGCCGTGCTTGCGCAGGAAGTGCTTATCTAAAAGCTCTTTCTGCATCGGCGGCAAAGCCGCATCCCACGAGAGGTTGTGCCACGCCATGAACGCGACCTCCTCGAGCACGACGGCGTTGTGCACCGCCTCTTTGGCGTCCCTGCCCCAGCAAAACGGCCCGTGGCTGTGTACCAAAACGGCGGGGATGCTGTCGGGGTCGAGGTGCCGGAACCGCTCGACAATCACGCTGCCGGTTTCCAGCTCATACCGCCCGCCAATCTCTTCCGCCGTCATGCGGCGCGTGCAGGGAATCTCGCCGTAGAAATAGTCGCCGTGCGTCGTGCCAAGCGCCGGGATGCCGCGCCCCGCCTGTGCAAAAATCGTGGCCCAGCGCGAGTGCGTGTGCACCACGCCGCCGATATTTTGGAATGCGCGGTACAAAGCAAGGTGCGTGTCCGTGTCGGACGAGGGGTTCAAGTCCCCTTCCACGGTTTTTCCCGTTTCAACGTCAACTACGACCATGTCCGAAGGTTTCAGCGCGTCGTATTCCACGCCGGAGGGCTTAATAACCATCAGCCCCTTTTCCCGGTCTATCCCTGAGACGTTGCCCCAGGTAAAGGTCACAAGGCCGTGCTTGGGAAGCTGAAGATTCGCTTCCCAAACCGCCTGCTTCAATTCCTCCAGCATCCGTTCCCCCTCATTTCAGCTTCCACGCAAGGTCGGCCAAGAACAAATCCTTTTCGAGCTGCTCGACCGTTGTGCCTTTGCCGATATGCACAAACTCGATGTCCATCATCCGCGCCCAGTCGCGCATCTGCTCGGCGGTCACGTCGTGGCTCAACACCGTATGGTGCGCGCCGCCCGCGGTAATCCAGCATTCCAGGCCCGTTTCCAGGTCCGGGTACGCCTTCCACATGACGCGCGCAACGGGGAGGTTCGGCATTTCCATAATCGGCTTGACGCACTCGATGTCCTGGCAAATGAGCCGCAGCCTGCCGCCCATGTCCACAAGGCTTACGACAATCGCCTTGCCCGCCTTGCCCTCAAAGACAAGGCGCGCGGGGTCCTTTTCGTTCATACCGATGCCGAGGTGGTGCGTCTCAATGCGCGGCCGCCCTTCGGCGAGCGTCGGGCAGACCTCAAGCATGTGCGCGCCGAGGCTGTATTTCTGCCCCTCGACAAGGTGGTAGGTATAGTCCTCCATAAAGCCCGTGCCGCCGGTTTGCCCCTCGCTCATGGCCTTGAGGATAGCGGTCATGGCGGCAACTTTCCAGTCGCCCTCGCCGCCGTAGCCGTAGCCGAGCGCCATTAAGTGCTGGCTTGCAAGACCGGGCAGCTGCTCCATGCCGTACAGGTCCTGGAACGTGTTGGAAAACGCCTTGCAGCCCTCGCGGTCCAGCATCCGGCGCATGGCGATTTCCTCTTTCGCCTGATAGCGGATGGCGTCGGTGTTTTCCGTCGCAACGTCATAGCTTTCGGTGTATTCGGCCACAAGCGCGTCGATTTCGGCTTCTGTGACCTTGCCCATTTCCGCGACCAGGTCGCCGACCGCCCAGGTGTTGACCTGCCAGCCGAGCTTCGCCTGCACCTCGACCTTGTCGCCCTCCGTCACGGCGACCTCGCGCATATTGTCGCCGAAGCGCATGACCTTAAGGCTCTTGCTGACCGCCACGCCCACGGCGGCGCGCATCCAGCTGCCCAGGCGCTCGCGCACCGCAGGCTCCTGCCAATGCCCGGCAATCACCTTGCGCGGCATACGCAGCCGCGCGGCAATGAACCCGTGCTCGCGGTCGCCGTGCGCCGCCTGGTTGAGGTTCATGAAATCCATGTCAATCTCTTCGTTGGGGATCTCGCGGTTATACTGCGTCGCAAAATGGCAGTAGGGCTTTTGCAGTTCGACAAAGCCGTTAATCCACATCTTAGAGGGGCTGAACGTGTGGCACCAGGTGATGATACCTGCGCATTTCGGATCATAATTTGCCTCGCGCACGACATCACGGATTTCCGCGTTCGTCTTGGCGGTCACCTTGTAGACCAGCCGGCACGGCAGCAGCCCCGAAGTGTTGAGCTCGTCCGTCATTTCCCGCGCGCGGCGGTCGACAATTTCGAGCACCTCTTCCCCGTAAAGGAACTGGCTGCCCACGACGAACCAAAATTCATAGTCCTGCATTTTCATTTGTATCACCTCAAATTTAATCTCAAAAGAGGGCCGCGGCCTGCTTTTCGACCGGCAGCGCCGCCCGGTACCGCTGTAAAAAGGCGTTGAAGCCCCTTTCGTCCTGCGTCTCGGGCTCAACGGTTTCCCCGGCGTTCTCGCCGAACACCCGCGTTTGCAAAAACGCTTCGAGCGGCTCGCCCGGCGCTTTCCAGAGCGTGAACGCCGCCAGCAGCGCCGCGCCCCAGGCGCCGCCCTCCCCGGCGGTGGAAAGCACCGTTACGGGCGTATGCAGCGCGCCTGCAAGCAGCCTCTGCCCGACTGCGGGCGTTTTGAAAAGCCCGCCGTGGCCGCAAAGGCGCGTCAGCGTCAGATTTTCCTGCTCAAAGAGGATGTCCATACCGATGCGCAGCGTCGCAAGCGCGGAGAAAATCTGCGCGCGCATGAAATTCGGGAGCGTCAGGCGGCTTTCCGCCGGGCGCAGGAACAACGGACAGCCCGAATCCAAGCCGGTGACAGGCTCGCCGGCGAAATAGTTGAAGTTCAAAAGCCCGCCGCAGTCCGCGTCGCCCGCCAGCGCGCTTTGGTACAAAAGGTCGTAAAGCTGCGGCTTTGGAAGTGCTGCGCCAGCCGCTTTGAGCAAGTCGCCGAACAGCCGCGCCCAGGCGTCCAGGTCCGACGTGCAGGTGTTGCAATGCACCATCGCGACGGGACTGCCCGCAGGCGTTGTGACCATGTCAATCTCCGGATAGGGCTTTGAAAGCGGGTGCGGCAGCACCGCCATCGCGAAAATGGACGTGCCCGCCGAGACGTTCCCCGTCCCGGGCGAGACGCTGTTCGTCGCAACTATGCCCGTTCCCGCGTCGCCCTCCGGCGGGCAGCACAGCGCGCCGGGCTGCAGGACGCCGGTCGGGTCAAGGTAGCGCGCGCCGCTTTCGGTAAGCCGCCCCGCCGCCTCCCCGGCCGTCAGGACTTTTGGAAGCAGCGCACGAAGCGGTTTTGAAAGTCCAAGCCCCGCTGCCTTTTTGTCGAATTTTTCCAGCATTTCGCGGTCATAGTCGCACGCCGCGCTGTCAATGGGAAACATGCCCGAAGCTTCGCCCACGCCGACGGCGCGCACGCCGGTCAGCGTTTCGTGAACGTAGCCCGCAAGGGTTTGGATATGGTCGAGATGCGCGACGTGCGGTTCGTGCTCGAGCAGCGCGTGGTACAGATGCGCGACGCTCCAGCGCTGCGGGATATTGAAGCCGAACAGAGCGCTTAATTCCGCCGCCTCGCGCTCGGTCATGGTGTTGCGCCAGGTCCGAAACGGCACAAGCAGCCGCCCGGCCTCATCAAACGCAAGATAGCCGTGCATCATCGCGGAAATACCGACCGCGCCGAGCCGTGTGAGCGGCACGCCGTAGGCCGCCTTTACCTCGCGCATGAGCGCCGCGAACGCCGCCTGCACGCCGCTTTCAACGTCCTCGAGCGCATAGGACCACACACCGTCGACAAGCTGGTTCTCCCAGTCGTACGCACCGGCGGCCAGCGGTGCAAAATCCGGTCCTATGAGCGTCGCTTTGATGCGCGTAGAGCCAAATTCCACGCCGAGCGCGGTCTGCCCGGCCGCTATGGCGGCCCTTGCCCCTGCTAAATCCATACTGATACCTCCCGGTTATGCTAATAAGATACCGCATCCCGCGCAAAAACACAAGCGGAATTTGCACGGAATGCGGTGATTTTGAACGGAAAAGTGTCAGTACGCGAACGTGAAGCTCTTTTCCTCGCCCGCCTTAAAGTCGACGGACTGCGCGTTTGCGCCGGCGCAGGAAATCGTGATGGTCTGGTCGATGTTGGACAGCACCGTAACCGTCAGCGAACCGTCCTTCCAGGACAGGCCGACCTCGGCCTGGGTTTTCGCCATAAGGCCGTGCACCTCGCCCGCGGGGAGCATATCGGTCATGGCGGGGAACGCCTCGATAACGCCGGTGTCGGAGTAAAGGAGCATTTCGTTGATCACCCCCACAATGCCCAGCGACGTGTCGGTGCAGTAGCAGTCCGAGCCGCGGTGCGTGTTGTGGTCGGTCATGAACGAATTGTAATAAACCTTTTCGGAAACCAGCTTCAAAAGGCTCTTTTCGACCGCCGCGGTGTCCTTAAGGCGCGCGGCGACAAGCCCCTTGTGCAGCCAGCCGTGGGTCTGGGTCTCCTCGCTCTCTTTGCCCGCGTTGTTGCGGTTGTCGAGCGCCTGGATGCAGGCTTCGCGCAAGGCTTCGTCGTCCTGCGTCTCGTTCGACGGCCACGCGCAGTAAAGGTGGCTGATGTGGCGGTGCTCGTTGTTCTCCTCAAAGTTCGTAACCGCCCATTCCTTCAACGCGCCGGTGTCGTCGAGCAGATACGGCGGCAGCTTGCTTTCGAGCGTCTCCCACTTGGCAATCTCGTCGGCGTAGCCTTCTGCGTCGAGCGTGCGCAGGACGTCGATAAGCATCTCAAAGCCCTTGCGCGCGGCGGCGATGTCGGCGGCGGTGTTCGCCGTCCGGCCGGATTCGAGGTTCGCGGGCATGTTTTCGGGCGTGTAGCTCGGGATAATGCAGTAATACTCATCGCTTTGCAGCTCGGTCTTGCCCGCTTCATAGTGGATGTACCCTTCTGAATCGGTGTAATACTCGGGCGTGAGCATCTGGTCCCAGAAATTCGCCTGCAGCGTCAGAAGCGGCAGCAAAATATCCTCGAGCAGCCGCTTGTCGCCGTCGTCGGTCGAAATGACGCGGTTGCCGAACGTCTGGTAAAATTCATAAATGGGCTGGAGCATCCACGATGCGCCGAAGTTCCAGTATTCAAAGGAATATTCCGTGCTGTACTCGACGGAAATGGCGCTTGTGCCGTCCGTGTTGCAGGGTACCTGAATGGCGTCCGTAAAGCCGTAGTTGTGCAGCGCGTTGACCTTCCAGTCGTCCACCTGGTCCAAGACGAAGCGGATATAGCTCTCGCCGTATTCGGTGACGTTGGCGGAGTTCATGCCCGAGCACTGCAGGTTAACGTTCGCGTCCATCGTAAACGCGCCGTTCCAGCGCGGGCCCCATTCGCCGGTCCACATGCCGTAAAGACGGCCGATGAGGCTGCCGCCGCTGCACGCAATCATCGCGTACCGGCCGGCGTTATACGCGCGCGCAAGCATGGTCGGGTCCAGGGTATCCTCCCCACGCTGCAGCGCCAAAACGTCCTCGTTGGAAAGCGCTTCGGACACGCCGCCCGAAAGCGAGAAGGAGACGCGGTTGAACTGCTCGCTCTGTTCGGCAGCGCTGGGCTCGAGCGCCGCCGCATAATCAAATGCATCGCCGCCGAATTTGTCGGCGACCGCCTTGCAGCGCGCTACCAGGTCGTCGGTAAGCGCAAAGCTTTCCTGCCCGGCGAAGGCGTCGAACGTCCCCATTTCAAAATCGCGGTCGGACAGCGTAATAAGGTAGACCGCGTCCGCGTTTTGAATCTGCACGGTCGGGTTTTTCTCACCGCCGACGTTGCGCTCGTCTTCGCTGTCTTCGGCGTAGACGGTCTCGCGCGTGCCGCCGATGTTGACGATATAAGTCAGCGTTGAAAAGCCGCCGTTGATAAGCTCGCTGCCCTCAAAGGTCGGGTAATGGGCGACGACGGCTAAGTATTCGCCGTTTTCGCCCGCCAGCTTTTTGTATTGCAGGCCCGCTTCGGCGTTGTTGCCGAAATTGTACATTTTGGAAAGGTCGTCGAACGACAGCGTCAAATTGACCTTTTCGCCGGTCGAAGACTGCGTAATGGACGTAATAGTCGCGTCGTCAGTGCGGGAGGTAAAGGTGCGGCGCTCCCAGGTGCCGCGGTCGTCCGTGTATTTCACAACCGCCTCGCCCGTCTCATAATCGCACCAGCGCACATAGTCGGAATACCGCTGTTTTTCCTGCGTCAGGCGGAGCTGCCCGCCGGGATGGAAGCAGTAAACCGAATACCAGGGCTCAAAGGTCTGATACGCCTCGCCGCGCACAATCATCTGCCGGACCGAATCCAGGTCGCCGGAAATATCCGGGTTCATGCGGATGGTGTCGCAGGGCATGATGAAGTAGTTGTTCTGGTAAATCAGCGTGTCGGAATACGGCGACCCCGCGTTGATGCTGCCGTTGACGCCGTTGCCGGTCACAAAGCCCTCGCGCCAGGCGCGCATCTGCCGGCCGCCGTCCTGCCCCTTGGCCACGACCTCGGAAAAGTCCTCGGCATAGACCTTATAGGTGTCCGTCGCGTCCAGCAGCGCCGTTAAGTCCGTATCCCTGCCGAAGCAGGCGGACAGCGGTACAAGCAGCAAGACTGCAAGCGCGACGCAAAGAATACTGCGAAGTTGCTTTTTCATCGGATGCCTCCCCCGCGGCGTTGGCCGCCGTTTTTTTCATCTTAGCATATCCTATGGGAATTGTCCACAAAAAAAGCGTCTGCGCACAGCGCAGACGCTTTTATGCGGGTTATTCCAGCTCAAACGCGCCGGTGTACAGCTTGTAATACTGCCCCTTCTGCGCGATAAGCTGTTCGTGCGAGCCGCGTTCAATAATGCGGCCGTGGTCAAGCACCATGATGACGTCGGAATTCTGCACGGTGGAAAGCCGGTGCGCAATGACGAACACCGTGCGCCCGCGCATGAGCTTATCCATGCCGTCCTGCACCAGCGCCTCCGTGCGCGTATCTATGGAGGAGGTCGCTTCATCCAGAATCATGACCGGCGGGTCGGAAACCGCCGCGCGCGCAATGGACAAAAGCTGGCGCTGCCCCTGGGAAAGGCCGCTGCCGTCGCCCTTTAAGACCGTATTATACCCCTGCGGGAGCATCCGGATAAAGGTGTCGGCGTTGGCAAGCTTGGCCGCGGCGATACATTCCTCATCCGTCGCGTCGGGCTTGCCGTAGCGGATGTTGTCCATAACCGTGCCCGTAAACAGGTTCACGTCCTGCAGCACCATGCCAAGCGAACGGCGCAAATCCGCCTTCCTGATTTTGTTGACGTTGATGCCGTCGCACCGGATTTTGCCGTCTTCAATGTCGTAAAACCGATTGATGAGGTTCGTAATGGTCGTCTTGCCCGCGCCCGTCGCGCCGACAAAGGCTATCTTCTGCCCGGGTTCGGCGTAAAGCGTGATGTCGTGCAAAATCTCCTTTTCCGGCGTGTAGCCGAAATCGACGTGGTCAAGCACCACGCGGCCCTCAAGCTTCGTGTAGGTAAGCGTCCCGTCGGAATGCGGGTGCTTCCACGCCCACACCCCGGTGCGCGCCGCGCATTCCGTAAGCGCGCCGTTTTCCTCCCGGGCGTTGACCAGCGTCACATAGCCGTCGTCGGCCTCGGGCGCTTCGTCCATAAAGGCAAAAATCCGCTTCGCGCCGGCAAGCGCCGTCACAATCGCGTTGAACTGGTTGGAGATTTGGGAAATCGGGTTTGTAAAATTGCGCGAAAGCGTTAAAAACGACGCAATCATCCCGAGCGTAAGCACGCCCTTACCCGTAAGCCCCAGATTCGGTGCGCCCAAAATCGCCATGTAGGCGCCGATGACGGCCAGCAGGACGTACTGGATGTAGCCGAGCGCGTTCATCATCGGCATCATGGTATTGGCGTAGGCGTGCGCTTTGGACGTGCACGTCTTCCATTCGGCGTTGCATTGGCGCAGCCCCGCTTTTGCCTGCGGCTCATGGCAGAACACCTGCACAACCTTCTGCCCGTTGATCATTTCTTCCACATAGCCGTTCAAATCCGCCAGCGTCTTTTGCTGCAGCACGAAATAGCGGCCGCTTTTGCCCACAAGCTTTTTGACAATCCACAAAATGCCGCTCATCACGACGCACACGACAAGCGTTAAGGGGATGCTGATATACAGCATGCAGAAAAACACAGCGACAATGGTGAACACCGAGGTGAAAAGCTGCGGGAACGCCTGCGCAATCATCTGCCGCAGCGTATCGGTGTCGTTCGTATACAGGCTCATGGTGTCGCCGAAGGTGTGCGTATCAAAGTAGCGCACCGGAAGTCTTTGCATTTTTTGGAACATATCGTCCCGAATCTGCTTGAGCGTCCCCTGGGCGACGGTGACCATCAGCCGGTTGTAGCACCAGGTGGCAAGCGTGCCGGCTAAGTACACGGCCGCCATGACCGCCAGGATTTGCAAAAGCCCCGTAAAGACGGGCGCGTCCGACAGCAAGAGCGGCCCGATGTAGTCGTCAATCAGCGTTTGCAGGAACATGGAGGAAGAGGCGCTCGCCGCGGCGCTTATGAAAATACAGACCACGACCAGAAAAAGCGTCTTTTTATAGTGTCCCATATACCGCAGCAGCCGCTTGAGCGTCTGCATATCCGCCTTCGGGCGGGCGGCGGCGCGGTTCATTCCTTTCGTCTGTTCAGGCATCCTGCTCGCCTCCTTTTTGCTGCGACTGGTAAATTTCCCGATACACCGGGCAGGTCTTCAAAAGCGCTTCGTGCGTGCCGGCGGCAAGGATGCGGCCGCCGTCCAGGACAAGGATGCGGTCGGCGTGCTCGACGGAGCTTATGCGCTGGGCGATTATGAGCTTGGTCGTTTCCGGGATATAGTCCGCAAGCGCCTTGCGGATGCGCGCGTCGGTCGCCGTATCAACGGCGGAGGTCGAGTCGTCCAGAATCAGCACCTTCGGATTTTTCAAAAGCGCCCGCGCAATGCAGAGACGCTGCTTCTGCCCGCCGGATACATTGGCGCCGCCCTGTTCGATGTAGGTGTCGTACCCGTCCGGCATGGCTTCGATAAACTCGTCGGCGCAGGCCATTTTGCAGGCCTCGCGCAGTTCTTCGTCGGTCGCGCTTTCGTTGCCCCAGCGCAAATTTTCCCGAATGGTGCCGGAAAACAGCTCGTTTTTCTGTAAAACGACCGAAACGGCGCCGCGCAGCGTCTCAAGGTCATAGTCCCGCACGTCGACGCCGCCGACAAGCAGCTGCCCGCCCGTCACGTCGTACAGCCGCGGAATAAGCTGCACCAGCGTCGATTTGGAAGAACCCGTGCCGCCGATAATCCCAACGGTTTCGCCCGAGCGAATGTGCAGGCAAATGTCGTCGAGCGCTTTCTTTTCCGCGGTCTTTGCGTAGGAAAAGTCCACATGGCGAAACTCGATTTCACCGTTTTGCACCGCTTTGACCGGCTGCGGCGGATTTTGGATGTCCGCTTTTTCTTCGAGCACCTCGGCAATCCGCCCGGCGGAGGAGGCCGCGATGGTCAGCATGGAAAAGACCATGGACAGCATCATAAGGCTCATCAAAATCTGCATGGCGTAGGTCATCAGCGCCGTCAGTTCCCCGGTCGTAAGCCCCAGCGCCGCGTTGTTGCCGCTTGCGACAATGGCCTTGGCGCCGAACCAGGAAATCAGAATCATGCAGGTGTACATGCAAAACTGCATCAGCGGGGAATTGAGCGTGATGGTGCGCTCGCCTTTGGAAAACTCGCGGTAAATGCGCTCGGAAATTTTGCCGAACTTATGAATCTCGCCGTCCTCCTGCACAAACGATTTGACGACGCGGATGCCGCGGATGTTTTCTTCGACCACGCCATTGAGCTCATCGTAGGTGTGGAACACGCGGCGGAAAATGGGCTGCACCTTGCGCACGATTAAAAACAGCAGCACGCCGAGCACCGGCAGAATGGCCAGGAAAATCGTGGAAATGCTCGCGCTGATGCCGAAGGAGACCGCCATGGCGAACACCAGCATAACGGGGCCGCGAATCGCCATGCGCGTCAGCATCTGAAACGCGTTTTGCACGTTGGTAACGTCGGTCGTCAGGCGCGTCACAATGGAGGCGGGAGAAAATTTGTCTATGTTGGAAAACGCAAAGGTCTGGACGTTGTCGTACATATCCTGCCGCAGATTCGCGCCGAAGCCGACGGAGGCGAACGCGCCCCACCGCGCCGACAGGACGCCCGTTATAAGCTGTAAAAGCGCAAACGCAAGCAGCACCGCGCCGTAGCGCAGAACCGCCTGCCGGTCGCCGGGCTCTATGCCGTTGTCGATAAGCCCCGACATCGTCAGCGGGATTACAATTTCAAACACGACCTCGAGCATAGAGCAAAGGACGGTTAAAAGCGCCGTCTTTTTGTTTTCGCGCAGACTTTTGGAAAGCGTTCGAATCATACGTCCGCCCCCTTTTGCGTTTTTTCGGGTGCTTCCAAATCGTCGTACACGCGCTGCAGCAGCGTCCGAAGCGTCTGCGCCTCGCGGTCCGAGAGCGTCCGCACAAGGCGCGCCTCATTTTCCGGAATAAAGGACGCCAGCTGTCGCCCGACCGCATAGGCTTTTTCGGTCAGCACAACCTGCCGGCCGCGTTTGTCCAGCGCATCCGGACGGCTTTCTAAGAATCCTCCCTGCTCCATGCGCGCAATAACGCCCCGTACCGTCGGGTGTGAAACGCCCAGATACCGTTCAATCTCTTTTTGCGCGGCTGCGCCGCCGTTCGATTCCAAAAAGCCCAATACGCGGCACTGCGTCAGCGTCAAGCCCTTATCCTTCAAATCGGCGTCCGCACGCGCGCGAAGCTTGTCGTGGATACCTTTTAACAGAAATCCGATATGCACGTCTTCCATATCGTACCCTCCCGTCTAAAAAAGTAGCGCGCTACAGAATTACCGTAGCACGCTACATAGTATACCGCCCGGACTGTGAACATTCCGCCCGGAAAAGATGAACAATTTATGAATCTTCCAAAAGCGCCGGAAAATCGGCCACGAGGGCGCGCACGACCTCGACGACGTCTTTGCGGAAAACGAGCTCGGCGCGCGTATCGACGGCGGTTTCGCCGCGGTTGATGAGGACCAGATGCGCCCCGGTAAAATAATGCAGAAACGACGCCGCGGGATAGACGACCAAGGAAGTCCCGACAACCACAAGCGTATCCGCCATGGCAATAGCGTCCACCGCGCCGCGCACGACGGCTTCGGACAGAGGTTCCTCATACAGCACCACGTCCGGCTTTATAACGCCGCCACAGGCGCAGTGCGGCACGCCGTCCGCCTCTGTGACCGCTTCCAGGCCGTATGCTCTGCCGCAGCGCATACAGGTGTTGCGCCAGACGCTGCCGTGCAGCTCGTAAACCCGCGTGCTGCCCGCCGCCGTGTGCAGGCCGTCGATGTTCTGCGTCACAACCGACACCTCGCGCGACGGCGATTCGAGCCGGGCAAAGAACCGGTGCGCCGCGTTCGGCTTGCAGTCCGGGAACAGCATATTCTGCTTATAATAGGAAAAGAACTGCTCCGGGTGCCGGTCGAAAAAGGAACGGCTGATGATGGTCTCGGGCGGGACGGACAGGCCGCTTTCGCGGTTGTAAAGTCCGTCCGCCGAACGGAAATCCGGTATGCCCGACGGCACGCTGATGCCCGCCCCCGAAAAGACGCACAGCCGCCGGCTTTCTTTGAGAATCCTCGCAAAGCTGCAAATGTCATCGCTTTTCATAAACGCGTCCCCCGTTTCGCTTTCTTAAAATTAGCACTCTAATACCGAGAGTGCTAATTGTTTACAAATTGTTCATTTTACATCGCAGAATCCGCAACAACTCCGGCTATAATAAGAGTTGTAAACAGAAAGAAGAGGTGAGTCCGATGGGTCGGTACAATACAAATCCCATCGCCGCCAAGGCCGCCCGGGCGGTTTAACAACACGGGCGGAAAGCAAAATCATTTTGGAGGCTTGCTTTATGTTTGACTTAAGACCGTATTCCCGTAAAAACCATATGACCGCTTACAACCCGTTCCGGGAACTGGAGGAAATGGAGCGGCACTTCTTCGACGACCCGTTTGATTTCTTTGAGGGCGGCTCGCTTGCCGAGTTCAAAACCGACATCATCGACAACGGCGACAGCTACACGCTCGAAACCGACCTGCCCGGTTTCCAGAAAGGCGACATCAATCTGGACATTACGGACGACGTGCTGACCATTAAGGCCGAGCGCCACTCCGAGCACGAAAAGAAGGATAAAAAGGACAAATACGTCCGCTGCGAACGCGCATACGGCAGCTATTCGCGTTCCTTCAACATTTCGGAGGTCGACGCGGACAGGATTTCGGCAAAATATGAGGACGGTGTGCTGCGTCTGACGCTGCCGAAAAAAGAGCAGCCCAAAGCCGCTTCGCGCAAGCTCGAAATCGAATAAACCGGCAGCAAAAAGCGCCCCGCATTTTTGCGGGGCGCTTCATTTTACTGCTTATAGCCTTTTCTGCGCAGCAGCGCTTCAATGCGGTCGGCGGGTTCGAGCAGGTGGCTTACGGACATGTCGTGGTTTAAGGTGTCGATAATGTAGGAAACATATTTCGACAAATCCACTTCACAGTACCACTCGCGTTCCTTGAGCGCCTGCGGACGGTAAACCAGGTTCGTGGTGAACACGCGGTCAATGATGCCGTCCTTATACTGCTGGTCAAAGCTTTCCAGTCCCTCACAGAACAGGCCGAACGCCGCGAAGATAAAAATGCGCCTTGCGCCGAGCTCCTTGAGCTTGGAGGCGACCTCCAGCATCGATTCGCCCGAGGAAATCATGTCGTCGACAATCATAACGTCCATATCCTTGACGCTAGAGCCAAGGAAAACATGCTGCAAAATGGGGTTGCGGCCGTTGACGACGCGGGAATAGTCGCGGCGTTTGAAGAACATGCCGAGATCTACCCCGAGCACCGTGGAATAGTAGATGCAGCGCCCCATGCCGCCCTCGTCCGGCGAAATAATCATCAGGTGTTCCTTGTCGATGTGCAAATCATCCACATGGTTGACGAACGCCTTAATCATCTGATAAACCGGGGAGACGTTTTCAAAGCCCTTTAAGGGGATGGCGTTCTGCACGCGGGGGTCGTGCGCGTCGAAGGTGATGATGTTGTCGACGCCCATGGTGTTGCAAAGCTCCTGCAGCGCAATGGCGCAGTCGAGCGATTCGCGGCTCGAGCGCTTGTGCTGCCGGCCCTCATAGAGCATCGGCATAATGACGGTGATGCGCCGCGCTTTGCCACCGATTGCGGAAATGGCGCGCTTGAGGTTGGCGTAATGCTCGTCCGGGCTCATGGGCACGTCGCGGCCGTACATGGAATAGGTAAGGCCGTAGTTGAACATGTCGGTCACAATAAAGATGTCATAACCGCGCACGGATTCGGAAAGCGTCCCCTTCCCCTCGCCCGTGCCGAAGCGCGGGAACCCGGCGTTGATGATATAGGTGTCGCGTTCATACCCCGCAAAAGCAATGCTGTTTTTGTGCTCGCTCTGCTTCTGCGCGCGCCAGCGCACAATATAGCGGTCAATTTTTTCGGCAAGCTCCTCGCAGCCGGGCAGCGCCACAATGCCGAGCGGGCCGTACGGAATGTTGGTAAAATCCTGGGTATAATCCGGCATAATTTCCTCCAAGCAGCAAAATTTCGAGCGGACGTTCTTCCATTTCCATTCTACTCGATTTTACACATTTTGCAAGGGAAAAACGCGGGAAAAAAGCAGTTTTGTAAAAGTTTAGTTAAATCCGCGGTCAACCGTGACGACGCAGAAATATCTTTCGTCTATTTTGCTAAAATCCTCGGAAATCCGGCCGGTAAGCGCGTCGTCCGACATCTTATAGCCCGCGGGCACCGCGACGTCGAAAATCAGGTTTGTGTGCGTAGGGCCGCGCACAACGCGGAAATCGTGAAAGCGAAGCGCCGGGTCGATGCGCCCGAGCACCTCGCCGCACAGCGCCCGCAGCGCGTCCACATACGCGTCGTCGGTAACAAGCGGGTCCATGTGAATTGAAATATGTATGCCGAATTTTTCGCGCAGGTCGCGTTCAATCAAATCCACGGTGTCGTGGCTCTGCATAATATCGACGTTAGCGGGGACCTCGGCGTGCGCGGACGCGAAAATGCGGCCGGGACCATAGTCGTGGACAATGAGGTCGTGCACGCCCAGAATGCCGTCGTACGAACAGATTTCCCGCTCGAGTTCCTCGACAAACGCGGGCTCCGGCGGTTTTCCCAAAAGCAGATTTACGGTGTCCTTAAAGGTCTCAATGCCGGCACGGAAAATAAACACCGCAACCACCACGCCGAACCAGCCGTCCACCGGGGCGTCTGTGTAGCGCGAAAGCACGAGCGCCAGCAGGGCGACGGCCGTTGCGGCCGTATCGGAAAGGCTGTCCGCCACCACGGCGCGCGCGGCCGCGGACCCGGTCTTTTTGCCGAGCCGGTGATTGAACCAGGCAAGCCACAGCTTTGCGCCGATTGAGACAAGCAAAACCACAAGCGCCGCCGTGCTGTAAGCTACGGGCTCCGGCTCGCGGATGCGCTCGACGGAGGATTTCAAAAGCTCGACGCCCATAAGCAGAATCAAAAAGGAAACCGCAAGCGCCGCAATGTACTCGCTGCGCCCGTGGCCGTAGGGATGGTCCTTGTCGGCAGGCTTTTTGGCGATGCGAAAGCCAATAAGCGTAACAAAGGAGGATGCGGCGTCGGACAGGTTGTTGACCGCGTCCGCCGCGATGGACACGCTGCCGCTTAACGACCCGGCAAACAGCTTGGCCCCCGCAAGCAGCGCGTTCACAACAATCCCGACCGCGCCGCCGATTTGCCCGTACGCAGTGCGAAGCGCGCCCCGACCGTGGTCGGCGCGCGCCAGTTTTTGTGCCAGTTGGTCAATCATGCTTGAGACGCCTCCGTCTGCGTGCGCAGGATGTCGGAGAAGCAGTTGACGCCGTTGGTAAACAACAGCTCAATAAGGCTTGCAATCTGCTCCGGCGTTTTCCCGTCCTGCGGATTTTCGAGCCAGTAGCGCATCATGCCGACCGCGCCGGACTCGAAGTA
>CASGAS010000025.1 GCA_949299505.1 uncultured Eubacteriales bacterium
GTACGCCACGTCCGCAAAAAGCGCGCGGCAAGCCGCGTGCATCTCCCGGTCGCCGAAACAGGCGCAGTCCGCCATCGCGCTAAAGAGGTACATCGCACGGACCGCGTGCCCGACCGCCTCGCGCTGCCTGCGCACGGGCAGGTGCGCCTGATAATAGGTATAGCGAAGCTCCCCGAGCTTCGCGGGCGCGGCGCCGCGTTCCGCATCGTAAAAATACGGCCGCTGCCCACGGCGGGACAAAAACCGCTCGGCAAGCGCCCGGTAGCGCGCCTCGCCCGTCGCCGCATACAGCTTATAAAGCGCAAGCTCCGCCTCCGGGTGGCCGGGATAGCCGGGCGACCCGTCCGGCCGGTCCGAAAACCGTTCGCAAAGCAGGTCGGCAAAGCGCTGCGCGCAGTCGAGCAGCCGCCTTTTGCCGGTCGCCTGGTAATACGCGACCGCCGCCTCCGCCAGATGTCCGAAGCAGTACAGCTCATGGTTGTCCCGCAAATTTTCAAACGCGTGCGCGCGGCCGTGCAGGATATAGTAGGTGTCCAGATACCCGTCGTCCGCCTGCGTCGCGCAGACAAGCTCTATCGCCGCGTCCGCCTGCGCCGAAAGCGCGGGCGACGGCGTGTCGGTCAGCGTATAGGCGACGGCCTCGAGCCATTTGTACAGGTCGCTGTCCTGGAACAAAAAGCCGTAGAACCGGTCCGCGCGCGCTTCGCCGGGGCGCGCGGGCCAGGTCTCGAACAGCCGTTTTTCGGGCGGCGGCGAAACCGGCTCGCCGTTTTTCTCGGCCGCAAGCCTTGCGCCGGCGGCGCGGAAATTGTGCAGGCAGTAGCTTTTTTGAACGCCCTCTTCCAAATCGTTCAAAAGCGCCCACTGGTGCGGCAGGACCGTTTCGCGTACCAGGCGTATTTTTTCGCGCCAGAACGCGTCGGTCACACGGAGCCTGGAAAGCGCAAGCGGCGCGCTTTGCGGCGTGCTGTTTGCCGGCGGGGAAAAAGGCTTTTGCATGGCGGCCTCCTTTATTTTCCGGAAAGCGTCTCGTGCGCTTTTGCAAGCAGCTCGCGAATGGGCAGCTGCTGGGGACACTTTTCCTCGCAAAGCCCGCAGCGCACGCAGCCGCGCGCGTCGCCCTTTTGCTTTGCATACGCTTTTTTCGCGCCGTCCGGGTCCATCACGCTTTGGTTATACAGCGCGAACACCTCGGGGATTTGCACGCCCTTGGGGCACGGCTGGCAGTATTCACAGCGCGTGCAGCCCACGCGCGCCGCGGAATGCAGCAGACTGCTCGCTTCCGAAAACTTTGCGTGCGCCGCCGCGTCGAATTTGCCCGGGCGGCTCTCTTCGGCAAAGCGCAGGTTTTCGCGCAGCTGCGCGGCGTTGTGCATCCCGCTTAAAAGCAGGCTTACCTCTCTGTGGTCCCACACAAAATCCAGCCCCGCCTGCACCGGATGTGCTTCGGGCAAAACGGCGCGCACGCTGTCGGGGACGTCGGCGAGCTTCCCGCCGCGCAGCGGTTCCATGACCACCACGCCAAGGCCGCGCTTCGCCGCCTCCATAAGGCCGCGGCGGCCCGCCTGGTAGTCGACGTCGTAGTAATTATATTGTATCTGGCAGAACTCCCAGTCCGAAAAGCCGTTTAAGACCGTCATAAACGCGTCGAAGCTGTCGTGGAAGGAAAAGCCGATGTGCCGGATTTTGCCCTGCTCGCGCGCCTTTTGCAGCTTGGAAAGCAGGTCGAAGCGCAGCGCGGACTGCTGCCAGGACTTGAGGTTGACCGCGTGCAAAAGGTAAAAATCGATGTAGTCCGTCTGCAGCCGCCGAAGCTGCGTTTCGAGCGTTTTTTCAAACTCCCAGCCGAATTTGAAGCCGCCGAACGGCGATTTTGTGGCCAAAAGCACCTGCTGGCGCTTGCCGCCCGCAAACGCTTTGCCGACCAGAGACTCGCTGCGGCCGCGGTGATAGAAAAACGCCGTGTCAAAGTAGTTGACGCCGCCGTCCACCGCCTCGTGCAGCAGCCGCACGGCGGCGGGGGTGTCGATGTTCTGAAACGGCGCGCGCACGGGCAGGCGCATGCACCCAAACCCCAAAACCGAAACGCGCTCCCCGGTTTTTCCGAATGTACGGTACTGCATTATGCTTCCTCCTTTAGCTTTGCCAGCGCGCGAACAACCGCGCCGGCCAGGATAAGCCCGGCCGCAGGCGGGGCGAACGCCGTGCTGCCCGGGACGCGCGAACCGTCCCGCCGGCGCCGCGGCGGCTCTTTGGAATAGACGACCTGCAAATGCTTTACGCCGCGCTTGCGCAGCTCCGCGCGCATAACGCGGGCAAGCGGGCAGACGGACGTTTCAAAAAGGTCGGCAAGCTCGAACCGCTCCGGGTGCAGCTTGTTGCCCGCCCCCATTGCGGCAATGAGCGGGACCTCCAGCGCGCTGCAGCGCACGGCAAGCTCTACCTTGGCCTTGACGTCGTCGACCGCATCCACCACATAATCGTAAGAAGCCAGCGCGAAGCCGTCGGCGTTTTCCGGCGTAAGGAACCGGTCGACCGCCTCCACCTCCATCTGCGGGGCGATATCGAGCAGCCGGTTTCGCAAAACCTCGACCTTTTTCTGCCCAACGGTCGAATGCAGGGCGATAATTTGGCGGTTGAGGTTGCTGACGCTCACGACGTCGCCGTCCACCGCCGTCAAATGCCCGACGCCGCTTCGCGCAAGCGCCTCGCAGACGTAGCCGCCGACGCCGCCGACGCCGAACACCGCAACGCGTGCGCTTCGCAGGCGCGCCATCGCTTCCTCTCCGAGCAGCGCCTCGGCGCGGGAAAAGGCCTCCTCCATGTTTTCGCCTCCGTTTCCTGTTCTTTCCTCATTATACCGTTTTTTCGCAGTTTTGCAATGCGCGCGGCGGGAACGCCTGTTGCCGGCCGTCCAAATTTTTTGCCGAAATTTTATGCACCCTGTATAAGGAACCCATGGAAATCTTGGTTGTTTTAGCCCTTGCCAGGAGTCGGCGCACCGTGCTACAATAAGATGATTTTGTACAGAGGGAGAGTAAATTTGTATGGCTAAATTAAACGACATCGACAAGGCCGCTGCGGGCAAGGGCAAGGGCGTAGAAACGCTCTGGCAGTTTGTCAAATTCATCGTCGTCAGCCTCGGGGCGTTCGTGATTCAGACGTTCCTGCCGCTGCTTATCAAGCTGCCGATGAGCGATGCATTTCTGCACCAGTCGTTCACCTGGTGGATTTTCCACTCCACCGAAGAGACCGGCCTCGGCATTTTCCTGGCCGCCAACATCAGCAACGTCCTCGCGCAGATCGTCTCGTTCTTCATCAACCGCGACAAGACGTTCAATTCCAGCGCCAACATCGCCGTGACGCTGCCCATCTACATCGTGTTCACCATCGCGCTCATCTGCTTCTCGGCGTGGCTGTCGCCGACGCTTATCAACTTCTTCACCGGCTATGTCGGGGAAAACGCCGCCATTTCCATTTCCGGCGCGGTCTGCGGCGCAATCCAGTTCTTCCTGTATTTCCCGGTCGACAAAATCCTGTTCCACAAAAAGAAAGAGGAAAAGACCGACGACGCAAAATAAGCCGACGCCCCGCAAACAAAAAACCGCTTCTGCTGCCTGCAGAGGCGGTTTTCTTTTGCAAAGCAAAACGGCGGGCGGGTCTCCCCGCCCGCCCGCGCCTTGCGGCGCGCTGCCGGACAAAAAAAGAAAAGCAGTATTCAAAAACCCTCAACTGTCCGCTTCGGCCGAAAGCCGTGCGGTTGTGTTTCCTGTGTCCGGCGCGACTTAGTATAGCAAGTTTCGGCACGACAAAAAAGCCGTTTTGACAAAATGCGGAAAAAAACGGTAAAAACGCAGAAAAACGGCGCTTCCCCGCGGGGTGCGGCTCCATTTTGCCTTGCACTTTTCTGCCGCCCGTGCTACAATAAGCGGCGGCAAAAACGAACGCAAAGGAGGCGGCGGGATGGCACCTTGTGAAAACCGGTTCAAAAAAGGGCTGCGCGACGGCATCCCCATCGCGCTCGGCTACCTTTCCGTTTCATTCACCTTTGGCATGGCGGCCGCCGCCGGCGGACTTCCGACGCTGTACACGCTGGCCGTCTCCATGACCAATTTGACCTCCGCCGGGCAGTTTGCCGGGCTTTCCCTGCTGCTCGCGGGCGGCTCCTACGCCGAAATGGCGCTGACGCAGCTCGTCATCAACCTGCGCTATGCGCTGATGTCCGTCTCCCTGTCGCAAAAGCTCGACAAAAGCGTCCGGCTTTTGGAACGGCTGCTGATTGCCTTCGGCAACACGGACGAAATTTTCGCCGTGGCGACCGGGCAGGCCGCGCAGGTCGGCAGCCGCTATATGTTCGGGCTGATTGCGACGCCGTATGCCGGCTGGGCGCTCGGGACCTTTCTCGGTTCGGCGGCCGCGTCGCTTTTGCCCGCATCGCTGCGCTCGGCGCTGGGCATTGCCATTTACGCTATGTTTTTGGCGATTTTCATTCCGCCGATGAAGAAATCGGGCGCGGTCACGGTTGTGGTGCTTACGGCGGCGGCGTTGAGCTGCGCGTTCCACTATATTCCGGCGCTGCAGGCCGTTTCCTCCGGCTTTGTCATCATCCTTTGCGCCGTTTCGGCGGCGGTTGTCGGCGCGCTTATAAAGCCCGTGCCGGAAATGGAGGGTGCGCCGTGACGACCTATTTCTGGCTCCAGCTCGCCGTCATGGCGGGCGTGACCTATCTTGTGCGGATGCTGCCGCTGGTCATTTTCCGCAAAAAAATACAAAACCGCTTTATCCGCTCGTTTCTGCACTACATCCCCTACGCGGTGCTTGCCGCCATGACCTTTCCGGCGGTGTTTTCCGCCACGGGCGGCGGACTCCCGTCGGCGCTTGCGGGGCTTCTGGTCGCGGTCGTACTCGCCTTTTTTGAAAAGGGGCTTGTCACCGTGGCGCTGTGCGCCTGCGCCGCCGTCTTCCTTGCCGAATGGCTGCCGGCTCTGTTTTGAGCAAACAAAATCCCCCGAAGAAATCCGGTTTCTTCGGGGGCTGTTTTTTTGAAATGCGGGTTCGGCTTATGCTTCGTCCGTGCGGTAGTGCTTATACCCCGGGTGCCGGCCCGTGATGCCGTAATACCGGCGCAGATCAATGAGCTTTTGAATGTTCTCCTGTGAAATCTCCTTTTCGCCGCCCAAAAGGTGTGCGGTCAGGCTGATTTTGGCAAACAGCTCGAGCGTCTCCATCCGATAATAGGCGGTCAGCGCGTCCGCCCCGACGGTCAGCGCGCCATGGTTCGCCAGCAGCAGCACGTCGTGCTCCTGCAAATAGGGCGCGATTGCGTCCGGCACCTCATAGGTGGACGGCGTGCCGTAGGGCGTGACCGGAATGGACCCGATAGCGGCGACCGTTTCAATCATCGTGTAGCGGTCCAGCGGCACATGCGCCACAGCGTAGCCCGTCGCGGTGGGCGGGTGCGCGTGCAGCACGGCGCCGACGTCGTCCCGCTCGCGGTAGCAGCGCAAATGCATTTTGATTTCCGACGACGGCCGGTACGCATCCTTCGCTTCCAGCACCTTGCCGTCCCCGTCGATGACAATCAGCTTTTCCGGGGTGATAAAGCTTTTGGAAATGCCGGTCGGCGTTGCCAGATACCGGTTGTCTTCGACCCGCACCGACAAATTGCCGTCGTTGGCCGCCACCCAGCCGAGCTGCCACATTTTGTGGCAGATGTCGCACATGACCTCGCGGGTCTCGCGATAACTGTCCATATCGTTTCCTCCTTACAGGCTTGTAACTTCCAGAAAGCGCTCGTATGCCGCGTCAACCTGCGACGTGGCCTGCGGTGTAAAAACCGCCGGGCGCACGCTGGCGCGCACCAGGGCGCGGGCGTCGGCAAGGCTGCGCAGCTGCCCGCACGCCAAAAGCTGCAGCAGCACATTGCCGCAGGCGGTCGCCTCCGCCGGCCCCGCGTACACGGTTTTTTGGCAGGCGTCCGCCGCAAGCGCGCACAGCAGCGCGTCGCGCGCGCCGCCGCCGACGATGTGCAGCGCGTCGTACCGCTTGTGCGTGCAGTGCTCAATCTGACGCACCGCGAACCGGTATTTCATGGCAAGGCTGTCGTACAAGCAGCGCAAAAGCTCTCCCTTGTTCTGCGGGACGGGCTGGTTCGTTTCGGCGCAGTAGGCGCGCACGCGCTTCGGGATGTCCCCGGCCGGGACGAACCGCGGGTCGTCCGGGTCGATAAAGCACAAGTAGGGCTTCGCGCCGCGGGCAAGCGTTTCCATATCGGCATAGGTAAGCGTTTCGCCCTCGCGCTGCCACTGGCGGCGCGTTTCCTG
The DNA here is from genome assembly GCA_949299505.1 of uncultured Eubacteriales bacterium. Lineage (GTDB taxonomy): Bacteria > Bacillota > Clostridia > Oscillospirales > Acutalibacteraceae > Fimenecus. The sequence continues at coordinate 6,324 of CASGAS010000025.1, forward strand.
CAAAAGCCACAGGCCGATGATGTTTTTCAAAAATGAGGTTTTCCCGCCGTAGCCGCATTCGTTGGTCAGATTGCAGCGGTACGCCTCCGGCGAAACGCACGGCGCGGACAGCTCCGTGCCCAAAAGCGACCAGGTTCCGCAGCTTAAGAACAGAAAGTCCTCGGTTTGCGCCGGCACGCACGCCATTGCGCACTGCGTATCGTGCCCCGCCACGGCAACCACCTGCGCGCCCGGCATCCCAAGCTGCTCGCAAAGCGACGCGCGCAGAGGGCCCAAGGTCGTGGCGGTCGGCACGACGGCCGGGAACAGCCGGTGCGGAAGCGCCAGCGCGTCCAGTACACGCGCCGACCAAGTATGCGTCTGCGCGTCGAGCAGCTGCGTTGTGGAGGCGATGGAGGTTTCCGCCCGTTTTTCGCCGGTCAAAAAGTAATTGAACAAATCCGGCATCAAAAGCAGGGTGTCGGCCGCCTCGAGCATTTCCGGACGCTGCGTCTGCAGCGCCAAAAGCTGGAACGCCGTATTGATTTCCATAAACTGGTTGCCCGTCACGCGGTAAAACTCGTCGCGGGGCAGGCGGCGAAACGCCTTTTCGAGCATCCCGTTCGTGCGCGCGTCCCGGTAGTGCACCGGGTTTTCCAGCAGCCGTCCGTCCCGGCCCAAAAGGCCGAAATCCACGCCCCAGGTGTCGACGCCGACGCTGTCGAAACGGCCGGCCTGCAAAAGCGACTGCTGCACCTCGTAAAACAGGCGCAGCACGTCCCAGTACAGCGTATCGCCGACAAAAACAGGGTCGTTGGGGAAGCGGCGCACCTCGTCAAGCGCCAGACTCTCCCCGTCAAAGCGCCCTAAGATTGCCCGGCCGCCGGACGCGCCGAAATCCAGGCACAGGCAGCGCAGCGCGCTCATTTATACAGCGGGCCGAACGCCGCGCAAGCGCGGAAATCCTGCCCCTCCTTATCCATGCCGAACGCGTTCCAGACCGCGGGCCGGAAAATCTCCGACTCCGGCACGTTATGCATGCACACGGGGATGCGCAAAATCGAGCACAGCGTGATAAGGTCCGCGCCGATATGGCCGTAGCTGATGGCGCCGTGGTTCGCGCCCCAGTTGTTCATCACGTCGTAAGCCGATTTGAACGCGCCCTTGCCCGTTACGCGCGGTGCGAACCAGGTGCACGGCCAGGTGTAGTCCGTCCGCTTCCACAGCTTGTCGGAAACCTCGTCGGGCAGCGCGACGGTATAGCCCTCGGCAATCTGCATAACCGGCCCCAGGCCCTTGACCAGGTTGAGCCGGCACATGGTCGCGGGCATTTCGGCGCGGGTCAAAAAGCGGGAGGAAAAGCCGCCGCCGCGGAAATAGCCCATATCCGCCGCGTTCCAGGTCGTCGCGTCCAGGCAGGCCTTGCAGTCGCGCTCGGTCATTTCCCAGAAGGGCTTTACCGCAGGCGCGCCGGACGCATCGCGGGCTTCGCCGCAGAAATCCAGGCAGGACGCGCCGGAGTTAATCAGGTGGATGAAGCCGCCCGCTTCGGCCGCCTTGCCCGTCAGCGTGTAGCCCGCCGCCTTTTGCACCGCTTCGGGGCTCCAGTAGGTGCGCACATCAGAGAACATCTGGGCGCGCCCGGTTAAGAGCTTGCCGAACAGCATGGACACGCCGTTGAGCGTATCGTTTTCGGTCGCAAGCACATAGGGCTCGCGCGCACCCGTCCAGTCAAACGACGAATTGAGCAGCGCCTCAGGGAAATCGCAGTTCGGGTAGCGGTCCGTCCACTGCCGCTGCCCCTGAAAGCCGCCGCACAGCGCGTTATGGCCGACCGCCTCCTCCGCGCAGCCCTCGGGCAGGTTGGGGTTGCCCGCGTAGAGGTCCTTGATAATGCACATCATCTTGACGACAAATTCCCAGGCCTCTTCCTTTTGCGCGTCGGTCTTTTTGAACCAGTCGGGATTCTTGTCGAAGCCCTCCTTGCAGTGCGCCTTGGTCCACGCAAGCGCCTTTTGGAATTCCGCCTCGTCATAAATTTCCTCGTCCATGCGCCGCAGAATCTCGACCTCGTCGACGGATTCCACGCGCATGCCAAGGTATTCTTCAAAGAAATCGGGGTCGATAATCGACCCGGCAATGCCCATGCAAATGGAGCCTATCTGCAAATACGACTTGCCGCGCATCGTCGCCGCCGCCACCGCTGCCCGGCCGAAGCGCAGAAGCTTTTCTTTGACGTCGGCGGGAATTTCCGTCTCGTCGGCGTCCTGCACGTCGCGGCCGTAAATGCCAAAGGCGGGCAGTCCCTTTTGCGCGTGCGACGCAAGCACGGAGGCAAGGTACACGGCGCCCGGCCGTTCGGTGCCGTTAAAGCCCCAGACGCCCTTGATGGTGTTTCGATCCATGTCCATCGTCTCTGAGCCGTAGCACCAGCACGGCGTAACGGTCAGCGTAACGGCGACGCCCTCCTTTTGGAATTTCGCGGCGCACGCCGCCGCTTCCGCCACGCGGCCGATGGTCGTGTCGGCAAGGACCACGCGGACCGGCTCGCCGTTCGTATAGCGCAGGTTTTCCCGGAACAGCTGCGCGGCCGCCCTGGCCATGCCCATGGTCTGCTCCTCGAGCGATTCGCGCACCTTTAAGGGTCCGCGCCGCCCGTCGATGGTCGGCCGGATGCCGATTGCCGGATATTCGCCTATATATCTGCCTGCCATAAAAAATCTCCTCTCCTGTTTTTCGGATATTTTTATTATACTGTTGTTTTTTTATGGAAACTTGTAGTATACTATTGTAAAAGTATAAGGATATTCACTTTTTGGAGGCGCCTATGCAACCGCCCGTCGTTCAGGAGCAAAAGCACCGGGGGACCTTTGCCTTTCCGCTTGAATTTCACCATGTGGACCAAAGCCACCCGCGCTACCATATGCCGCTGCACTGGCACATGGACTACGAGCTGGTCCGGGTGCTTGAGGGAGAGCTGATTCTTTCGCTCAACGCAAGAGGGCTGACGCTTGGGCCCGGCGACGCCGCGCTCATTGAAGAGGGCGTTGTGCACGGCGGCCTGCCGGGGCAGGGCTGCGTGTACGAATGCATCGACATGGACCTGAACGAATTTCTGCGCGGGAACATTCCCGACTTTTCCGACACCGCGCGCACGCTTGACGCGACCTTTCCGCAAAACAGCGAAGAGCTGCGCACCATCCACCGGCTTTTCGATACGGTCAAGGCCGGGCAAAGCGGCTATGTGCTGCTGGCGGAGGGGCTTATTTTGCAGCTTGCGGGACTGATTGTGCAAAATCACCGCTACGTTTCCGGCGGCGAGCAGACCGCGCGGACGGCCAAGCGCGTCCGGCAGCTCAAAGCGGCGCTCGGCTGTATCCGCAAGCGCTATATGATGCCCCTGACGCTCGCGGACCTTGCCGCGCCGACCGGGCTTTCCCCGCGGTATTTCTGCCGGTTTTTCACCGAGATGACCGGGCGCACGCCGATTGACTATCTGAACTTCTACCGCATGGAGCGCGCCTGTGAGCAGCTGATTTACACACGCGAAAGCGTGACGGAAATCGCGCTTTCCTGCGGGTTTAACGATTTGAGCTATTTTGTCAAGATGTTCCGGAAATACAAGGGAACGTCGCCGCGGCAATTTCGGAAAGGAGGGCAGACGCTTTGAGCAGCGAACTTTTGCAAATGCTTTTGGAGCACGCGAAAACCGGCGCATACGCGCTGCACATGCCGGGGCACAAGCGCAACACGGCCCTGCTCGGCGGCGCGCTTCCCTACGCGCTCGACATTACGGAAATCCCGGATTTTGACGACCTGCACGCGCCGGACGGGGTGCTGCAGCGGTTGGAGGAACAGCTTGCCGCCCTTTGGGGCGCCAAAAAAAGCTTCGCGCTGGTCGGCGGCGCGACGGCCGGTATTCTGGCGGGCATTTCGGCGCTTGTCTCGCCGGGGGACACCGTCCTCGCGGCGCGCAACTGCCACCGCAGCGTGTATAACGCCCTCGCCCTTACCGGCGCAAATCCCGTTTACCTCGTGCCGCCCATAGACGCGCAAAGCGGCATTTTGGGCAGCATTTCGCCGCAGCAGGTGGAGGCGGCGCTCGCAAAAAATCCGCAGACGAAGCTTGTGGTCGTCACCTCGCCGACCTACGACGGGGTGCTGTCGGACATAGCGGGAATCGTCCGCGCCGCGCACAGCCGCAAGGCCGCCGTGCTCGTCGACGAAGCGCACGGCGCGCATCTGGCCTTTACGGAAAACGCAGACAAAAGCGCGGTGCGCGCCGGGGCGGACGTGGTCATCCACTCGTTACACAAAACCCTGCCCGCGCTCACGCAATGCGCAGCCGCGCACCTTTGCGGCCCGGCGGTGTCGGCCGAGCGGTTCCGGCGGGCGCTTGCGGTGTTTGAGACCTCGAGCCCGTCGTATATTCTGCTGGCCTCCATTGCGGAATGCGCCGATTTTCTGGAGACGCAGGGCGCCGCGGCTTTTGACGCCTACGCCGCGCGGCTTGCCGCCTTTTCCGACGCCTGCAAAGCGCTCGAGCGGCTGTATATCCCGGGAAAAGGGCGCGACGCGCACGAACGTCACCCGGCGTTTTTCGCCCTGGACGGCGGAAAGCTGCCCGTCGTGACCGCCCGCACAGCGCTGGACCGGGCCGGGCTTGCAAACAAGCTGCGGCAGGATTTTGCCTTGGAAAGCGAAATGGCGGCGGTCTCTTACACGCTGCTGATGACCTCCGTCTGCGACACGGACGACGCCTTTTCGCACATGGCCGCAGCGCTGCTGACGATTGACCGCGCCGCAGAGCCCGCCCGAACGCTGCCGGTGTTCGCGGCCTGTCCGCTGCCAAAGCGCCGCCTGTGCCCGCAAGAGGCCGCCGGGAAGGCCGGCGCGCTTTGCCCCCTGGAGGCGGCCGCCGGCAAAACGAGCCTCGAGACCGTATTCTGCTACCCACCCGGCATACCGCTGCTCGTTCCCGGGGAGGTTGTGGACGACGCGGTCCTTCGCCACATACAAAACGCCGCCCGCCACGGGCTTGCGGTGCGTTCTTCGCGCGGGGCGCTGCCGCAAATCGCCGTTTGCGATTGACAAAACGCGCGCGGTGTGCTACTATAATCCCGAACAAAACGATAAGGAGTCGATTGATATGAAACACATCCGGACCATTGAGACCCGCGACCTGAAGAAGAGCCTGGAAACCGGCGGCTGCGGCGAGTGCCAGACCTCCTGCCAGAGCGCCTGCAAGACCTCCTGCGGCGTCGCGAACCAGCAGTGCGAAAAGTGCATGGAACAGAAATAACCCGAAACGAACCGCACACTTCGGAAAAGCCGTTTTCAAACGGCTTTTCTTTTTGAAAGAAAGGACGTGCCGCTTTGGTACACCAATACAAGCTCGGCGGCTATAACATTGTGCTCGACGTATTCAGCGGCGCGGTGCACGCGGTCGACGACGTCGCCTACGACGCCATCGCGCTGTATGAGACGACGACGCCGGACGAAATTTGCAAAAAGCTGGCGGCAAGCTACGCGGAAAAAGGCGTAAGGGAGGCCGACGTGCGCGAGGTCCTCGCCGATATAGAGGCCCTAAAGGACGCAGGCTCGCTGTTTACAAAGGACGTGTACGCCGACCGCGCGTTTGACTTTAAGAACCGCAGCACCGTCATTAAGGCGCTGTGCCTGCACGTTGCGCACACCTGCAACCTCAACTGCGCCTACTGCTTTGCCGCGCAGGGCCGCTACCACGGCGAACGCGCGCTGATGTCCTTTGAAACGGGCAAGCGCGCGCTGGATTTTCTGGTGGAGCATTCGGGCACGCGCAAAAATCTGGAGGTCGACTTTTTCGGCGGCGAACCGCTGATGAACTTTGACGTTGTCAAGCGGCTTGTCGCCTACGCGCGCAGCATAGAGGCCGAGAAAAACAAGCATTTCCGCTTTACGCTGACGACCAACGGCGTGCTGCTGGACGACGAAGTGACGGAATTTGCCAACCGCGAATGTCACAACGTCGTGCTGTCGCTTGACGGCCGCAGGGACGTGCACGACCGCCTGCGCAAGACGGTGGGCGGCCAGGGCAGCTACGACCTGATTGTGCCGAAATTCCAGAAATTCGTGCAGCAGAGGGGCAACCGCGGCTACTATGTGCGCGGGACCTTTACGAAATACAACCTCGATTTCACCAACGACATTTTCCACATGGCGGACCTGGGCTTTACGGAGCTTTCCATGGAGCCGGTCGTAAGCAGCCCCGACGACCCGTACGCTTTGGGCGACGCGGAGCTGCCGGAGCTCTACCGGCAATATGAGCTTTTGGCCGAGGAAATGCTGCGCCGCAAAAAAGAGGGCCGCCCATTCACCTTTTACCACTACATGATTGATTTGACCGGCGGGCCGTGCATCTACAAGCGCATTTCCGGCTGCGGGTCGGGAACGGAGTATATGGCGGTCACGCCGTGGGGCGATTTGTACCCCTGCCACCAGTTTGTCGGCGATGAAAGCTACCGGCTCGGCGACATTTGGAACGGCGTAACGAACGAGGCGGTGCAGCAGGAATTCAAGCTCTGCAACGCCTACGCGCGGCCGGAATGCCGCGACTGCTGGGCAAAGCTCTACTGCAGCGGCGGCTGCGCGGCGAACGCCTACCACGCGACCGGCTCGGTCACGGGCGTTTACGAGCTCGGCTGCAAGCTGTTTCGCAAGCGGATGGAGTGCGCGATTCTGCTGAAGGTCGCCGAAGCGCTGGACGCGGACGGCGGCGAAAAGTGAGGGGACGCGTATGGCGCTGTTTTTAACCGGATACCTTGTCGTCGGCGTGCTGTGGATGCTTGCGGTCTATGGGCTTTCCTACAAGGAGGCGCCCGACAACCGCTGCCGCGTCGCGCTTTTGGTGCTCTATGTCCTCGCCATTCTCGGCGTGCTGTTTGCCACCGGCGCGCTGGAGGCGTTCGGCTGGAACCGGCTGTACTCGACGCTTGTCGCCCTGGCCGTGCTCGGCGGCATTTACGCGGCGGACACGCTCGGCAAGCGCGCCCGGGAACGCAAGGGAAAATAACCGCCCAAAAAAGCCGGCAAAACAAAAACAGCCCGCGCCAAAAAAGGCGCGGGCTTCTTCTTTGGTTTCGGGGCGCGTTAGGCGCGGCCCTCCTCCTTCATTTTCGCAAAGCATTCGCTGCAATACACCGGGCGGTCATCGCGCGGCTGGAAAGGCACCTTCGCTTCGCCGCCGCAGGCAGCGCACGTCGCCGTGAACATCTCGCGCTCACCTCTGGCCGCATTCTTGCGCGCGTCCCGGCACGCCTTGCAGCGCTGGGGCTCGTTCACAAAGCCTTTTTCCGCGTAGAACTCCTGTTCGCCGGCGGTGAAAACGAACTCGTTCCCGCATTCTTTGCAAACAATGGTCTTGTCTTCGTACATGGTTTTTACCTCGCTTGATAAAAAATTTTTGCTTACCCCCAAGCGGACTTGCACCGCCGCACTATGTCCATGCTCTCCTTGCCGAGAAAGGGCGTATAACGATTTTACCCGCGCAGCTTTCGCCGCGCCCGCTGCAGCGCGTTGTCCACCGCCTTTTGCGGCAAACCGGTCTCTTCTGCGATTTCGCGGTAGGAAAGGCCGTTCAAAAACAGGTGCAGCACCGTTTGCTCCGTCGCCGACAGCCGGTCGCGCATCCTTTGCAGCAGCGTCTCATACGCGTCGCGCAGCAGCTGCGCCTCCTCCGGGCTCTGCGCCGCGTCGGGCAGGACGCGGTCGTCCAGCGGGACAAGCTGCACGCCGTTCGCGCCGCGCAGGGCGGAAACGATGCGGTTGTTCACGCACACCGCCGCATAGGTCCGAAACGACGCGCCGCGGTCGGGAGAAAAGCTGCGTACCGCAGACAGCAGCCCAAGCATCCCTTCCTGGAACAGGTCGTCGCAATCGAGCAGCACACTTTTGTACTTTGCCGCAAGGCGCCGGACAAACGGCATCATCTCCGCCGCAAGACGCGAAAGCGCGGCTTCGTCCCCCTGCTGCGCGGCCAGGACCAGCGCCGTCTGGTTTTGCGTCGGTCGTGTCAAGCGCTCACCCCGCAGGCAAAAGGTATACAAAAGTTGTACAAACTATATTGTACCAGATTTAGGATTTTTGTCAAGTCCATTTTTGTATATTGTGCATAGATATACGTCGAAACTGTGAAGAACCTGTTTGACGGGGCTTAAATCCCGCCAAACAGGCTCAAAAGCGCGGTCAGCGCGCCGCCCGCCATCAAAGCGGCGAGCAGCACGCAGACGATTCGTACAAATTTTTTGCTCTGGAACATCGTCAGTCAATCCCCAAAATACGCTCCATGTCCGCGCCGATGCGCGCCGCTTTTTCGTCGGCGGCCGCTTCGTTTTCGGCGACGGAGGTGATATAGACCTTGATTTTCGGCTCCGTGCCGGAGGGGCGCACAATCACGCCGTCCGCGCCGGAAAGCCGGTAGCTTAAGACGTTCGACCGCGGCAAATCAATCGGCGTTTTTGTTCCGGACACAAGGTCGGTCGTCTCCCGCGACGCGTAGTCGGAAATGCTCGTGACCGCCGCGCCCGCAATAGCCTTGGGCGGGTCTTGGCGCAGCGTTTCCATCATCGCCTGCATTTTTTCCATGCCGGACGCGCCCTCGAACCCGAAATTCAGGACGCTGTTGCGGTACATGCCGTAGCGCCGGTAGAGGCTCTGCATAAATTCGTAAAGGCTCATGCCCTTCGCCTTGTAATACGCCGCCATTTCGCAGATGAGCATCGACGCGACGACCGCGTCCTTATCGCGCGCGTGCGTGCCGCGCAGATAGCCATAGGATTCCTCCATACCGAGCACAAACCGGTCGGCCTCGCCCGCCGCCTCGAGCTTGGTGACAAGCTCGCCGATATACTTAAAGCCGGTCAGCAAATCGGCGGTCTGTGCGCCGTAATGCGCCGCGATTTCCGAGACCAGGCGCGTGGTCACAATGGTCTTGACGACGACGGGCGCCTGCGGAAGCCTGCTTTGCGCCTGCAGGGAGGAGAGCACATATTCGGTCAGCATCGCGCCGACCTCGTTGCCGGTCATCAGCCTGTATTCCCCGCCGTCGCGCACCGCGATGCCCACGCGGTCGCAGTCCGGGTCGGTCGCCAAAAGCAGGTCGGCGGGATGTTCCTCGGCCAGCGCCATGGCGCGCTCGAACGCCTGGCGGATTTCCGGGTTCGGGTACGGGCAGGTCGGGAAATTCCCGTCCGGGTACTCCTGCTCGGGCACGACGGTCACGTCCCGCACGCCGATGCGGCCGAGCACCTCGCGCACGGGCTTGTTGCCGGTGCCGTTTAACGGCGTATAGATGACGGAAAGGTCCGTGCTTTTTGCCACGCCGGGGTTGACCTGCGCATGGAGTACCGCCTCGTAAAACGCTTCAAACAGGTCCCTGCCGATATAGGAAATCTGCCCGTTTTGGACCGCGCAGTCAAAATCCACGGTCTTCGCGCCCGAGAACATGTCGACCTTTTGAATATAATCGTAGGTTTTCGCCGCCGCCTCGTCGGTCATCTGGTAGCCGTTCGGGTCGTAGCATTTGTAGCCGTTGTATTGGGCGGGGTTGTGGCTCGCCGTCAGAATAATGCCGGAGCTGCAGTGCAGCTGCCGCACCGCAAAGGAGAGCATCGGCGTGGGGACAAGCTCCGGGTACAGATAGACCCGAACGCCGTTCGCCGCAAGGACGCTCGCCGCCGAACGTGCAAACACGTCGGATTTGATACGCGAATCATAGGCTATGGCCACCGAGGGCGCGTCAAACTCCGCATTGAGGTAGTCGGCAAGCCCCTGTGTCGCCTGGTTGACGGTATAAATATTCATCCGGTTCGTGCCCGCGCCAATCACGCCGCGCAGGCCCGCCGTGCCGAATTCCAGATTCTTATAAAACCGGTCGAGAATCGCTTCCTCGTCGCCTTGTATGGATGCCAGCTCCGGCTGCAGGTCCGCGTCCGCCGTAGCCTTTTCGCACCAAAGGGCATAGAGCGCATGGATATCGTTCATGGCAAAGGCCTCCCTTTCGATATTGATTTTAGTATACTCTATTTCCCAAAAGAACGCAAATAAAATCTGTCGAAGCCCCCGCACAAAAAAAGGCGGACCGTTTTCGGTCCGCCCCGTTTGCCGGCCGGTATTATACGCCGACGGTATACACAACGCTGCCCTCCATATCGTAGCAAACCATGCTTTCAAGCTCCATGTTGCCGGACGGCAGCACAAACGCTCTTGCAAACGGTTCCAGCGAACAGGCGTAGCTTTCCTCCACCAGACGTCCGGTTTGCCAGTCGCGCAGGCGGTAATCGATTCGCGCGATGCCCAACTGATTTGCGGAAAACAGGAAGCCGGTGGGCGTCTCTTCCCCGTCGCCGTTTTCCAGCACGGCGCAGACAAAGCCGACAGGCGTATCGGCGGTGTAATGCGCGTCCACCACGCACCGCGAAAGGCTGGTGGAAAGGTACGGCTGGTGGTGAATCAAAAACATCTCAGCGGCGTCCTTTGCACCGTCTGCGGCGATATAGGTCATAAAGCTCCCCTTTTTGTTTTCTCTGTAGGGGAACGCGTCGGCCTGCCGGAAGGTGTCCGCCTGCACCCGGCTCTCACGGGGGAAGCCTGCTTTCACGTTTTCCAGCGGCGTTGAAGCCGCATATGCGCGGCCGGTATATGCGCCGAAGCATAAGGCGGTCAGCAGCACGACGGCCGTGCTGAGCAACGCCCATTTTCTTGCTTTTTTCATTGTGTTACCCCCCGTAAAAAACATGCCTATTTTCCTCAACACAAAATCGAGCCTACCACCTCCATTCTGCTTTCATTATACCATATAAAAATTTTTTATGCTTTCAAATTTTTATATTGAAATTGTCTACAATTTAGTCAAAATGCTTGCGTTTGCACTTTTTTGCCGAATATGATAGAATGGTGCCATATGAATTTAGGGGGTGCGGGCATGTTTGCAAGCGTCAGCAGCGTCGGCCTTTTCGGGCTGGAGGCCTATCTTGTATCGGTGGAGGCGGATATTTCCGCGGGACTGCCGCGCTTTGATATGGTGGGTCTGCCAGACACGGCGGTTTCGGAAAGCCGCGAGCGCGTGCGCGCCGCCATCCACAACTGCCGGCTCGACTTCCCGGTTTCGCGCATCACGATAAACCTTGCCCCCGCGGACGTCCGCAAGGAGGGACCTGTTTACGACCTGCCCGTGCTCATCGCCCTTTTGAAGGCGACCGGGCAGCTTGCCTGCGACACGGCCGGGCGCGCCTTTGTCGGCGAGCTCTCCCTAAACGGCGAGGTCCGCCGCATCAACGGCGTGCCGTCTACCCCGTGCGCACCGTGGAGGCGCTGCTTGAGCACCTGCGCGGGGAGCAGGCGCTCGAGCCCGTCACGGCAAAGGATTATGCGGAATACACCCTGCCGCCGGATTTGCCGGACTTTGCCGACGTCATGGGCCAGCACGAGGCCAAGCGCGCTTTGGAGGTCGCGGCGGCCGGCGGGCACAACGTCATGATGATCGGCCCGCCCGGGTCCGGAAAAAGCATGCTTGCCAAGCGCATCCCCTCCATTTTGCCCGACATGACATTTGAAGAGGCGCTGGAGACCACAAACATCTATTCCGTCGCCGGGGCGCTGCCCAAGGACGTTTCGCTTTTGCGCGCAAGGCCGTTCCGCGCGCCCCACCACACCGTTTCCCCCGCCGGGCTTTCGGGCGGCGGCGCGGTGCCGCACCCGGGCGAAATTTCGCTTGCGCACAACGGCGTGCTGTTTTTAGACGAGCTGCCGGAGTTTTCGCGCACCGCCATGGAAATCATGCGCCAGCCCATTGAGGACGGCAAAATCACCATCGCGCGCGTGGCGGCGACCTTTTCCTACCCGTGCTCGGTCATGCTCGTCTGCGCAATGAACCCCTGCCCGTGCGGATTTTACGGGCACCCGACGCACAAGTGCACCTGCCCGCCCGGCGCGCCGCAGCGTTACCTTTCGCGCGTGTCCGGCCCGCTTCTGGACCGGCTCGACATCCACGTCGAGGTCCCGCCGGTGGAATTTGACGAGCTGGCGAAAACGGCAAAGGAGGAATCCTCCGCCGCCATCCGCAAACGCGTGGAGGCCGCGCGCGCCATACAGCAGGAACGCTTTGCCGGGACCGCCGTCCCCTGCAACGCCAAAATGGACGCCGCCATGACGCGGAAATTCTGCACGCCCACGCCCGCCGCGGCGCATCTGCTCAAGCAGGTCTTTGAACGGCTAGGGCTTTCGGCGCGCGCCTACGACAAAATCCTGCGCGTTGCGCGCACCGTCGCCGACCTGGCCGGCGACGAGCAAATCGACGTGCCCCACATTTCCGAAGCGGTGCAGTACCGCAGCCTTGACCGGAAATTCTGGAGCGTATAATGCAAAGCAAAACGCCCCCGCTTTTCGCGGGGACGTTTTTTGCCCTTATTCGTCTTCGGCCGCGGCGCGCTGCTTCGTGCTTTTGACGACCTTTAAGCGGGTGAAATCCTCCCGCTCTTTTTCGTCGAGCGCCTCCGTAATAAACTTGACCGTCGCCTCAAACTGCGGAATCAGGATATTCTGGAGGGCGTTCGCGCGTTTCTGCGTCTTTTTCACGGCGTCCGCCAGGCGGAAAATGGACGCCTGCATTTCGGCCAGGCGCACCGTAAGCGCCTTTGCCTCGTTGAATTTCTGGAACGCTTCGTCCAGATAGGAATTGGTCCGGTGAAAGCCGTAATGCGGTTCCGCCGTGCGCTCCGGCAGGGAAAGCTGCGGAATTTCAACGCCCATTACGCTTTTGCCGCGCACAAGAAGCGCCGTTTCCACCGGCACGCTGCGCGCAAAATGGCCGCAAAGTCCCAGCGTGATGTTCGCCAGGCGCAGCGCTTCGTATGCCGCGCGGTACACGTCGCCAATCTGCGACTCGACCTGCCGCGCCTCGTCCACAAGCTGCATCATCTCGCGCACCAGGATGCTTCTTTTGCGGTCCATAAGCTCAAACCCCATGCGCGCAAGCTCCAGCGACTTCTGCGTCGCCATCAGGTTCGCCTTGGTCGGGAAAACCTGTGCCATACGGCTTCACCTCCTTTTTCGGGGCCGTCCGATCTTATTCGTTGCCCGTGTAGTGCTCCGCCAGCGTCTTTTCGTCCACGCGGTCGAGCATGCGCCGCGGCAGCATGGACAAAAGCGACCACCCAAGGTCGAGCGTCTCGTCCATCGACCGGTTCTCCGTGAAGCTCTGGTTCAAAAACTGCGCTTCAAACGCCCGGCCGAATTCCATCAGCAGCTTGTCGTCGGCGGAAAGCTCCTCCTCCCCGATAACGGAGGCCAGCGCCTTGGCGTCCTGCACCTTGGCGTAGGAGGCCAGCAGCTGGTTGGAAAGGTCCGCGTGGTCGGCGCGCGTAAAGCCCGCGCCGATGCCGTCCTTCATCAGACGCGACAGGCTCGGCAAAACGTCGACGGGCGGGTACACGCCCTTGTAGTCAAGGTCGCGCCCCAAGACAATCTGCCCCTCCGTAATGTAGCCCGTTAAGTCCGGGATGGGGTGGGTGATGTCGTCGTTGGGCATGGTGAGAATGGGAATCTGCGTCACGGAACCCTCGACGCCCTTGAGCATGCCCGCGCGCTCGTAAATCGACGCAAGGTCGGAATACAGATAGCCCGGAAAGCCCTTGCGGCCGGGGATTTCGCCCTTGGAGCCCGAAAACTCCCGCAGCGCCTCGGCGTAAGAGGTCATGTCGGTCAAAATAACCAGAATGTGCATGTGGCGCGTAAACGCCAGGTACTCGGCGATGGTCAGCGCCACGCGCGGGGTCATAATGCGCTCGACGATGGGGTCGTTCGCCAGGTTCAAGAGCATGACCACGCGGTGCATGACGTTCGCCTCTTCAAAGGAGGCGCGGAAATACTGCGCCACGTCGTTTTTGACGCCCATCGCCGCAAACACGACCGCGAAATCGCTGCCGTCGGCGGTAGAGGCCTGCCGCACGATTTGCACGGCAAGCTCGTTGTGCTTCATGCCCGAGCCCGAGAAAATGGGCAGCTTCTGCCCGCGGATAAGCGTCGCTAACGCGTCGATGGAGGAAATGCCCGTATGGATATAGTTGCGCGGATATTCACGCGAAACGGGGTTAATCGGCGACCCGTTCACCTCGCGCACCTCGGCGGGGAACACCTCGCCCATACCGTCTATGGGTCTGCCCAGGCCGTCGAACACGCGGCCCAGAATTTCGGGCGACAGCGGAATTTCCATCGGGCGGCCGGTAAAGACCGTCTCGGTATTCGCCATCGAAATGCCGCGGGTGCCCTCAAACACCTGCACCGAAACCTCGTCGCCGTCAATTTTGACCACGCGGCCCGTGCGCGCCGTACCGTCAGAAAGGCGCATCTGCACGATTTCTTCATTGGCAGCCTTTTCCACGCCCGAAAGCGTGGCCAGCGACCCGTTGACGCCGCTGAGCTTCAAATGCCGAACCAGCATACCGCACCCTCCTTTCAGCGCAGGACGCCGTCTATGGCGGCGTCAATCTCCCGGATGTACGCGTCGAACAAATCGAGGCGGTCGTTCGGGATGTCATACTTCATTTTTGTAAGTTTGTCGAAAATACCGGTCTTCAGCAGAACGGAAATGGGAATCTGCTTGGCGACGACCTCTTTTGCGCGGTGATGCAGGTGCAAAATGGTGTGCATCATTTGGAACTGCTTGTCAAGCGGGACAAAGGTGTCCTCCGCGTGGAAAGCGTTCTGCTGCAGGAACCCGACGCGGATGACTCGCGCGGTCTCCATGACAAGCTTCTGGTCGTCGGGCAGCACGTCCGCGCCGATAAGCTTGACGATTTCCATAAGCGCGTTTTCTTCCTGCAAAAGCGCGCACAGCTCGTCGCGGTCACCGGAAAACTCGGGCGATACGTTGTCGCGGTACCAGTTTTGCAGCTCGCCGGTATATTCGCTGTAGGACAGCGACCAGTTGATTGCCGGATAGTGGCGCGCATACGCCAGCGACTTATCCAGCGCCCAGAAGCAGCGCGTAAAGCGCTTGGTGTTCTGGGTAACCGGCTCGGAAAAGTCGGAGCCCTGCGGGGACACGGCGCCAATGAGCGTAACCGAGCCCTCGCGCTGCCCCAGCGTTTCGACCCGTCCGGCGCGCTCGTAAAACTCCGACAGGCGCGACGGCAGGTACGCCGGGAAGCCCTCGTCGGCGGGCATTTCCTCCAGACGGCCGGAAATTTCGCGCAGCGCCTCCGCCCAGCGGGAGGTCGAATCCGCCATCAGCGCGGTATGGTAGCCCATATCGCGGTAATATTCCGCCAGCGTAATGCCGGTATAAATGGACGCCTCGCGCGCCGCAACGGGCATGTTGGACGTGTTTGCAATAAGCACCGTGCGGTCGAGCAGGGGTCTACCCGTGCGCGGGTCGGTAAGCTCGGAGAACTCGGTTAAGACCTGCGTCATTTCGTTGCCGCGCTCGCCGCAGCCGACGTAGATGATGATGTCGGCGTCGCACCATTTGGCAAGCTGGTGCTGCGTCATGGTTTTGCCGGTGCCGAAGCCGCCGGGAATGGCCGCCGCGCCGCCCTTGGCGACGGGGAACACCGTATCGATAACGCGCTGGCCGGTAATCAGCGGCCGGTCCGCGGGCAAACGCTTTTGTACCGGGCGCGGCGTGCGGATGGGCCACGTCTGCGTCAAATTGAGCTCCACCTCGCGCCCGTCGTCGGTTTGCAGGACCGCCACGGTATCGAGCAGCCGGTACGCCCCGTCGGGCTGCACGCGCTGCACCGTCCCGCTAAGGTCGGGCGAAAGCATCACGCGGTGCTCAATCGCGTCCGTTTCCGGACAGGTCGCATACACGTCGCCGCCGCAGAGCCGGTCGCCGGCCTGCACGCAGAGGTGCACGTCAAAGGTCTTTTCCGTATCCAGCGCCGAAAACTGCGCGCCGCGGCCGATGAACGCGCCGAACGCCTGCTCGAGCGCCGGCAGCGGCCGCTGGATGCCGTCGAAAATATTGCCCAGCAGCCCGGGCCCGAGCAGCACGCGCATGGCGCTGCCCGTGGCATAAACCGGTTCGCCGACCGTAAGGCCGGCCGTATCCTCATAGACCTGAATGGTGGTCTGCGCCTTGGTAAGCCCAATGACCTCGCCAATGAGCCGCGCCGTGCCGACATACACCGTCTCCATCATTTGCAGCTGCGTTTCGCCGCGCACCGTAACGACCGGGCCGTTGATGCCGTAAATCTGATAAGCCGTCATACCTGCTCCTCCTCCAGGGAAAGCCCGGAAACGGCCAGGAACCGCGCTTTCTGCGTTTCAACGCGCGCGTCGAGCGTATCGTCCGCCAAAAGGCCCTCGCCCGAACGCACCTTCAGCCCGCCGAGCCGAATGGACGCGTCCGCTTCGACGGTCACGTCCGCGCCGCAGGCCGCAAGCACCGCGTCCGCAAAGGACAGGTCCTCGGCCCGCAGATACACGGTCGCCGTTTTCCCGCCGACGGCCTGCACCGCCTTTTTCGCGCTGCTTTGCAGAAACGCCCGATAGCCGTCGGACGCGGTAAACTGCCGCAGACGCTCGCACACACGGTCAAACACCTGCGTCTCCAGCGCCGTGCGGCGCTCGGTCAGCCGTTTGCGGGAAGCCTCCTCCAAATCGGAAATCTCCCGGTTGAAATCCGCGTTGATGCGCGAAATCTCATACGCCGCATACGCCTCGCTGCGCGTCTTGGCCTCCTGCTCCAGCGCTCCCAGACGCTGGGCGCGCACCGATTCCGTTTCGCGGTCAATTTTTTCGCACTCCTCGTTTGCCAAAGACTGGACGGCGTCCAGAAAAACATTGATTTTGCCGTTCGGAATATCCAAGGTCTCTCACCTCTTGCCGGCGGGGCTCACAAACGGATGCCGACCGCCTCTTGAATGTACTCGGTAATGCTGCCGGACGTCCCGGCCTCGCTTTCGCCGTCCGGGATTTCCAAAAGCAGCGGCCTGTTTTGCCGCTGCAGCTGCGCGACGGTCTCCGGGCACGCCTCGCGCACGCCGGCGGTATACAGCACCACGCCGACGTCCTCGTTTCCCGCCGCCTGCCGCAGCGCCGCGTCAAGCTTTTCGGGTTCGCGCAGACACACGCCCTCCACCCCGGCCAAGCGCATGCCAATAACCGGGTCGACCTTATCGCTGACCAAAAACAGTCGCATACCGCCGCCTCGTTACAGCTCGTTGATAATCAGGATGGAAATAACCACGCCGAACAGCGCGATGGATTCCCCCAGAGCCACGAAGATAAGGGACTTACCGAAGGACTTCGGATTTTCCGCCGTCGCCGCAATGGCCGCCGGGGCAGCCGCCGCCAGCGCAATACCGCCGCCGATGCCCGCAAGACCCGTTACAAGACCCGCCGCCAAAAGGCCCAGGCCTTTAGAGGAGGTGGCGTCCGCCGCCGCTTCGGCCGTCTCCTGCGTCTGCACGGCTGCCGTATCGGCCGCTTCGGGCATTTCCTCCGCCGCAAAGACGTTAAACGACAAAACCGACAGCAGCACGACCAGCACGCCGAACACAGCAAGGTTCATGCCTACGGCGCGCTTGGCGCTGCGGCCCTGCGTGCGTTTGCGCACGGCGGCAAAGGCGGTTGCCAGAAGCGCCGCGGGCGCGGCAATCAGCAAAACATAAAACATAGCGGTCATGGTAATCTCCTCCTGAGCTTAAATAGAGTGTTTGTTTATTTTTTGCAGGGTAACCGGCGTAAACGGTTCGCCGTCGCCCTCATAAAACCGGCTGAACATTTCGTAATATTCCAAACGCAGCACCTGAATGCCCGTCAAAAGGCCTTCAAGCACAATGACCAGGATGTTGCCCAGAATAATGACAAAAAGGTTTTCGTTCTCGCCCGCCAGGGAGAAAACGACCATCATCATCCCGGCGTGCACCAGCACATAGGCGCCCACGCGCAGGAAGGACAGCGTATTGGAAAGGTACGAAAGGATATATTCAATCAGTTCAAAGAAGTTTTGCAGCAGGAAATCGCCTATGCTTTCCGGCTTCCAGTCGGGATGGCGGTCGATAAGGCCTATGGGGATTTCCTTGATGTAAACGAGCACCGCCGAAACGCCCAGCAGCGCGAAGCAAAGGCCGGTCGGCACGGGCGCCGGACCGCCCATAAAGCCGGAGGCAAGGTTGACGCCCATCAAATAGAGCACAATGCCCGCCACGCCGTTCTGGCTGAAGAGCGCCTCACCCACCTGTTTGCGCTTGAGGCTTGCGTACACATGGATGAGCATGGCCGTGACCATCAGCACAACGCCGATGCCAATCGCGATAAGCAGCACGGTGTTGATGCTGTCCATGACGGAAAACGGCTTTTCGGCAAGGCCCATCGCGTGGTAAACGGGGTCGAGCAGGTCCTCAAAGCCGAACACGCTGCCAAACAGGAAGCCGAACACTACCGAAGACAGCCCGCAGGGAATCAGGATTTTGCCAAGCTCCATTTTTTTGAGCTTCCACATAAGAAAGCCCGCCAGACTGACGACAAGCCCCTGCCCGAGGTCGCCGAACATGATGCCGAACAAAATGGTGTAGGTAAAGGCGACAAAGGGCGTTACGTCCACGTCGCTTCGGCCCGGGGAGCCGTACATTTCAATGTAATACCGGTACGGCGCAACCAGCGCGCGGTACAAAAGGCCGCGCTTTTTATACCGGACGGGCACCGAGACCCGGTCGCTTTTCGGCGGTTCGTCGACTTCGGCGGAAACGCCCTCCAGCACGTCGAGCCGCGCCGCGACCTTGTGCACGCGGCTTTCGGGCACAAAGCCCACCAGCATGAAGTTGCGCTCGTTGTGCAGCGCGTAGCTGCGCAGGGAAAATATGGCGTCCTTGCGAAGAAGCTGGGAGTAAATCTGGTTGCAGTGCGCTTTTTCCTCTTTCCAGAACGCGCGCAGCAGGTCTTCGTTTTCGTTGATTTGCCCGTCCAGAATCGCAATGCTTTTGCGGATTTCCGCCAGTACCTCGTCCACGGTGCCCGCCGCGCCCGGCACGGAAAAGGGCTCGAACAGCAAAAAGGCGAAAATCCCGTCCACCTCGTCGAGCCGGTCGACCGGGGCAAAGTAGACGCCCCAGTAATCGGTCTTGTCCTCCGAGCACGGACAGAACAGCAGGTACGGGTAATCCTGAAACACCGTGTTCAGACGCTCCAGGCTTTCTTTCGGCATGTGGCCGAAGCGCACCTTGATAAATTCGCACGCGGAAATGGCGTCCAAGTCCAAATCCAGCCCCGTGAAATGCAGGTATTTGCGAATGCCGTCCTCACAGACCTCTTTCTGCTCGGTCAACACGCGGCGCGTTTCCAAAAGCTCGGCGGCGCGCGCCTCCACCGTGCGGATATACGCGTCGTCCGCATCGTCCGACGCGGCGGCCGACGCCGTCTGCACCTCCAGCGGGAACCCCAGAGAAGCGGCAAAATCCGTCAGCGTCGCCAGCTTCTGCGTATACGGGTTCTCGTCGGCAAACGGAAGAAAGCCCATGGAGGAAGAGATATACTTGGCTGCGCTGTCCGGCTGAAAGCTCTCGCTTTCGCACAGCGCTTCGCTGACGGCGGAAAGCTGTTCCAGCGCGCCGCTGATTTTCATCAGCTTCATTCTTTCAATCGCCATGGTATCTCCTTTTTCTTAGAAGATTTTTTTGCACAAAGGCCTTAAGCCGTCGCAACACGCTGCCTGACGCAGCCCTTTTTAACCACATAGACGTTTTTGCAGGGCCGCAGCGCGGTTTGTAAATCCGATACATGCTCGGCCGGGATAAGCCCGGTCAAAATATAGGCGTCCTTGCAGCGCGTGGCGTGCGAACGCAGGCCGAACAGCGTTTCGGCGCCCGCAAGCGCGGCGTACAGCGCGCTGCCCGTCTCCCTTTCTTTTGCAAAAAAGGCGTCCATGCGCCGGTTCAAGTCGGCAAGCTCCGTTTCCAGAATTTGCAGGCTGCGTTCAAACTCCGCGCCGATTTCGGCGGTGCTGCCCGACAAAGAGGGGATAATCAGCGACTCGAACAGCAGCGCGGCAAAAATCGTGTCGATTTTTTCGGCCTGGTCGCGCGGCGCAAAATACATGCCGTAAATTTCGTCGCGGTCAAAAAAGGAGGGGAAAAACTCCACATACGGGTCGTCCGCATACACCGCCTGCATGCGCCGGTAGCTTTCGGCCGGCATGTGCCCGAACCGCACGCGGATAAAGGCGCATTCCGCAACGTCCTGCAAGTCCACCGGCAAATCGCCGAACAGCTCCAGCTTTTTCTGGCCCTGCACGCAGGCCTCCGCCTGCTCTTGCAGCTGGGTTTTTTCGGTCTGCAGCGACCGGCACGCCCGGTAAAGCGCGTCGGCGGTCTGCGCCCAGTCCTCCGGCGGCTCGGCGTAAATGTCGCCCGGCGGGACCGGCTCGCCGGCGACGTCGAGCACAAAGCGCAAATGGGAAAGCGCCGTACCATAGGGGCTTTCGTCGCCGCTCTTTTTTTCGGTTCCGAGAAATGCCGACGTCGGCGTTTCGCTGTCGAACTGCGGTTGGAACGCGTACTGCTGCAAGGCGCGGCAAACCGCGTCTATTTCCGCCGCGCCGGCCAGAAGCCGCAAGACTGCAAATTTTCTTTTTTTCACCCTTACAGCCTCCTTCCGCTTACTGCGCAGGCGTCCTGGTCACCAGGAAGGCGCCGATTTCCTCGGGCGGCAGCCCGTAGCGCAGCCCCTCTGCAATATGGATAAGGTTGTTCATTTCATTTTGCTGAATTCCGACGAAGCTGACCAGCGCCACCTGCGGAATCGTTGTGTACCGCAGCGCGTGCGCGCAGGCAGAAAGAAGCGCCTTGCCCGTTTTGCGTTCGATAACGCCCTCGGAAAACAGCGCCGCCTGCTTGCCGTAAACGGTATGCCGCAGCGTTTCGGTTAAAGCGGGCACGTCCGCGCTTTCCAAAAGCGCGGTGCGCTCGGCCGGGGTGAAGGCGGTCATGGTGTTCGACAGCACGCCGGCGCGGTGCAGGTCGGCCTGCGGGTAATAGGTTTTCATGCGGTACAGGCTTTCGACCGTTTTCATGTCCGCGCGCATTTGCAGGTAGGCAAGCAGCGCCTTTCTCGTTTCCCCGGTATAATGCTTGCGAATCAGCGCTTCGCTGCGGGTGTTGACGCATTCGTCGACAACCAGCTCGTACGCGCGCACGGAAAACGGCGCGCCCGCGCGAAAGCCGTCCAAAAGGCGGTCATACGCCGTCCCCTCGAGCGCCGCGTCCATTTCGTCCAGGTTCCGCGCCCGGTAAAGCGCCTGCGTGTCGATTTCGGAATTTTCCAAAAAGAACGGCGGAACGAACTGCATCGATTCCCCGAACCCTTCCGAGCCGAGATATTCGGCGCAGGTAATCAGCAGCTCGGCGTCATAGTCCATAATCAGCGTTTTATACAGGCTTCCGCCGAGCGCCTTTTCCGCGGCGGCAAGCGACGCGATGCGCGTCATGGCGTATTTGCGCACCAGCGCCTCAAACCGGGCGCGCTGGATGCGTGCGCGCGTAAGGTCGGAAAACACCGACGCATACGCCGTGCGGTCGCGCAGGAAAGCGGCCAGCTCCGAAATGCTGCGGCAGCCGAGCATTTCCCGGTACGCGTCCGCACCGAGTATATCGCCGTACATGGCGTGCGCCTTGGCTGTCAGCGCGCCCGCCGACAACGAAGCGATTTTTTGCATGCCCGACCTCTCCTTTCCGCTCTGTCCGTTTTCGTTTTGGTGTTAAGGAATCAAACCCGACTGGGTTTTGTGCAGCTTAGTCGTCGAGCGCGACCGCCGCCTGAAACAGCGCGTCCTCCCACGACTTGTGCCCCGCCGCAAAACGCGCCTCCAGCGCTTTGGCGATATGCGCTTCGCGCGCCTCAATCTGCTGCGCGGCGACCGATAGTTTCTCTTCCTTTTGCCGGCGCGCCTCTGTGACCTGCGCTTTGGCTTTTGCGTCATATTCGGCGTCGATGGCCGTTTTCTGCTCGGCAAGCGTCTCCTGCAGCGCGTCGCGGCGCCGGCGCGCCTCGGCCACGCGTTCCCGGGCGGCGCGGTCGGCTTCGACAATCATGTTCAGCGCGTTTTCCATGCCAAACGCCCTCCATTCCTTTTTGCGAGCTGTGGTTTTCGGCGTATCGGGTTCGATTCCCGATACCTTAAGTAAGAAATGATTGTAGCACTTTTTTATAAAAAGTACAACCGCATTTTTCAAAAAGAACCGATGGTTTTTCCGCGCAAATTGTATAGTTTTCATGAAAGCCGTACGCTTTGCGCCGGAATGTTCAAAAAAGCGGCGGGCGGCGGAAAAAGCCGGGGGAATTTCCCTTTCCCCCATTGTTTTTCATAAAAAAATATGCTACGATATAGAAAATTCGGCGAAAAAGGAGAAGACAGTATGGCAGATTGGTACAAAGAGGCCGTCATCTATCAGATTTGGCCGCGTTCCTTTAAGGACGGCAACGGCGACGGCGTGGGCGACCTTTGGGGCGTGCTAGAAAAGCTCGATTACATCAAAAGCCTCGGCGCTACGGCGATCTGGTTTTCCCCGCTGTACCCCTCGCCGAACGCCGACTACGGCTACGACATTGCCGATTACCGCAACATCTCGCCCGATTACGGCGACCTGGCGCTTTTCAAAAAGGTCCTGGACGGCGCGCATGAGCGCGGCATGAAGGTCCTGATGGATTTGGTCGTCAACCACACCTCCGACGAGCACATGTGGTTCCAGGAGAGCCGCAAGGGCGGGGCGTCGAACCCCTACCGCGACTACTATTTCTGGCGCAAGGGCAAGGGCAAAAACGGCAAAAAGCCGCCGAACAACTGGCTTTCGACCTTTGAGGGCGGCGCGTGGGAATACGACGACGTGCGCGGGGAATATTACCTGCACGTCTTTGCCAAAAAGCAGCCCGACCTCAACATGGACAACCCGAAGGTGCGCGAAGAGGTCATCAACATCATGCGCTTCTGGCTGGATATGGGCGTGGACGGCTTCCGCGAGGACGTCATCACCTTCATTTCCAAGCGCGAAGGCCTGCCCAACGGCTTCCCGCTGCCCATAGCGACGGGCATTGAGCACTACAACAAGGGGCCGCATATTCACGAGTACCTCACGCAGTTCCGCAAGGCCATTTGCAAGGACTACGACTGCTTCATGGTCGGCGAATCCCCCATGACGAATTCCAAGGACGCGCTGGCCTTTACCGCGGGCGACGACCGGGAGCTGGACATGATGATCAGCTTCGACCACATGCAGGCGGACTGCTTTATGACCGACACCATCGCCGTGCCGTTCAGCCTCAAAAAAATGAAAAAGGCGTTCACGCGCTGGCAGGAGGACCTCTACGGCAAGTCGTGGAACGCGCTGTATCTTGAGAACCACGACCACCCGCGCATCATCAGCCGCTACGGCAGCGAAAAATTCCGCAAGGAAAGCGGCAAAATGCTGGCGACGATGTGCTATTTCCAAAGCGGCACGCCGTTTATTTACCAGGGGCAGGAAATCGGGATGATCAACAACCACCTCGACCGGCTCGACCAGTTCAAGGACGTCGTGACCTTCAACAACGCGCGGCTCTTTAAGAAATTCGGCTTTTCCGACGAAACGTACCTGAAGCTTGCCAACCGCACCAGCCGCGAAAACGCGCGCACGCCGGTGCAGTGGGACGCAAGCGACTATGCGGGCTTTTCTACGGTGGAGCCGTGGTTTGGCGTAACGCCGAGCTACAAGGAGATAAACGTCGCCGAAGCCGAGGCGGACCCGGACTCCATTCTCCACTATTACCGCAAGCTCCTTGCCATTCGCCAGGCGGATAAGCTGTTTATTTACGGCAGCTACAAGGAATACGACCACGACAGCACGGACTTTTACTGCTATGCGCGCGAATACGAGGGCCGCAAGGCGCTTGTCATCTGCTCCTTTGCCGAAGAGACGCGCACGTTCCGCGTGCCGGCCGATTTCGACCTGGAAAAGGGCAGGCTGGTCCTCTGCAACTACCCGGACGCGCCCGGCAAGGCGCACGTCTGCCCCATGCGCCCGTACGAAGCGCGGGTCTATGTGTTCGAGTAAGCCGCAGGCAAACAAAAAGAAAACGCTCCGGAACACCCGGAGCGTTTTTCAGTCGTCATATTCCCGCAAATGCCCTTCGCACAAAAGCTTCGGAAAGCCCCATTGCCGCAGGACCTCGTACACGGCGACGGCGACGGTGTTGGACAGGTTCAAAGACCGGGCGCGCGCGTCGTCGAGCATCGGCAGCCTGGCGCAGAAGTCGGGGTTTTCGTGCAGCAGCCACTCGGGCAGCCCCGCCGTCTCCTTGCCGAAAAACAGGTAGGCGTCCTTCGGGTAGGCAAGCTCCGAATAGATGTGCTTGCCCTTGGTCGTGAAAAAGAAAAAATTTTCCTTCTGCGGCGTTTTTTCCAGAAATTCGCGCAGACTGTCATAATAGGTAATGTCCAAAAGCCGCCAGTAGTCAAGCCCCGCGCGCTTGAGCTTGCGGTCGTCAATGGCAAAGCCCATCGGCCCGACCAAATGCAGCCGCGCGCCCGTCGCCGCGCAGGTGCGGGCGATGTTGCCGGTGTTCTGCGGGATTTCCGGTTCGACCAGCACAATATTCAGCGCCACGCGCACACCTCCGTTCTTTCGTCACTGCGCGGTATTATACGCGCTTTTTTGCAAAATGTAAAGCGCGCCGATTTTCAAAATTTTGCACTTCTATTTTCCGTTCGGCTGCGCACACTAAGCTTGCCGGGCCTTTCATTTGAAAAGCGCGGCAAAAAACCGAAAGGAGAGACCAACATGCAAGCATCGATGCAATCCGCCATGAAGGCCGTCGGCGTAAGCCTGGCCGTCGGCAGCGCCGTCGCCATGGTCGGCGGCATGGTACGAGGCGGCTCGGCCAAACGCAAGGCGAAAAGAACGGCGAAAAAGGCCGTCAACACGTTTACGAATCTGGTCGACAGCGTCCAGACGATGATGAAATGAAGCCCGGCGCACTGACCCGAAGGGCCAAAGCGGGGCTTTGCCTGACGCTCGGCTGCATTTTGCTGCTTTCCGCCTGCGGCGGCGGTAAAACGCCCGAAAGCACAGACGCGCCCCGTCCGGAAACGACCGAGCAAACAACGTCTGGGGCGGAAAGCACAACCGCGCCCGAAGCGACGCCGCTGCCCGCCGCGTCCGCCGAGCCGGTTCTGCAGGACGGCAAAACGTACACCGGGCTGGCCGCGCTGCCGCTGCGCGAATTTTTGGTCGAGGACCCGGAAAACACCCGCGGGCTTTCCACCGAAAAGCGCGGCTACAGCTACGGCGTGGCAAAAGACGGGGCGCCGCACGCGACCTCGGTGCAAAACCAGCGGTATTTTGAAGAGAACGGCTACCGCGCGTTTTGCCTGGACACGAAAAGCACGGAAAAAACGCTTTATCTGACGTTTGACTGCGGGTATGAAAACGGCTACACCGAAAAAATCCTCGACACGCTCCGGGAAAAGGACGTGCCGGCGGCGTTTTTCTGCACGCTGCCGCAGGTGGAGGCCGAGCCGGAGCTTATCGCCCGGATGATTGCAGAGGGGCATATCGTCGGCAACCACTCGGTGCGCCACCCCTCGTTCCCGACGCTTTCTCGGCTCGACATGGCAGAAGAGCTTCGGGGCATGGACGACTACCTGCGCACAAACTTCGGCTACAGCGAACCGTATTTCCGCTTTCCCATGGGCGAATACTCCGACTGCGCGCTCGACCTTGTCGGCTCGCTCGGCTACCAAAGCGTGTTCTGGTCCGTCGCCTACGCCGACTGGGACCTTGAGAACCAGAAAGGCGCGGACTACGCCTTTGAGACCGTCACGGCGCGGCTGCACCCGGGCGCGGTCCTGCTGTTGCACTCGGTCTCGCCGGACAACGCGAACGCGCTCGGCGACATCATCGACTATGCAAGAAGCGAAGGGTATGTGTTCAAGTCCCTGCGCGATTTCCCAGCGGCTTAAAGCGAAGCCCGGACAAGGCTTGTCCGGGCTTTGCCGGCGTTTACGCCTCTTTCGCGTTTTGCGCGTGTGCGTCCCGGTTTTTCCAGGTGTGGATGACCTGGGGGTGTTCGAGAAGGGAATCGAATTTTTTAAGGAACGGCACAATATCGCCGAAATCGAGCGCGCGGTGGTCAAAGGCAATGCAAATGGGCAGCACCTGCCGCGCCTCCACCTGCTTTTTCCCGGCGGCGTCGCGCACGACGACGGGCTTGTCCTGCACCGCGCCCACGCCGAACGCCGCGACCTGCGGCGGGATGATTTCCAGCAGCGCGCATTCCCCGCGCTGCCCGCGGTACAAAGAGCCAAGGTTCGACACCGTGACCGTGCCCTGCGTAAGGTCCGTTTTGGTCAGCCGGTCCGTTTTGGGAACCGCCTCGTACGCGCGCTTTTCCTCCCCGTGCAGGGTGCGGACCTTGTGCTTGCCGGTCTTGGAGCCGATAAGGCGGCAGACGGCCTGCCCGAGCTTGCCGCGGCGCAGCGCCGCAAGCGTGTTGTCCAGCGAAACCTCGAACATGGCTTCGTTTAAGTCGGTGTTCGCCGCACGACGGGAGACGTCGGCGATGTACGCGGTCATTTCGTCCAGGTTTTTGTTTTCAAAGTCGTGCAGATTCACGGTCATCATCTCGCCGTTGGGCAGCACCATCGGCATGGAAATGTCGATGTTCTGATAGGTCGTGACCTCGCCGCGCACAAGCCGGCGGTCGAACCGGATGCGCGCGTTCATGGCGGGGGCGGCCTTGAGCCCCTCGCAGATGAGCTTTAAGACGAGCGTATTGACGCTGATTTTCTCCCGTCCCGGCCGGTCGAAATTCAGCTGCTTGTATTCCCGCATTAAGTCGGTCACGTCGGGTTCATACAAATAGGTAACATGCGGGATGCGTTCCCAGCTTTCCGACGTCATGTTGGCGACGATTTTTCTCTGGATGCCGAAATGGGTGGTCTCTACCGGTTTCATGGGGCCATCTCCTTTTTTGCTGTCAAGTTTTTCCCGCCGGCTTTGCGGCGCAAAAAAAGCCGCACGCGCCGCAGCCCGCCTGCGGAACGTCCCCATCGTACCGAAAATGCCGCGGTTGCGCCATACATTCCGGTTTGCAAAGCGAAAAATGGGGCGCAACCGGCGGTTTGCAAGGCCTGGTTGCGCCCGAAAATGCACAAAAAACGCCCCGCGGCGCTGCCGCAGGGCGTGTGGGCCGTATTGTATTTTCAGGCGTCCAGCATTGCCTTAAACGCGTTCATAAAGGTCGAGTTCGACGGCGCCATCAGGTAGTTGAGCACCAGCACGTCGGTAATGCCGTGGTCGCGCAGGAACTGCGGGAGGTTCATCCCCTTTACGCCGTCCTGGCGCGGGTCGAGCACATAGACCTCGCTGAAATTCTCCAGCAGAAACGGCGCGAAGGCGTTGCCGTAGGATTCCTTGACCATTAAAATTTTCCGGTCGCTCCCGCACGCGGAGGTCATTTTGATAAGCGGCTTATCGCCCTGGATGAACGCCATGTATTTGCTCGAGGAATCCGTAATGGAGGTCGAAATGATGCGCAGGTTTTTCCCGTCGGTCATCGCCGGGGAGGAATAAAACTGCCCGCTCGCCTCGACCGTGGGGTAAAACACCTCGACATAGTCCGGGTTCTCTTTCAGCTTCTCGCTGTGCGTATAGCGGTACATGCTGCCCACAAAGCCGTCGAGCCGCCCCGTCTCGTGCGCGGACAGCGGCTTGCAGGTGAGCCCCGCGGTTTCGCAGAACGCCTCGTACGCATAATACGCGCCGCGCGCAGTCCAGTGGTGGTCGGTGCGGAAATAGATGTATTCATCCGTATGGCGGGCAATATGGGAATAGGCGTCCACCGTTTCAACGCCGCCGGTCATCGCCGAATACGCAATTTCAATGCCGCGCGTCTGGTCGTGCGAGCCGGTACGGTATTCCTCCGGCCCGTAAAACGCGATGCGCGTGGGCGCAAGCAGCGAATAGACGTTGATTTCCGGCACGCAGGACTTGAGCTTGGAAAGCGTCTGGCCGTACTCGGTCAGCCGCTTTTGCGCAACGGAATACATTTCCATGGCGGCGTCGCTTGTCAGCACAATGTAGTTTTCCACCGTATAGTCGTTGACCTCCGGCAGCTCGGGCGCCGGAAGTGTCGTCGTTTCCGGCACGGGCTCTGTCGCGACCGCCTCGCTTGCGTCCGCTGTCGGCGCCTGGGTCTCGGGCGCCGGCTTTTCCGCCGAGTAGGCCGGCGCCAGCGCGACGGCCACCACCAGGACCACAACGGCCAAAACAACTTCAATCGAGCCCAGAATTTTTCTGGAACGGGTCATTTTCATAGGTTTTTCCCGCCTTTATCAAACTTTCTCGCCCGTGTCGGCGCGCAGGATATTCTGGAACACGGCGATGTGCGTAGACGAAATATACTTATCCATATGCATGCTGCCGAAATACCATTTGCCAAATGTGCACGAATCGGACAGTTCCTCAAAATACGCGTTGAGCGCCGTCACGCGCAAAGAATCATAATCCTTGAGCTGCAAAAAGCCCTTGATGCGCAGCGGCGGTTCGTGCGTGACGACAATGTCGACGTGGTAGTCTTCCTTTTCGAGCGCGTGCGCGCCCTCCAAAAGCTCCTCGCGCGTCGGGATTTCCGCCCGCGACCAGGCGTCGCCCTCCGAGCGGATGTCAATGTCCGGGCTCTCTCCCCCGCCCATGGCGAACACCGTCTGCCCGTCGATGTGGTAGACCTGCCCGCGCATCAGGTGGTAAAGGTTGCCGTAAATGCGGTGGACCTTGCCGCCGTTCCACTCGCTGACCTCATAATTGTTGAGCAGCGAAAAGTTTTCGTGCGTGCCGTCCAAAAAGCAGATGTTGTATTTCCGTTTTCCAAACTGCTCGCGCAGCTTCTGTTCCTTTTTGCTGTCGTCCCACAGAAAACCAAAGTCCCCGCAGACGATGAGCGTGTCGCCCGCCTTGAGCGCGCGCAGGCGCGACGGGGAAAGCCGCTGGGCTTCGCCGTGGGTATCGCCGGTCACATAGATCAAACCGTTCACATCCTTTGTTTTTGGTTGCCAAGCGCAACGATTTTTGGTATACTGTTCTGTGTTTGAATATGTATTGTACACGGTTTCCGACTTCTTTTCAAGAGGTGAACGCCTTGAAGCGTATTTTTTCCTTTCTTTTCAGCCTGGTTTTGCTGCTGTGCGCCTGCCTTGTACCGGGGCAGGCGGCTTTCAACGCCGCGCTGGAAACCAGCGCCGACATTGTGCTGCTTTTGAATCTGGACAGCGATACGGTCGTTTTCGACAAAAATGCCGATAAGGTCACCGCGCCCGCTTCGCTGACCAAAATCACCACCGCCATTCTCACGATTGAGCACTGCGGGGACCTGGACGCCAAGGTCACCGTCAAGCAGTCGGCGCTGGACGCCATTGCCGGGACGAACAGCTCGACGGCGGGGCTTTTGGCCGGCGAGGTGCTGACTGTGCGGGAGCTTTTGTACTGCCTGCTTGTGCGAAGCGCAAACGAAGCCGCCGTCATTTTGGCGGACTACATCGGCAACGGGTCCGTTCCCGCCTTTGTGGATATGATGAACGAATTTGCCGCGTCTTTGGGGTGTGAAAACACGCATTTCGTAAACCCGCACGGATTGGACGAAGCGGGGCACTGCTCCACCGCGCGCGACCTGGCCAAAATCACGCGCCACGCGCTGGAGCTGCCGCTGTTTTCCGAAATCGTCAACACCGTAAGCTATACCCTGCCCGCCACGAACAAAAGCGAGGCGCGCAACCTTTTGTCCACAAACTGGCTTATCAATCCGAATTTCAAAACCTATTACTGCGAATACGCCGCGGGCGTCAAAACCGGCTCGACCTCGGGCGCGGGGCGGTGCGTCATTTCGACGGCCAGCAAGGACGGCTACAATTACCTTGCCGTTGTCATGGGCGCGCCGTATGAGGACGTCAACGGCGACGGCAACCCGGACAACTGCGCGTTTTTGGAGTGCAAAAAGATTTTTGAATGGGCGTTTGACAACCTGCGCATGGCCAAGGTCGCCGACACGACCCGCATTGTGACCGTCGTGGACGTAGCGCTTTCCCGAAAGGCGGACCATGTGCGCCTGGTCCCCGCGACCGACGTGACCGCGCTTGTCCCCGTGGGCAACAACGAAAACAGCGTGCTCATAGAGCCCATCCCCGAAGAAACGCCGCAAAGCGTGGACGCCCCCGTCAAAAAGGGCGACGTTATTGGGAAAGCGCGCATTATGTATGCGGAAAGCGAGATTGCGACGGTCGACCTGGTCGCCGCCGAGGACGTGGACGTCAGCTTGCTTTTGTATATCGGGCACGGCGTCGCGCAGCTGTTTCGCTCCACGATATTTTTAATTGTATTCGCGCTGGTGCTTCTGGTGCTTGCGATATACGGCATCCTTGTGCTGCGGCACAAGCAGCAGAAAAAGCGCCGCCGCGCACCGAAGGCATTAAAAAATTTCCGGAACATGAAGTGAGGCGCCCCATGGCCAAAGCCGTACCGAAAACCAACGCGATGCGCATCCTGGACCGGATGCAGCTTCGCTACCGCGTACACGCCTATCCGCACAAGGACGGGGAGGCCGTCGACGCCAAAAGCGTCGCCGCGCTCGTCGGCATGGAGGCGGGGCGCATCTACAAAACTCTCGTCGCCCGCGGGAAAAGCGGGCAGTGCTATGTGTTCGTCATCCCCGGTCCCGCGGAGCTCGATTTGAAAGCCGCCGCCGGCGCGGTTTCGGAAAAGCACGTCGAGATGCTGCACGTCAAGGAGCTGCTGCCGACGACCGGCTATGTGCGCGGCGGGTGCAGCCCGATTGGAATGAAAAAGGCGTTCCCGACCGTTCTTGACCGCTCGGCAAGCCGCTGGGACACGATTCTTGTAAGCGCCGGGAAAATCGGCGTGCAGCTGGAGCTTGCGCCCGACGACCTGCGGCGGGCGGCAAACGCCGAACTTGCCGACGTGACCCTGTGACCGCCGCGGGAAAACGCATATACACATGCAAAGCGCCGCCCGATTCGGGCGGCGCTTTTTGCGGCTGTTTTGCCATTCGCTTTGTCAGTTCACGCGCTGGCAGGACATCGGCTCGACCGTGATGGAGTCCACGGTGACGGCCGCGTCCGTATAGTTGAAATACAGCGCGGCGCTGTTGTTGTATTCGACGCGGTAGACGCCCGCCTGCACCTCTTCGTGCGCGGTCATGCGCGCATCCTGCAAATCGCCGAGCATGGAGGCGGCCAGCTTGTAATTTTCCGCCGCCGCGTTGATTTGCGCTTCATAGTGGTAAACGGCGTCCGCGTCCGTGCCGGTTTTTTCATAATACCACGCGTAGCTCGGCAGCGCGCCGTATTCGAGTGCCTTCAAAAACGCGGTCTGCGCGTCTTCGGCGGTGTTGGCGGGCGAAAGCGCATAGGAGATGATGCCATGCAGCACCATTTGCAAAAACGGGACGGCGCGGTAGCTGTCCGTTTCCGGATACGCGCTCGTGCCCGGCAGGGAGACGACCACGTCCGCATCGCGCAGGAGGTACGCGTTGCCCGTATCGACCATCAGCGTCCGGCTGGCGGCAAGCGTCGCCGCCTGCTCGCGCAGATGCCCCGCCATGACGGTGCGCGTATTGCCCGCGCTCGCGTAATCGGAATAGAGGTATTGCCCCGCGTCGGCAACGCACGCGCCGGAAAACGCGTCGTCGTAAAACGCGTGGACAAAGCCCTCCACATTGTCGCCAAGTTCCGTCTGCCGCAGGAAATACCGCGTATGCTGCGCGTCGCCCGCGATTAAGGAAAGCTCGTTTGGCTTCGCATAGGACAGCGTATCGCCCGAAAGCCCCTTTGCCGCATAGGCCGACCGGCGCACGCTGCGCCGCCCGAAGGACGCGATGTCGATGTCCAGATAGATGGAAAACTGCTGCGCCTGCACGAACTGCAGCAGCTGCTCCAATTCCCGGTCGTTCCCCAGCTTGCCGGAAAAGTCGCAGCTGCGCAAAAGCCCCTGCGACGCCGCGCCGTCAAGCGTGCCGACGAGCCGCACCGTGACGTTGTCGACGCTTTTCGCCTTTAAGAGGCGCAAAAGCTCCTGGGTCTCGGCAAAGCTGGTCAGCCGGACGCTGCGGTTCGGGTTCGACTTGGAAGCGGCGGCGTATACGGTCAGCACCATCGGCAGCGTTTCGGGGACGGCTGTCGCCTGCGCGGGCAGGGTGCCGTTGCGAATCAGCACCTCGCGGCACGCCGCCGCCATGCCGGCATACCCGGCGTTCCGGTTGGACAAAAAGCGGTAGCAAACCGTGATTTCCCCGGAAAACGCATTGCCGGTGTACAGCGTTTCGTCCGAAAGCGCGGTGTCCGTTATGCAGAAGGTCGGCCCGACGCGGTTATATTCCCCGGCCGCCGTCGCACGGTGCGACGTAATGCGCGCAATGGCGTCGCCGCTTTCTATGACCGCGACAAAGGCGCTTTGTCCGCGCCGCATCCCATAGGCCGGAATCCGCGCCGGGGCAAACTGCAGCGTCCCGTCCGCGGCAGTCTCTGTTTGTGCAAGCGCCGGGTCCGCGCCGTAGACCACAAAGGTCTTTTCCGGATAGGCGTCCTCGCAAACGCCGTCCATCGGTTCAACCGCGCCGCTGCCGTCGGGCAGCAACATATAGTCGCCGTCGGCGGCCGAATCCGTCGCGCCGAACCAGTCGAGCAGCGTCAGCCGCTCCAGCACGCAGCCCGCAGACAGGGCGACGTCGCCGCAGTTGACCTTGACGCGCAGCGCGCCGTCCTCCAGTACGAAAGCGACCGTCAC
>CASGAS010000026.1 GCA_949299505.1 uncultured Eubacteriales bacterium
CGTTTCCACAATGTGCTCGATGGAGACCGACTGGTTTTCGCCGCTGCCGGTGATGGTCACAAGCGTCCCGCCGGTTTCGGCCGCGCCGTTCCAGGGCTCGGGCGAGGGACCGGTCTTTAAGCCGTAGGTCATGGTAATGCCTTCGTAGGTGATGCTGGCGTTGTTTTCGTGGTCGTGCCCGCAAAACAGGTATTTGGTCGAGCCGAGCTCTACGCAGGCGTCAAAAAAGCCGGAATCGACCTTCGCCGCACCCGGAAGATACGCGCAGGTGCCGAACCCGTATTCCGCCGGCACCGTGTAGCTGCCGTCCTCGTTTTGCACGGCGAGGGTTTCAATGGCTTCGCGGAACTGCGGCTGCGCAAAATGGGAAAAGACCATGGACGG
The DNA here is from genome assembly GCA_949299505.1 of uncultured Eubacteriales bacterium. Taxonomy (GTDB): domain Bacteria; phylum Bacillota; class Clostridia; order Oscillospirales; family Acutalibacteraceae; genus Fimenecus. The sequence continues at coordinate 385 of CASGAS010000026.1, forward strand.
CACGGTGTGGCCCGCGGCTTTCGCAATGCCCTTTACGTTCCATTCGTACCAGGCGATTTGCCCGGCGCCCATGGGCACCTCGGAAACAGAGCCGTCGTCATATTCGTCATATTCGCCGTTGTCAAAGAAAAACAGCGTGTACACAAGCGCGCCGTCCTCGGTGATGTTGAGCGCGTAATTGCCGCAGCCGTACAGATTGGACGGCCCCTTCTGGAACAGGCAGTGCGCCGCCTTTATGTACTGGTCGGCCTGCCAGTTTTTCGAGTTGGTCGGCAGCTCGGCGTCGTGGTTGCCGAAGACCGGCGCCCAGGGAATCCCGTAGCTTTCCACGCGGTCAATGAAGTTTTGCAGCGAAAAGCGGCTGGCGAAGGCGGAGACGTTGTCGCCCGGCATCACGATAAGGTCGGGCTGCGTCTTTTCGACCAGCGCGTCCATTTCCGCGTAGCACGCCGCGTTGTCGGAAAGGTTCGACCAGAGCTGTGTGTCCGTCAGCATCAGAATCTTAAAATCGGTCCGCGTTTTTTCGACGGTCTGCACGGCGTCAAGGTCAAAGGTCTGCCCTGCGCCCCAGATTTCAACGTGCTTTTTGCCGGTCAGCGGGAAAAACAGCACGCCGAGCACGAGAACGACGGCGGCCAGCAGGACGCATACGGCGATTTTCAGGCGTTTGACGAGTTTGGATTTTTGCATGTGGGTCCTCTCTTTTGCGCCGCGCGGCGGCGACTTTCAAAAAAATATGTGCAATGCGGATTGTAAAAGCCCGCGCTTCATTATATAATCAAAACAGACCGCAAGTCAACCGAAAGCGCATTGCCGCAAGAAACAGAAAGGAACCTGTCGATGGACGAATTGCGATATACCGCCCCCGCCCGCCGCTGGCGCGAGGCGCTGCCCTTAGGCAACGGCTTTATGGGGCTGATGGTTTTCGGCGGCCGCCGCACCGAAAAGCTGTGCTTTAACGAGGGCACGCTGTGGTCGGGCTACCCGAAAAATTACGACAACCCGAAAAGCCGCGCCGCGCTCGAGCGTGTGCGCGAGCTGGTGTTTGCCGGGAAAAACAGCGAGGCGGACGCGCTTTGCACAAAGGAGATGGCCGGGAATTACAGCGAGGCCTTTATGCCGCTCGGGAACGTCTATCTGCGCTTTTTTGGCACGTCCCTGCGCGCATACCGCCGCCGGCTGTCGCTTGCAAACGGCGTGTGCACGGTGGAGACGGCCGCTTTGCGGCGGACGGCGTTTTGCTCAAACCCCGACCGCGTCGCCGTGTACCATATCGAAAGCGAAAACCCGTTTTCCGTTTCCGTTCGCGCCGATTCGCAGCTGCATTTTGCCTGTGCGGCCTCCGGCAACGCGCTGGAGCTGACGGGCAACGCCCCGGACTACGCCGCGCCGAACTATTTGCGCATGAAGCGCGACCCCATCCGCTATAACGAAAATAAGGGCATGGCGTTCTGCCTGCGCGCCGAGGTCGAGACCGACGGCCGCGTAATTGGCGGGGACGAACGTCTTACGGTGCGCAAAGCGACGCGTGTCACGCTGCGCTTTGCGGCGGCGACGGGCTTTCGCGGGTTTTCCGAAATGCCCGACACGTCCCGCGAAAACGCGGCGGAAATCTGCCGCCGGCGTTTGAAAGAGGCCGCGGCGCTGGACTACGAGCGTCTGCTTGCCCGCCACACGGCGGATTTTTCGGCGCTTTACGGGGCGGCGAAAGTCTCCTTGGACAAGGAAAGCCCGCTTACGACGGACAAGCTCTTAAAGGCCGTCCAAAAGGGAAAGAGCGGCGCGGAATTTACGGCGCTTTGCGAGCTGTTTTACAATTTCGGGAAATACCTGACCATCAGCGCGTCGCGCGAAGGCGGGCAGGCGATGAACCTGCAGGGGATATGGAACGATTCCGTGCGCCCGCCGTGGAGCAGCAACTACACGGTGAATATCAATACGGAAATGAATTACTGGGGCGCGTCGCGCGCAGGGCTTGCACCCTGCGTCGAGCCGCTTTTGCAGCTGGTGTATGAAACCATGCAGAACGGCAAAAGGACCGCCGAAATCAACTACGGCTGCCGCGGCTTTGCCTGCAACCACAATGTCGATTTGTGGCGCAAGACCCCGCCCGTGCAGCGCGACCCGAGCTATATGTTCGCGCCGCTTTGCGGGGTGTGGCTCTCGAACGAGGTGTACGCCCACTACAGAAACGGCGCGCTGCGCGCGCCTGGGCAGGAAAGCAAGGTGCGCGAAATTGTGCACGAGGCGGCGCAGTTTGCGGCGGACTATCTGGTGCTGCACGACGGGTACTATGTGGTCTGCCCCTCCACGTCGCCCGAAAACGTGTTTCGCACGAACGGCAAAACCTGCCGACTCGACTACGCCTCCGCCTTTGATATGGGGCTTGTGCGCCAGGCATTTCAAAATTTCCGGGAGCTTTTTGGGACGGAGGATTCGCCGCTTTTGCGCGACATCTGCGAAAAGGAGCCGAAGCTCTACGCGTTTTCCGAGGGGCAAAACGGCATTTGCGAATGGCACGCGGACTTTGAGACCCCCGAGCCCGGCCACCGGCATTTTTCGCCGCTTTACGGGTTTTATCCGGGCGGCGTGATTGGCTACCGGCGCGACGAGGCGGTACGCGGCTTCGTCGAACGGCTGTTTTCCTACCGTTTGCAAAATTCCGGGCAGCACATCGGCTGGTCGGCGGCGTGGGCGGTGTGCCTGGCCGGCCGCCTGCGCGACGGCAAAACGGCCGAAGCGGTTATGGGCGGGCTTTTGCGCCACGCGGTGTTTCGCAACCTTTTCTGCGTCCACCCGCCGTTTTTGTTCCAAATCGATGGCAACCTGGGCTTTGTCGCCGGGGTGCATGAGCTGCTGCTGACCGAGGAGGACGGCGTTTTGACGCTTTTGCCGGGGCTGCCCGAGGCGTTTTCGGCGTCGGGGCGGGCGGAAAACCTGCTTGTAAACGGCGTGCGCGTTTCCTTTGCCTGGCAAAACGGGCTTGTGACCGAGGTTTCGGCGGACGGACCCATCCGCATCGCGGCGCACGCGCTGTCCGAAACGGTGCGTCTGGGCGAGTCGGTGACGCGCGCCCAGCCTTAAAAATCCAACAGAACGGCGCGGGAGGCGTTTTTCTCCCGCGCTTTTTTTGGTTTTCACGCCGCCTGTCAAAACAGTGCGGTCAAATTTACCATTCTTTTTATTTTTGCACAAATCTACAGAAATGAATTGACATTTTTCATCGAAACTATATAATAAAAGTATCTGTGCTTCTCTGCACAAAAAAGGAGTATGGCGTTGGCACAAGTACAGCATAAAATCGAAAACGCGCTGATGCGCGCGGTCTATCCGTTGTTCGTCAAGCTCCGGCGGCCGCGCCCGGCGGGGCAAACAAAGCTGGATTACGGGAAGTTCGAGCTGGTTTTTGAAGAGGATTTTTCCGACCCGGCGCTGCCGCGCTGGGATGTCCGCCGGTACCCGGACGGCCGCAAGGTCACCATGCGCAAGGGCGGCTACTGGTCGCGCGATATGGCGACGGTCGAAAACGGGCAGCTGCACCTGCGCGCCGCCTTTCGTCCCGACGGGCCGTACGGGCCGGGCTATTACGCCGCGTGCCTCGATACGCGCTACACCTACCAGCAGACCTACGGCTATTTCGAGTGCCGCTGCAAGCTGCCCGCGGCCGAGGGGCTCTGGTCGTCGTTCTGGCTGCAGTCCGACGCGGTAAAGGCGGGTGTGCCGCCGACGGCCGGCATGGAAATCGACGTGTTCGAGTCGCCGCTTTACCGGCAAAAGGACAACGGCATCATTACGACGAACCTCCACTATAACGGCTACGGCCCCGGCCACCGGTTCCAAAACGTCGGGTTTTTCCGGGTCGACGAGCCGTACACGCAGTTCCACACCTACGGCGTCGAGTGGAACGCGCGCGAATACATTTTTTACATCGACGGCTTTGAAACGGCGCGGTCCTCTTTCGGGGGCGTGTCGCAGGGGCCGGAGTACATGATGCTTTCCGTCGAGGTCGACGGCGTCGGCGGCTACCCCGACAACGGGTGGTCCGGCAACATCCGGCAAAACGCCCCCGGGGCGCTGCCCGCGGATTTCGTGGTCGATTATGTGCGGGCATATCAATATAAGGATAAATGAAGGCGCGTATGACAGTGATAGATAAGGCAAAGGAATTTGCCAAAAAGGTTCCCGTTTACTGGAAAAATCCGCCCAAAGGGCGCTACATGAGCTACAAGGAAATTTTATCCTTTTCCGTCGGCGGCTTCGGCGCGAAGTTTATTATCTGGGGCATTACGCAGCTGATGATCAGCGTGGGCAACGCCTTTATCTGCAACACGGTCGGCATCGGGCCCATGCCCGTGTACGTCATCTGGCTTTTGAGCGTCCTCTCGAGCTTCCCGCTGACGGCGCTGCGCGCCAAGATGATCGACAACACCCGCAGCATGAAGGGCAAATACCGCCCCTACATTTTGACAATGGGCCTGCCGACGGCGGTTTTGGGCGTTTTGTATGTCTGGTTCCCGTATGAGCGCGTGCCGGTGTTCGTCTCCTATGTGTTCATTCTGGTTATCAACATCGCGCTGCAGTTTTTCTACAACTTCTTCAACGACGCCTACACGAGCATCATCAACGTCCTGTCGCCCAACACGATTGAACGCTCGGACGTCATCTCCTTCAAGGCGGTCATTGAAAACCTTTCGCCGTCCATCTGCGGCATTTTCATGCCGCTGTTCGCAAGGCTTATCACCGGCGAAAACACGCTGTACGACCTGCGCGTCTACCGCGCCGCCTATCCCGTCATCTTTGTGCTCGGCTTCGTCTTTTCCATGCTCATTTACACGAACACCGAGGAAAAGATTGTCCAGGCCAAGACCCACGTCATCCGCGTCAAATTCATGGACGCGCTCAAGGCCGTGGCGGGGAACAAGTACTTCTGGGTCATTTCGCTGGCCGGCTGGCTGGGCTTTCTCGAGGGCACGGCGAACAGCATCATCGGCTGGATGTACAACTACCAGGAGGTCTGCTCGGCCGGCACCTATTCCCTGATTGTCACCATCACCGGCAACGCGTCCTTCTGGCCGATGCTTATCGCGCCGTATTTCATCCGCCGGTTCGGCAAGCGCAAAATCCTGATTATCACGAACCTGATGAGCGTCGGCTTTTTCCTGTGCATGCTGCCCATCGTGCGGCAGACAAGCTCCGGGTACATCATCTGGCTTCTGACGCTTTGCATGTTCGCCAACAACTTCATCACGACGTTCGGCAACCTGCTGGTCACCGGTATCAACGCCGACGTGCGCGACTACCAGCAATATATCACCGGCGAGCGCATCGACGGTATGTTCTCCGCCGTTGGCCTTATCGGAACGGTCATTTCGCTGGCGACGAGCTTCGTGCTGCCCGCGCTGTATGATTTCGCGGGGCTTAACGAGACCGTTTTGCAGCTTGTCCGCCCCGAGAGCACGAACGTCTACGACGTGCTGTACGACCCGTACTATTTTGTGCGCGTGAGCACCGTGCTGGTTGTCGCTTCGGTCGTGGGCGCGATTATGAACGTTATTCCGTACTTCTTCTACGACTTAACCGAGTCGCGGCAGAAGGCGATTGTGGCGGTGCTGAAAATCCGCGCGCTGTTCGAGGACTACGGCAACGGCCTGCTTCGCGAAAATGAAATGGGCGAAGCGGTCCAGATTCTGCGCGACGCCGACCGCTACGACGGTATGACGCCCGCGCCGCTTCAGAAGGTGCGCGGGTCGCGCGCGGAAAAGAAAGCGGCCCGCCGCCACAACAAGGAGGTCCGCGAAACGCGCGAGCAGATTGAAATTGCCGCGCTTGTAAAAGAGGAGCTGCGCCGGTTCGACACGCCGGAGGGCATCGCGGCGCTGCAATACGCGGAAAAAATGGCCGCGGCGGGGCTGGACGGCTTTTTGCAGGTCCAGGTCCAAAGCCTTGCCGAGGCGCGCGCCATGCCGCACAGAACGCCGGAGGAAAAAGCCCGCCGACGCGAAGCCATTTCGCTTGCGGACAAAATGCAGACCGCGAAAAAAACCGTGGAAAAGCACTTCCAAAACGGCATTGTACCGTTTGACAACGCGGTGCTCGACCGGCTGTTTGACGAAGAAGACGCCGCCGAGCAGAAGCTGCACGACCTGCTTATGGAAATGAAAGCGGCCAAGACCGCAAAGGATAAGGCCAAAGTCGAAGCGCTGCGGCAGCAGGTAAAGGCGCAGCGCGCCGAAAAGACGAAGGTGCAGCGCGACATTCAGAAGGCGACCGACGAGCACGCGCTCTACTACCGCGCCGCGCAGCCGTTTTTGGATGCGCAGAAGCTCCTGCGCCAGCGCGAGAATTACACGCACTTGGACGAAATCCTTGCGCGGTACGCGGCGTACGAAACCACCGCCGCGCAGTCGTAAGCGCCGGGTCCGACGTAAAACCAAAACCATACAAAAGACCGCGGACGCCCGTCTTGGGCGCCCGCGGTTTCTTTTGCGGAGCCTTTTACCTTGCTTTCGGCTTTTTGATTTTGTTGAGCTTTCGGTTGAGGGCCAGAATTTCTTCCTTCTGGAATTTCCCGCCGAGCATGGAAAATACCCGCTTAACCGTAAAGCCCTTGGCCATATCGATCATCGTTCGGTTGAGCGCAAAGCCCGAAACGGACATGCCGCCCTTTTCCTTTTTCGGCTTGTCGCCGCCCTTAAGCCCTTTTAGCAGCACGCGCGCAAACGAGATGAGGAACAGCTTGCCGCGCGCCGTCGCCATAATGCTGCCCAGCGTGTCGTTGACCGAAAAATACCCGGCCGGGGCGGAAATTTCAAACCAGTTGAGCACGCCGCCCGCCTCTTTCATGCGGTAGCGTTCGTCGAACTGCTCGACCTTTTCCAGCGCCGCTTCGTCCGTGCACGCGCCGGCTTTGGCGACCAGCTGCGTTTTGCCCGCGTTTTCCACGTTGAAGTAGAAAAACGGGTATTTGCCCTTTTGCTGTACGCCAAGGCTCTTGCCGTTCGCCAAAAGCTCGACCGAGTCGCAGTTGGAATACACCGTGACCTTCGTCACGTCCTCGGCGCGCCGGACATACCGCTTGCCGCAGATATGCACGAACGGTTCGTCCGACAGCCACGCCTTGTAGGCGTAAAAGCTGTCCTTTTTGTACTGCCGGTCAAAGGTCACAAGCCCCTTGTGGTTCATGCCGTTTTCCCCGCCCTCGGCGCGTGCGTCGGCGGCGAAGTCAAACATGTTCCAGACGTGCGTCGCCCAAAGATAGGGCCGGTCCAGGATTTGCTTAATCATTTCCTCGTGGTAATACGCCTGGTACTCCTCGGTGTAGTCGCCCTGCTGCGGCTCTGAGGTGTGCCAGTCGAGCGCCTCGCAGCCGTATTCGCTGAGCCCTATGGCGCGGTCCGGGTATTTCTTGTGGAAGCGGTCGAACCACGGCCCGTACATGTCCACCGTCCCGCCGTACCAGCCGAAATAGTGGTTGTAGGAGAGGATGTCCGTCAAATGGACGTAGGGCTCGTCGATGCCGCACATCGTCAGCGCCGCAAGCGTCGTCGGCCGCGTCGGGTCGAGCTTGTGCGCAAGGTCGTTGAGCATCCGGTGGTTCTCGAGCAGGCTCTTGTCGGAAGCGCCGTGCATGGTGATTTCGTTCGACAGCCCCCAGCAGACGATGCACGGGTGGTTGTAATTCTGGCAGATGAGCTCCGTAAGCTGCGAGCGGGTGTTTTCAAAGCCGCCTGCCATATGCATGGAAATGTAGGGGATTTCCGCCCAGACCACAAGCCCGCGCTCGTCGCACAGGTCATAAAACGCCTGCGCGTGCTGGTAGTGCGCCAGACGCACCGTGTTCGCGCCCATTTCGCAGATGAGGTCGACGTCCTCCCTGTGGTGCTCGTCGTGCAGCGCGTTGCCGATGCCCGGCCGGTCCTGGTGGCGCGAAACGCCGCGCAGGGGATAGGGCCTGCCGTTGAGGAAAAAGCCCTTTTGCGGGTCCATTCGGAAGCTGCGGCAGCCGAAGCGCACGGCGATTTCGTCGAGCGTCTCCTCCCCGCGCAAAAGAGCGGCGCGCAGGGTGTAAAGATACGGGTCGCGCCGGCCGTCCCAGAGGTGCGCGTTTGCAAGGCGCAGCGTGGTTTCTTTGGCGTCGGCATCGGCGTCGGCGGTCAGCAGGGGCTTGCCGTCCGCTTCAATCGTGTACCGCACGGTGCAGCCCGCGCCGTTTTTGACAAACGCCTGCACCCGCACGTCGTAGTCCGCCCCGTCGGCTTTCGGCGTAACGGTAAGCCCCGGCGCGCCGAAATAGTCCAGGTCAAAGTGGCTTTCCGGCACGGCGACGGCCTTTACGCTGCGGTAAATGCCGCCGTAAAAGGTGAAGTCCGCCATCTGCGGATACACGCGGTCGTTCGGCGCGTTGTCGGCGACCACGGCGAGCAGGTTTTCCGCCAAAATTTCCGGCAGCCGCACGCGAAAGGTCGAGTACCCGCCGTCGTGCGCGGCAATTTTTTTGCCGTTCCAAAATATCTCCGCCGACGAATTGACGCCGTCAAATTCCAAATACCGCACGTCCCCGTCGGGCAGGTCCGCTTCGGCAAGCGTTTTCAAAAAGCAGCCCTTGCCGCGGAAATAGTCGTTGCCGCCGTCCTGGCCGTCCTCCCCGTTCCAGGTGTAGGGCAGGTCAAGCGGCGCAAAGCCGTCCGTCGCCATGCCCGGCGTGTAGCCGGTCCCCTTTTGGAACAGCCAGCCCCGGTCGAGATTTTTAATTTGCCGCATATGCTTCACTCCTTACTCTGCTTTTGCGAACGCCTGCTCCTGCTTTTTGTCAATGTTGTAGACAAATTGCATGGCGAGCGTCAGAATGGCAAGCCCTACAATCAGCAGGACGATATACAGCGTTTTGATGTTTGCGGCGACCGCGTCGGTCTGGACGGTTGCGGTTTCGTTGTAGCCGACCACCTTCAGCGACAGCGCGACGACCGCCGACCCCACGCCCTGCGCGAGGTTGCGGAAGAACGAGTAAATGGCGTACAGCGACCCCTCCTCCCGCACGCCCTTTTTGCGGTAGCTTAGCTCAATGCAGTCGGCGACAATCGCCCACACAATCACCTGGAACACGCAGCCGCCGATGTTGACGAGCATCAGCCCCGCGATATAGAGGACCATGCCCTTTGTGTCGGGCGTAATGGGCAGCAGCAGCATCAAAAGCCCCGCGATGGTGCTGCCGAAGCCGCCGATGACGATAAACCGCTTTTTGCCGATTTTCCCGACGATGGTCGAAGCGAACGGCATCAGCGCGACAAGCGGAATGTAGGAGGCGAGCATGGCGAGCGTCGATTTGCCCGCGTCACGGAAATAGAACTGGAACACAAGGTTGTTGACGGAGGCCGAGGAATTGTGGAACGCCACGACCGCAAAGGTCGCGATGGTAATGGCCAGCAGCGCGCGGTTCGTGAAAAAGGATTTGAGGGTGGAAAGGTACCGCACCTTTTCCGTTGTGTCCGTCCGGACGGCGCGTTCGGTCACCATCCGCTGCATGGCGAAAATGGCGGCAAAGGAAAACAGCGCGAACACCGCGGCGACCAGGAACATCCGCTTGCCGGAAAGCACGTTGTCCACATACACGACCTGCGGCAGCAGCATAATCAGCACCACCGCGACCCCTGCGCCGATGCTGCGGAAGGTCGACAGCGACGTGCGCTGCTTCGGGTCCTCGGTAATGACCGAGTGCAGCGAGCCGTAGGGGACGTTGACCATGGTGTAGGCCGTTGTGTACAGGCCGTAAACAATAAGGCACCAGGCGGCCTTGCCCGCCTGCGAAAAGCTGTCTACCGGCAAAAACAGCAAAAGCATAAAGGCCGACAGCAGCAGCGAGCCGATGCGAATCCACGGCATGAATTTACTTTTGCTTTTCTTGCCGAGGCGCTTGTGGTCGACCATCCCGCCGACCAAAATGTCGTTGACCGCGTCCCAGATTTTGGAGACGACAATAATCCACGCCCAGTTTTCCGTCGTAAGGCCGACGCACTGCGTGTAAAACAGGAACATGTAGTTGGAGATGAGCGAAAACGAGAAGTTGCAGCCCAAATCCCCCAACGCGTACCCGATTTTGTCGCGCATCCCGAACGGACGCAGGGAAACCGCTTCCTGCATGGCAGGCTCCTTTCCGGCGCGTGCTGCGCCATGGACGTTCCGGCTGATAGTGTTCCCAAAAGCCGTTTTTTCTGCGAAAAAAACAAGACGGAAATCTTTTCCACCAGAAAAAATAGAAATCCCCGCAGATTTTTAGGCAGAATTTATAAATCTATCTTACAGGATTTGGTAATTTCTGTCAAGACTAACTTTCCTGTGCACCTTGCCGCGGGCAAAAAAATTTGCTACAATGAAAAAAACAGGGAAACGGGGCGAAAAACATGAAGCGTATACAAAAATTGTTTGCGGCGGCGGCGGTCCTGCTGCTGCTTGCGGGCTGCGGCGCGCCGCGCGCGGCGGGGGAAATCACCGCGCTGTCGCCGGACGGCGAAACGGTGGCTCTGCACACGTTTTCACAAAGCGCGTTTTTGGACGGCCCGGTCGAGCGCATCGGCCTTTATGCCCGCGGCAAGCGCGAAAAAAGCCGGCCGAAGCCGGTGGAATTTCGCTGGGACGGCGCCGAGGGGGAGGCGACGGTGCATATCAGCGAGCACGCCGACATGACGGACGCCCAGACCTTTGCGGCCGAGGGCGGCAGCCTGGACGTGTACAACCTGAAAATCGGGACGACGTACTACTGGACGGTCAGCGCCGGCGGGGAAACCAGCCGGGTCTATACGTTTGCGACCGAAGACGAAGCCCCGCGCAACCTGTATATCGACGGGGTGACCAACGCCCGCGACCTCGGCGGACGGCAGACGGCGGACGGCCGGCGCGTGCGGCAGGGGATGCTGTACCGCTGCGGGCGGCTGAATGTCAGCGACGTGGACTACGTCGAGGTTGAAATTACCCCCGCAGGTATGGAAACGATGCTTGAAACGCTCGGCGTGCGGACGGAAATCGACGTGCGCATGGGCGAAAATCATGAAAACGGCACGCTCACCGCAAGCCCGCTAGGCGACACGGTGCAGTATATCCATTGTCCGATGGCATGGGACGGGAAAATGCTGGCGGACAACCGCGAGCAGATTGCCCGCGTGTTTTCCGTTTTGGCAAAGGAGGAAAATTACCCGGTGTTCCTCCATTGCAACATCGGCACGGACCGGACGGGGATGCTCAGCTTCTTTGTCAACGCCCTGCTCGGCGTGCCGCAGGAGGCGCTGTACCGGGACTACCTGTTTTCCAATTTCGGCAGCATCGGCGGCAAGCGGCCGCTTGAAAACCTGACCGAATCGGACTATTACGCGGCCATTCAGGCGTCGCCCGGCGAAACGCTGGCGGAAAAAACCTACAACTGCTTAGTCGAAAACGGCGTCGCCGCCGAAGACCTCGACGCGCTGCGCCGTATCCTGCTCGAGCCCGCCGCGTAACCGCTCGCCGCCCTTGCGTTTAAGCCAACCGCTCCCTATGCATTGCTCTATGGGGCGGGTCGAAAATGCTTTCGGTAAGGATACTGACGACCAAGCGCTCCTTTACAAGCTGTTTTTGTCTGTGCACAACGAGCTTTCCGCGCCCCAGCAAAAAACGACACCCAAAAACCGAATAATAAAAAGCCCTTCGCTGTGCGGCATCACGAGCCAAAGCGAAGGGCTTTTCAATATGGAGTTGTTTGTGGTTCCGGCTTAAGACCCGCAAGCGCGCCTGCCTCGACCATGTCGCCTTATGAAACACACTACGCTCAAACGAGAGTATCCCGTTGTGGGCGGTTACGCTCGGTTTACTGTCTTATGGAATTACACTACTCGCAAACGTTGGGGCGGCGCTTATCCCGTTATAGTCGGTTTTACTACCTTATGGAATTACACTACTCTCATACGGCGCTAACCCTTAATTGCAGGGGTCTGCGGTTTTACTACCTTATGGAATTACACTACTCTCAAACAACTTGAAAGATAGTTTGGTGCAAAAGTTCGTTTTACTACCTTATGGAATTACACTACTCTCAAACAGGAGTTTTACTTGCAATCGTTTTTGCGCCGTTTTACTACCTTATGGAATTACACTACTCTCAAACTACCTTTCATTAATCCTTTTTCCCTTTCAAGTTTTACTACCTTATGGAATTACACTACTCTCAAACGGTTCAACAGTGTTAAAGCAACCGTTGGAGTTTTACTACCTTATGGAATTTCACTACTCTCAAACTTCTGTAACAGAAAGTCCATAATATGTTTCGTTTTACTACCTTATGGAATTACACTACTCTCAAACGCTCAGATAGCTTAGGCTTTTATGGTGGCAGTTTTACTACCTTATGGAATTACACTACTCTCAAACCGATATGCTCCGCGACTATATCTTGTATTTGTTTTACTACCTTATGGAATTACACTACTCTCAAACGCTGTTTGCCGTCCTTGGTCAAAATTTCGCGTTTTACTACCTTATGGAATTACACTACTCTCAAACTCCTCACTTCCACTCAGCTACTCGGTATGCGTTTTACTACCTTATGGAATTACACTACTCTCAAACCCACCAGCCGGGCACCCTTGTCAAGGGGAAGTTTTACTACCTTATGGAATTACACTACTCTCAAACTCCCCGCACACTTTCGTGTCTAAATCTTGCGTTTTACTACCTTATGGAATTACACTACTCTCAAACAGCGCGGAAAGGAGGACATAGAAACAAAAGGTTTTACTACCTTATGGAATTACACTACTCTCAAACCCTTTGAGCCAAGCAAGCATCGTCTGCGCTGTTTTACTACCTTATGGAATTACACTACTCTCAAACCTGCCGCCTCCCGCACAAGCTCGGACAATGGTTTTACTACCTTATGGAATTACACTACTCTCAAACACGCCATTAAGGCGTCGCTGAAAGGAGAAGTTTTACTACCTTATGGAATTACACTACTCTCAAACTCATCCTTAACCGCTTCGAGCAGCTTGTCAGTTTTACTACCTTATGGAATTACACTACTCTCAAACCACGGACGACGCCGGCAAGCTGGTGACGCGTTTTACTACCTTATGGAATTACACTACTCTCAAACACTTGTGCCCGCAATTTGGGCATTTGTCAAGTTTTACTACCTTATGGAATTACACTACTCTCAAACTAGAGTATTTTACAGAATAGGAGGATGCAAGTTTTACTACCTTATGGAATTACACTACTCTCAAACCCAATAAAGTTTTTAGTGTAAAAAAGTCATGTTTTACTACCTTATGGAATTACACTACTCTCAAACGCGCCAGTAAGTCGGTATTGGAGGGGTCGAGTTTTACTACCTTATGGAATTACACTACTCTCAAACCTCAAACCTCAAATCTCGAGGCGGCGGAGAATATACTGCGCCCACTACCCAGCGCAGGGCAACACCATAAGCATATCCATCATATACCATTTTCGGGAAAAAAGCAACCGCGGTCCTAACCGCTTTCGTGGATGCAGCACAGGTCGCGGTCTATAATATAAAGCCCAAATCCCGCGTCCCGCTTTACGGCGCAGGACTCAATGGTCAGAAAAGCAATCCCGTGCTGCGCAAGGGCGTCGAATAGCCGAAGCGCTTCCGCGTGTGAGAAATACGAAAACAGGTCGTGCGCAAGGAAGAGCTTGCAGTGCGTGTATTTTTTCAAAACGGCGCAAAAGAAGACGAGCCGTTCCTGCGGGGATTCAAAGCCCTGCGTGCGCGGGCGGAGCGCGAGCAGCTTTATAAGGTTGTGCGGCGTCGGGTCAAAAGCGGATTCCACGTCGAAATCCAGCGCTGCGCATACCTGGTTTTGGAACACGGCGACGGCCCGGGCAAGCTCGGCGAGCGCTTCCGGCGTGTCGGTATGCAGCAGGCTTTCCGCCAGCGCGTCGATGCGCCGGCTCAGCGCTTTGTCTGAAAAATCGGGGAAAAGCAAATCCCGCAGGAAAAACGCGTTTTTGGCAAAATCGAGCGGCGTCAGATTTTCGGAAAGGACAAAACGCGCGGGGTCGTTTCCCGCAAAAAGACAGCACAGCATCTCCCGAAAAAGCGCCTTGTTTTCCACGCAAAGCACTTGGACGGGCTGCTTTTCAAAGCAGAGGGGCGTATCAAGGGCGGGGTGCGCCAACATCATAAAATCAAAAGCCTTTCATCAGACAGAATGACGGCGGAGTGGAATTCTCCGCAAATCATTTCCATTTTTTGGAACTGTTTTTCCGTGACCACCAGCGTTTGCACGACCCCCGCCGGCGGACGTGCTTTTTTTACGGCGGCAACGTATGCCGAAGCGGCGTTTTGATTGGCCGCAAGCTTTACATAAACCGATTGCTGCAGCATGACAAAGCCGTCTTTGATTAGCTGCTTTCTGAACCGGGCGTAGTCGCGCCGGTTGGCAGGCGTCGTGACCGGCAGATCGAAAAAGACGAGAATTCGCATAAATCTATAGCTCATATTCCGGAAAACGGATTCGCGATATATCGCGCTCCTCTATTGCGGCAAAAACCGATTTGCAATACAGTTTTACGGCGTTGAGCAGCGTATTTTTTGCCGCGTCTATTGTGACCTCCCGGTTCAATAGCTGCAAAAGCCTCTGCTTTTCCGCTTTGTCAAAGCGCACCGGCGCTGCATTGCAGACCTCATTGTCCACCAGGGGCCGCAGTGGCTCCATAAGATCGCTGCCCAGGTTGAACGCGTTAAACATGTTGTCGTGAAAAAGTCCCAGCTGTGTGGAATAGCCGCAAGCCGCGATTTCCCGGTTTACGCAGGAAAGCAGCAGGCTGTAGCCATAGTTAAGCATGGCGTTTTCCGGACATTCCGCTTCTCTTGAAAACGCCATGCCGAACAGCGCGTTGAAATAGACCTTTGCGGCATGTCCCTCCCGGTTTGTGACGTCTCCGGGACGGATGTCCGCCGCATAGGCGAGCAGCATTTCGTGCTTCCGGTCTCCCCGGTGCTTTAATACCGCCGCCTGACGCAGAATCTTTTCCCGGACAATTGCCGTCCAGACCAGCTGCTTTGCGGCGCCGCTCCAGTTTATCTGCTGCTTAAGCTTCAAGCTGGCGTTGTGCGCGCCGTAAAGCGGCAGAAGCTGCGCATAGGGGTTGCGCTTCGCGTCGCAGAAAATAACGGCGGTCTTTTTCGCGATTAACTCGTCCAGCAGCGCCGCCGTCACACTGACGGCGGGGTTTTCAATTAGCAGCACCGAAATTTCGCTGAGATGGACCTTAACCGTGCTTTCAACATCGCGCACCACGAGATAACCGAGACTGAAATCAAGCTTTGCGGTTTTGGAAATAACAACGGTTCTAAAAGACAAGCGCGACCCCTCAAATCAACACGGTTTCGGATTCAAACAGCCCGGTGACGGATTGGTTAATCAGCTTTATGGAGCGTACGTTTTTGATTTCCGACAATTTGTTGTTGGTACAAATTTTTCCCGCGTTCTTTGCAAGACCTATCGCGGACAAATCCCCGGTTAAAACATTCGCGTGCATAATCTTCAAAATTTCCAGCAGCACAAAGCTCTGCTCTTTCAGCGGCTGTTCCGCAAAGCGCGCTCTGTTTGCCTTGATTTTGCTGCCGACCGCGCCGAGATTAAAGCGCATCGCCGTTTCGGTCATTTTTCTGCAAAGCTCGTCAAACAGGCGCAGGTTCATCTCGGGGGAGACGGCGTCGCGCCCCGTGTACGGCTGGTCTGTTTCAGCGGAAACAAATTTGGCGATGCTGCGAATGTACTTTTCCAGCTCGTAGCCGAGCACGGGCTGTATGCCGGGTTTATATGTGATTTGCGCGCCGCCGTTGGATTTGCTGCTGATGTGCATCCGGCAGCCGTCAAAGGAAAGGCAGGCGCCGTATTTCACACACGGAATCAAGACTTTCGGGGTGTCAAGGCCGCAGCGTTCGCGCAGATATTTTTCCGCGTCCGCGTTGTATTCGTTGAGCAGATACAAATCAATCGGCACAAGCGCCTTGACGGTCTTGCTCTTTTCCCGGTATTGCACAAAGGCGAAAAACGCGCAGGTCGGGCGGCCGTAACCGCCGTATTTCGCAATGTCGGCGCGCGGCGAGTTCACCTTGAGCGGAACCTGACCGCGTCCTTTTTTCAGCGGCAGTTGGTCAAAAAAGCCGCCGTGATTGCAATGCGCATACCGGGTGTAGAGGATATTATTTTTGTTCAACTGCTGCTTTACGTCGGAAAGGGATTTTCCGCCCGTCGCCGTCCATGCGCCCGGCACGTCATACGTAAACATGCGGTTCAGGCTGTAGGCCGAGGTTTGCAGACCCTTAATAAACCTTGCCCGGTCGTGCGTGCACCGCACGTTGTAGACGTTGCCGACCACGATGTTCAGGTATGCGTCTTTGGCGTGGTGCAGGTCGTTTGCCTCCCGGCACTTGAGCATGTCGTGGTTGTCCTCCACGCGGAAATCGGAAACGTCCCCGGCTTTGACATAGACGATTTCCGTGTTCGGGTAAATGTTTCCAAGAATCTGCGCAACGGCCTTTGTGGACTGCCGCGTTTCAACCAGCTGGCGGTTGATGAACGCGTAGAGTTCGTCGTCTGTAAGCGGGGTTGCCCTCGTCAGCCGGTCAAACTTCGTTTTGCTGATTAACTCCTTGTCCAGCAGTGTTTTCCAAAAGCTGATTTGATTTTTGCGGATATTCTCGTCGATGGGATACCTCTCGCCCTTCTTTACGTTATCGACCTTTCGGACCAGGACGAGGTTGTCAAAGCTGTCGTCCTTGACCTTGGAGCGCGGGAAAATGTGGTCGATGTCGTAGATGTTTTTGTCTGTCAGCTGTGCAAGGTCTATGCGCTCGCCGGTATACATGTCGCGTCCCAGCTGCGTGTAATACAGATAGAGCTTTTTCTGCTTGAGTTTCGCGTCGGATTCGTTTTCAAGCTGCGCAAAAAGCGCCCCGACGTCCTTTTTGCAGCTTTCATACAGCTTGAGCAGCGTTTTCTTTCTGGACACGGTCCGTTTTTTCTCTCCGGCGCCGCGCGCCATCTCAATAAAAATCTTTTCGGGCGCGCTGCCCTGCGTTTTCACAATCTCCTGTACAATTTTAACCGCCTGGTATATCGGCCGCTTGACTTTCGGCGAAACATACAGCGCCTCCACCATCTCCTTGACGGAGCCGGTGACCATCGCCGACGCGCGCTTTTGGACCTCCTCGCCGAAGGTGTATTTCGAGCCGAGCAGGGCCATGTGGTTGTCGTTTGTCTCCCAAAGCGCGTGTATGAGATTGAACCGTTCTCCCGTCTCCGGATTGGTGCCGTAAATCTCGGTTAAAAACGCCTTGGAAAATTTGCCCCAGCCGGGGTATTGCAGCCGGGAGAGTTGTTTAATCTCCTCGGCGGTCAGCTTGTCTTGGAACTGAGCGGTAAGCCTTTTGCGAAGCAGCCTTTTGTCGTCCCCGAATATGGCGCAGGCCTTTATGACCTCTTCCTTTTCCGCGTCGCGCAGCGGGTACGGCGCAAGCTCAATAAATGGCCGTAGGCTCGCCTTGAAATCGCCGTCGATGCCCGTTATTTCGACGTCCGTTTTTCCAAGCGATTTGAAATAGTCCTTGACGGCCTTTAGCGTGACCTTCTTTTTCTTTAAGAACAGGTTGTTAAAAATATCCTGCTTTTCCGGAACGGAAATTTTCTCACCGTTGATTCGCAAGTTGTTTAGCTCGTCCAGAACGGTAAAGGCGCTGTAAAGCAGCGAATATTTGGGGATGACGTCCTGGTCGGGGAGGTAGGTGCATTTGCTTGTCAGGTTGTTGATGAAATTCTCCGCGCTTTTGTCCATGTCGACCATGTCGGTAAAATTCCACGGGGTGATGCGGCCGCTTTTCCGGCTGAGCCACGCCTTATCGCTGTTCTCGTTCAGCGGGCCGACATAATACGGAATCCTGAAATTGAAAACGGAGACAATCTTTTTTGCTGCGGTCAAGCCGGCTTCGTCCTTTTCGCTTAAAAACGGCAGATACCCCTTTGCGTTATCAAGAATTTTCAAAAGCTCCCGCCGGTGCACCTCGATGGGAATCACGCCGTTGTCCGATGTGGTCTGCTTCGGCATAAAACAACCGTTTGCGATTTCCGTGAACATCTCCGCATAGGCCGGATCATCCGTTTTGGGCAGGGTTTCTTTCAAATATTTATAAAAGTCAGCCTGCCTGCACCGATAGGCGCTTTCGTCCCCGTTTTTCGCGCAGCCGGAATAGGCCGTGTAATTGCACAGCTTCTCTTCCGATTTTCTGAAAATTTCTCCATACTTGTCCGGACAGTATGTTTTCACAAAGCGTTTCAACTTTTTCAAATCGCACCGGTGCTTTTCGTATGCCTTGACCTTGGCGTAAGAAAGATAGGTCTCACCGTCCAAAATGTCCGCAAGCAAAGCCCAGTCGTAAACCGCCTTCATTTTTACAAGCAGCTCAAATCTGTCATCCAGCAGGGTTGCAAGCTCCGGTGCGGCATCCTCAAAGCCGCTGGAAAAATCGACGGATTTGATTTCTGCGTCCTGCAGCGTCTCGTCGTCATAAAGATCGCACAGCTTTGTGGAAGCGCCGCTGATGGCGGATAAAACCGCATACAGCACCGGTGAATCCTTTTTGCTGACGCCGCAGAGCTTTGTGACCTCGGCTTTCTTTTTCGCTTTTCCCAGCGAACGGTCTTTGAGGATTTGCGCAAGCCGGTCCTTGTCCGGGCAGGCAAGCGACAGCTCGAACATGTCTGAAAGATACGCGCAAAGCTCCCCAAACACCGCGTCAAACGAAACGGCGTTCTCGCTGCCTGCGTCAAACGGATCGGTTCCCTCGCCGCAGGCGGAATCAAACAGGAAATGGCCCCGGTGTTTGATGATGTGATGCAGCGCAAGATAAACCAGCCGGACATCAAACGCGGTTTGATTTTCAAGCAGCGCTTTGCGCAGATGGTATATGGTGGGGTATGCCTTGTGGTATGCCGCATCGTTAAAATCCGGATCGTGAAACAGCGAATAGGGGCAACTTGTGCTTTTATCCTCCGGGTACAGGTTGCTCTCTTTTAGCCGGATAAAAAACGTCGGGTCTATTTTTGCGATTTCTTCATCAAAAATTGCCTGCAGCCAATTTATCCTGTCGCGTTTGCGCTCGATTCTTCTGCGCGCCGTTCGGAACATGCGCCTTTCCTGCGCGGTTTTGCTTTCGTCAAACAGCTCCACGCCCCAGGTCGCGTTGCCGCGGAATTTCAAGACCTTGTAGACTGTGTCTGTAGCGGCCCAACCCACGGAATCCGTGCCGATATCCAACCCGATGTAATACGCTTTCGTTTTTGCCTTCATTCTTACCCTCCAAAAAAAGCATTGACAACTCGGCAAATCGGTGCTATTATTATGATAATCCCACCACCTTATGGGATTACACTACGAGTTCAAATAAAAATGATTTCAACTCGCTGCTTTGCAGCCTCACAGTGTGTGAGCCTCAAGGATCCGTTACCAACGGGTCCTTTTGTTTTTTTGAAGCAATGCTGTTCGCAAAATGCAGGACAAAGGAAATCTGCCTGTTTTGCATATAAAGCCAAAATCTGCCGTACTGTCTTGCTTCCATTGTACTGTTAATTTTTAGAAATGCAACAAAAAAATACAGAAAGTGAAGAAAGTTTACATCAAAAGTACGAAAATCAGGACTTGCAGGCTTCAGAGCAGGGGACGAAGCATGAAAACGGGGCGCGCGCAGAGACGAGACGTAGGACGCGGCGACCGAAACAAACTGTGGGAACGGCGGCAAAGTACAAAAAGGAACGGCAGCCAAAGCGCACGCAAGCAAAGTGCAGAGGACCTAAGAACAGCGAGTAGAGAGCAGAGAACAAAAACCAGAAAGCGGCGAACAGAGGACAGAGAACAGAGGACAGAGAACAGAGAACAGAGAACAGAGAACAGAGAACAACCACGATTGTCTCCCCATATCCCCACCGAGTGCCCGTACAAAACCAAAAAGCCCTTACCGGAGAGCCGTGCTCGCGATAAGGGCTTTCGTGGATTCACGTGTGGGTTTTGTACCTGCTGGACTTTACAGCAGCTGGATTGTGCAATCGCAGGGCTTTACAACCGCTTAGCCGTAAGCGATTACTCCCACTCAATCGTTCCGATGGGCTTGGGGGTGAGGTCGTAGAGGACGCGGTTGATGCCGGGGACCTCTTTTGTGATGCGGTCGGCCAAAAGATGCAAA
>CASGAS010000027.1:0-19728 GCA_949299505.1 uncultured Eubacteriales bacterium
TACGGACATGCTCGATGGCAAAATCGCCCGCAAATACGGCGCGATGCCGATGACCGGCTACGTTACAAAAAGCTGGGAAAAGGGGCGCTTCAACGACCCGTACCTGCGCGATACACTGATGGACTTCAGCGTCCTGACAGACACGCTCGAATGCACCGTCAACTGGTCCAACATGGCGCAGGTCCACCGCGACGTGCGCAAGGTCTGCCACGCGCTGCCGAACACCGTGGTTACGACGCACATGTCGCACTGCTACCCACAGGGCGCGAATCTGTACTTCATCTTCATCACCAAGATGAACGACGCGGCGGCGTTTAAGGCGTACCACACCACCATTCTCGACGCCATCCAGAAGTCCGGCGCGGCCATTTCCCATCATCACGGCATCGGCAAGATGTTTGCCCCGTGGCTGGAGGGGTATATCGGCGAAAAGGAATACGGCGTGTTCAAGGTGCTTAAGGAATACTTTGACCCCGGTTACCTGATGAACCCCGGCGGAACCATCGGTCTCGATTTGCTTCCGGAGGAAAAGAAGTTCCTAAACACCCGGGAGGATTACCGGTAAGCACAAAGCCCACAAAGCATTGGAGCCGGATTTCAGTCCGAAAGACTGAAATCCGGCTCCTTTTTATACCGGTTTTTTCGGATGCTTCCCGCAGGTCAGCTCCGTTTTTTGCGCGTCCGCCGAACAGCCAGCGCGCCGAGCACACCGCCGGACAGAAGCAGTACGGCAAGCCACGGCACGACGCCGCTGCCGCCGGTTTGCGGCGAATCCTGCCCGCCGCCGGTGACGGCCGGCGCATAGTCCGGGTCCTTTGCACCGCAGACGGTGCATTTCCCGTTTGCAAAGTCATGCCCCAAAGCGGGAATGGCTTTCCAGCTGTCCAAATCGGCAATCTGCCTTGCGGCGGCCTCGTCTTCAAAGACCATGCCGCATTTGCACGCGTAATATGCCCTGCTGCCGGGCTCGGTGCAGGTCGCTTCCTCGCCCTCAACCAGGGAAACCTTATGGGTATGCCCCAGCTGCGCTTCGGCCACATAGCCGCACACGGTGCAATGCTTGTCGGTCTCCTCCGTAGCGGCTTCGACGTTCCAGACATGCGCCGCGCCGCCGTCACGCGCACCGCAGACCTCGCAGACATGGTAATGCAGCTCTGCATCCGCGTTTTCACCCGGATAGCTGTCGGACCATGTGTGCGCTTTTCTTTCGGTTTCGCGCGTCTGCTCCGCTTCGCAGCGGGAGCAGATGCGTTTTTCCGTACCGGGCGTTGTACAGGTGGCCTCCGTTTCCGTTTCCCACGCGCCAAAGCTGTGGTCGAGCGGCGGGAGAACTTTCCAGCTTTCCACGTCGGCAATCGGTTTTGTACAGGCCTCATCTTCAAAAGCCATGCCGCAGCCGCAGATGTAATACGCCTTGCTGCCGGCCTCGGTGCAGGTAGCCTCCCTGCCCGCAACCGGAACGGGCGTATGGGAATGCGCTTTCGTCACCTGTATGCACGCCGCATCCGTTGTGACCGTGGCGGTCGGATAGTACGCCTCCCCGTTTGTATTGGTGATTACGCAATAGTAATAATACGTCCCTGCGGCGGATGTATCGGGTGTGAAGCTCGGACTGTTCGTGCCCACCTTGGTTCCGCCGGCCGTGCTGCCGTCGGCGCTTTGGTACCACTGGTAGGAAAGAACGCCGCCGTCCGTCACATTTGCCAGGACAGTCAGGGGGCTCGCCGAATCGCCCGCGGTATACTGCGCGCCTTGCGGCTGGGCTGTAAGGACGGGAGGCTGTGCGTACACCGGCTGGCCGTTGGCCGTCCAATGCGCGTACAAGGTCTCGTCCGATGCATAGATTCGGCTGCCGACGGTGACGTGCGTGCCGCCCTCCGGCTGCGTGTACCAGCCGTCGAAATCGTAGCCGATGCGCACGGGCACGGGCATATACAAAAGCTGCTGGTTCACGGTAGACATGGAAATTTCAGAAACGCTGCCGCCGTTGGGGTCAAAGCGGACGATGTACTCCCCGCTGTCGGCACCGATGACGGTGATGCTCGCAACCTGGGAATAGAGGGTCAGCGTCCGGCCGCCGGGGTAGGCGGCGGTGACTGCGCAGAAGTAATTGTAGGTGGACATATAGTCCTCATCCGCTTCCATCTGCGTTGCGGGCACAAAGCGGTTTTGGTCCGCGCCGGCCACGGCGACGCCGTCCCCGACATAGCCCTCGTACCACTGATAGGTCAGGCTGCAGCCCTCCGGGGCTTTTACCTCGACGGTCAGCGGTTCGGGCGTATCGCCTTCCCGGTACGCCGCACTGGCGGGCTGGGCGGTAATAACGGGCGCTTCCACATCCACAACGGTAATCCTGGCTCTGCCCGAGACGCTTTGCGCCGTTTTGTTTTGGGACGCATACGCGTTTGTGTTGGTGGCCACACAATAATAATAGAAGGTTCCTGCCGCGTCGGTAGGCGGCGCGTAGGTGCTCTGGGTAGCGCCGTCTATGGCTGTGCCGGCGCTTGCCGCGTCGGGGCTTACATACCACTGATAGGTCAGAACGCCGCCGTCGTCTACGAACGCGGCGTAACGCAAAGCCTCCGTCTGCGCGCCCAGGCCGTATTCGGCGTCGTCTACGGCTTGCCAGGTCACACGCGGCGTCATTGCGTTTTCGACGCCCGTGGGCGCCACAACGGTCACCTTGGCGATGTCGCTGCGCACGGAGGCCGTCTGGCTGCCGACGACGTTTTTATTGGTGTTGGTCACCACGCAGTAGTAGTAGAAGGTGCCTGTCTCTTTGGCCATGTCCGTACCGGTGCTGTCGGTCGCCCCTTCTATGCGCTGTGCGCCGCTGCCGTCTTCGTTGCAGCGGTACCACTGGTAGGAAAGCGTGCCGCCGTCCGTCGGGTCAAGGACGGTCATCGGGAGGAAGATTTCGGTGTTGACCATCTGTTCCTCCACGTCATCCGGTCCGTCGGCTATCACGGGTGCGAGGGCGTCCGGGCTCCACTGGGCATAGAGGGTGACGGCGTTCTCGAAATCATCATACTGCGTCATCTGCCTGCCGCCCTCCGGCTGCGTGTACCAGCCCATGAAGGCATAGCCTTCTTTTTCGGGGATTGGCAGGTTTCCGTCGAGCCGGATTCTGCCGCTGCTCTGGCTGTAGAACTTCAGCGGAACCTTGTCGACGCGCACGCTGCCGCCCCGGGCGTCCAGCGTGACATAAACCGTGCCGGTATAGACTGGGATGGCCTTTGTTTTAACCGTGGCGGTCTGGCTGCCGGTAATCTCCGGATTTGTATTGCGGTTTGTAATCACGCAGTAGTAGTAGACGATGCCGTCCTCAGAGGTGTCCGGCGTATATCGGTAATACTCGGCCATCTCGACCGGCGTGCCGTTTTCGTTACTGGCCGTATCGCTCCGGTACCATCTGTACAAAAGCGTACCGCCGTCCGGCGATTTCGCCCGAACATAAAGCTCGCTGCTGATATCGCCCACCTCTGCCTTGACAGAACTCGTTACCCACTCGATAACCGGCGCCTGCGCGTGGGTCAGCTCCCCGGTCGCCGCCCAGTGGGCGTACAGCGAGGTGTCCTCCCGGAACACCGTATCGGTGTCGACCCGCTCGCCGCCGTCCGCCTGGGTATACCAGCCGGTAAAGTCATGCACGTCGCGCGTGGGAACATGTTCGTCCAAATCCGGCAGTCTCCCGTTTTTGGTGTGCAGACCTATGCTGGAAAAACCACCGCCGAAAGTGCCGCGGTTGCCGTCGAGAAGAACGAGGGACTCTTTCTCCAGCACCTCCACCCGTATGCTGTCGGTATCGGTATAAGCCGTCCTTTCTCCTGCGAGCGTGGAGAGGGTGTTGGTCACCCGGCAGTAGTAGAAGAGCGTGCCGGCCGTGTCGGTGGACGGCGTAAACCGGGCGGCTGTGGCGCCGTTTACCGGCGTGCTGTTTTCCTTGCTGTCGGTATAGACGTACCACTGATAGGAAAGCGCGCCGCCGTCCGAAACACTGCCGTTGACGTAGACCATGTCGGCTGTGTTGCCCTTGGTGTAGACATAGTCCTCCTCCGCTATCAGCTTGATTTCGGGCGTCTGGGCTGTGAATTCGCCGTCGGTGGCGACCCAAACGTCGATTTTTGCGATCTGAGACGGGATTTTCTCCCCCGCGACATTGACGGCGTCCGGAAGCGTTACCATTACCGGATAATGCCCCGCCGCGGCGTCATCCTTCACCCGGTACCAGATGGTCACCACATCGTCCTCTTCGGTGATATTCGTCTGCGCCGTATTGGACACGACGAAGGAATACGGGTCGGCGCTCCAGTCCTTGTGCATCGTAAAGCCCGCCTTCGGGAACGCGCTGCCCGTGGAATACCCGAGCATCTCAAAGGGCGCGCCGGCGTAATCGAGCTGCGCCATCAGGCCCCATACACCTGTACTATCAAGGTTGTCAAGGCTTAAGGTAATGCCGAAGGTCTTGCCCGCCATGGTCTTGACGTCCTCGCCTAAAAGCCGCAGGGTGCCGTCATCGACAGGCTCGGTCTCGTTGTTGAGCAGAGAGGCCGTCGCCGTCTGCGGAGAAGCTGCCTGTACCGCAGCCTGCGCCGTTCTTGCAGACGAATTCATCATATCTATAGTGGGGTACAGCAGACCGCCGAGGCTGTATTCCGTCGTGGTGCCGTAGTAGTCGGAGCCATCGGAGATCTCCAGGCACGCACTGACTAAGAGAGTGCCGCCGAACTTCGGGTCATCCGCAGGATTGACCAATTCATCGCGATTGACTGTAAAGGTATACAAATACTTATCGTGCATCACATACTGGCCGTCAAAAATCGGCATGGTATGGGAGGCATAATCCACAAAGTTTCCATTTTCCTGCATATACTGCAGCCTGATGGTCACCTGGTTATCCTCGGTAAAGTTGTAGCGGTCGAAATTAGCCGGCAGATGTACCGATACACTGTAAACTCCTCCCTGTACTCTCGGCAAGGAAAGAGCGGCTCCGTCCGTCGTCGGGAAAGGCGCTTTGTTTATGCGGATATAGCCTTCCAGATAGAGATCCACCGGCTTATAATTCTCGTTCCCCGGCCAGACGATGCGCACGTCATAAACGCCTGCATGCACCGGCCAGTCGCTGTTTATGCTGTAAGGGTTCGCCACCTCGGTCCATTCTTCCGTGACGGCCGCGCCCTGCTCGCGGAACAGCGCCTGCACATCCTGCGTATAAAAGCCCTTGCGGTAAAAATCCGCGGACTCAAAAAGCTCCGGCATCGCAAGGCTGACAGGATTGCGGTTGTATTCCTTTTCAGTCTTTGTAAACAGATCCTCGGTGATGCCGATGTCCAGCTTCTCGCCGATATGCGGGTAGAGGTAGATATCCGTATCGCTCCGGATAATCGTATCCGCCGTGTACGGGTCGCCGGTATACTCGATGGTATCGAACCAGCCCACCAGCCTCTGGGTGCTGGTCATACCGGAGATTTTGGGCAGCTCGCCCAATTCGCTGCCGTTGAGCACCAGCCGCGTCTCAAGCTCCGTAGAGGCGTTTTCCATGATATGCACCTCCACCTGCGTGGAGATGTACCGCGCGTACAGGGTTACGCCGCCTTTCGGCATCCGCGCGCTGCCGAAATCGAAGGCTTTCGTGCAGGCCTCGTCCGTATACCAGCCGTCCAGATACGCCCCGTAGAGCGTCGGCAGTTTGGGCGCGAACAGAATGGAGTTTTCCGGATAGCTGACCGACGCAATCTGCGGCATATCCTCCTCTGCCTGGTGCTCGGACGGTTTGACGATAAAGTTCACCGGATAGACCGGCGTATCCTCGGTCAGCGCCTGACAGGTCACCGAATAGGTGACCGAGCTTTCGGTGGCCGTTACCGCCGGGCTGATGTCGGTAATGCTTACCTGCCCGTCAAAGTACTGCCGGATATGCGCCATCAAATCCCCTGCCTGCGGCGCGGTTCCGGCACGGAAGGGCACGGTGTAGTCCGGCACGCTCACGCCCTGGAACTGG
The DNA here is from genome assembly GCA_949299505.1 of uncultured Eubacteriales bacterium. Classification (GTDB taxonomy): domain Bacteria; phylum Bacillota; class Clostridia; order Oscillospirales; family Acutalibacteraceae; genus Fimenecus. Next base: position 6,002 of record CASGAS010000027.1, read on the forward strand.
AAGACGGCAAGGCGCGACGCGTCCGCATAATTCGCGCTGAGTTCAGCAGACGTGCCGTACTTCTCATAAAAGCTCATGTCCGCAGCGGTATCGAGCGCGAAAACCTCGTCGCCGTCCCCTATGGTCAGGTTCAAAAACGTGCTGAACTTGCCGTTGTCGGGGTCGTCGGCGCCCGTGTCCGCCAAGGAGGCAAGCTGGACAAACGGTTCGCCGTAGGTCGTGGTATACGTGCCGGCGTACGGGATGCCGTTTTTGCCCTGGATGTTTTTAACATGCAGGCTGTAGGTCTTAAGACCGATGTCGTAATAGAAGGTGGTGTCCGCCGACACGGTAAGCTCCGACGTTTTCTCCGCCCGGTAGGAACCGGCGTCGGCGTATTTCAGATTGGTTCCGTCCTCGGTTACATAGGCGTCGTAGCCGATGAGGTCATGAATTTCCTCCTGCGTGGGCAGGTCGAAGGTTTGAATGCGGTTATACTGCCCGCTCCATACCGTTTCGTAGCCATAGGTCTCGTTGCCGACCGCCACATAGACGTTATAGAGCTTGCTCATCTCGCTTTCGCTGTAGCTGGTCCACACGACCGGCACGGTAATGGAAAGGTCAAACGCGCTGAAGGCAAGCTTGCCGCCTTTCCAGGTGACAATCATATCGGTGTAGGCGTAGCGGTCATCCTCGCTGATTTGGCTTTTGTCAAAGCGGATGGTGCCGCTGCTGTCCATGGAAAAGGCCGGGTCGGTAAAGCGGATATGGAAATCGGATAAAGCATAGACGCGCTGCGCCTTTTGTCCGCTGGTCAAGTCTATCGTCTTCATATTCCGGTACGCCTCCGGCAGCGGCATGGTTATCCCGTCGGAAAAGTCGCCGTTGTCGTCCAGAACATAGAGAATGTCGGCGGAGGTGGGCGCAAGAGCAAAGTCGTAGACGCTGTTTCGGTCGCCCGCCGTTAAAAGCGGGAACTCGCCGTCATACAGGGTGGGCTCGTACTTGATTAACTCTTTGAGCGCCTGCGCCTTGAACTTGACGGTCAAATACAGACCGAACTCAAGGTACATTGCGCCCTGCGCGCGTTCCTCCACGTTCCAGTCGGCGGTGTTGGCCGGCCGTTCCTTGATATAAATATAGAGGAAATAGCCGTAGAGCTTGACATAGGGGCCAAACTCCACGTTGGCGCCTACGCTGGCAATCGACGTACTCAGGATGCCGACGGCCACGTCGAGCTTGAAGCCCGCCTTGACGCCGATATAGCCCATGATATAAAACTGGAAGCCGAAGCGCTCGTCTAACAGGTCGGTTTCGCTGCTGCCCGATGTGCCGTCAAAGATTTTGACCCAGAAATTGTAGCGCTTGCCGACCTCGTACTCCAAATCGGTGCCCAACGTCACGTTCACGTCGCCGCGGACGATAAAATCTACTTTCAGCTTAATCGCAAGGATTTTGATATGGTAGGTCTTGGCAAACAGCTCCCTGCTAAAGAGCTGCACCCAGTCGCTTTCGCTGTTCATAAGCTCAGAATACCGGTTCATGAGCTGTTCAATCCCGACCTTGCTGTCCTCCTCACTTTCGGCGGACAGCACCTCTTCAAACTCGTCGCTGACGTCGGTCTTGTTGAGTTCGTTTTCCAATTCCTCAAAGGAATATTCCGTTCCGCCCACGTTGATTTTGGGGAAGGCGTTCAAAATGGCGTCTATCTGGTCGACGACCTCTTCGCCGCCGCCCAGCTTGCGCTGCACGCGCAGGTCGTTCAGCTCGCGCACGGCGTCGGTATATTCGCCGTTCCGTACAAAATCGATAAAGCCGTTGAAGGCCTCCCGCTTCTGCTCGGTGACGGTATAGGTCTTAGCGCTTAAGGAGATGTTGGAATAGCTCTTGATGTCAATGGATACCGAGCAGGTGACCTCCTTGAGCACGGGGATAATGACATACACCTTCCAGTCCGTGTCCACGTCCACATTCAGGCCAAAGGCCCCCTGCTGCTCAAAATACGCGCCGACCTCTATTTTCAGGGAGGTGGTCTGCCCGGAGCCGACCTTTTTGCTCACCGAGAACACGGCGCTGACGTCGAGTCCCAGGCCGTAGCCGTCCTCGTAGCGGTCATGGACAAGGACCGACGGCGTAACCGTAACGTCCTCCACGATAAACTTGGTCCTGCCGCTGCTGCTGCCGCCGGACGCGGCCAGCGGCTGCGCCGCCATAGCGGTAAGCTCCGCCCGGCTAACACCCATATCCGCAAGCTGGTCTTGGATGCTCGGGGTCTGCAAAGCGCCCTTCGCAAGAATAGACGCGGCCTCGTCCGTAAAGCTGCTGTCCTCCAGCGCGGACAGCACGGAGGCCTGCAGCTCTTCTGTTTCGATATCGTCGAGGGTGATGGGCGTGCTGACAAAAAGCCCGCCGGTGAGGTCCGCAATCTCCGCCTTGTCAATAATTTCGTAAGCGGCGGTCAGCTCGTCGTCCAGAACACCCGTCACCTTGGCGTAGACGACCGGGCTGTCTTCCGTAAGCGCTGAAAACGGCTCGGCATAAAACACCAGCAGGTCGCCGGGGTGAAATGCCGGGGCTTCCGTTATGCCGAGCGCCGCCCTTGCGACGTGGTCATAGCCGTTGACATCCACGGTGCCGGTGGTACCAACATTTCCGGCAGGCAGCGCCTCCACCTGATAGGGAATGGTGTCGGGCATAAAGACGACCTCGTCCATGTCCTCCTCGGACAAAGATTCAAATTGAAAGGCCCAGGGCACGTTTACAGACGTCACGCGTATGTAGGCGATGGAATCGTCCGCATATAAATCCTGCGTGTAGTCCCTCTGCCGCGGGTCCACATTTTCGTAGACGCACACGATGTCGCCCGCTTCCAGATAGGTATCAAAAGCAGGGATATCATCAGGGATAGGATTCGTGGTTATTTGCATGCTTCCGGTCGTGACCTCGGCGGAGCCGTCGGCATAGATGGGAATGTCCAGGACCGGCACAAACTCCCTGCCGGAATCCGGCACATTGATATAATAAGAGTATTCGTCGGTATCCTGAATAAACACCACGTCGGGGTCGAACGCGATGCTGTCCTCTTCTTCCTTGGCAAAGGTCAGCGCCACGGTGCGGTAGCGCGCGTCCTTGCCCGTAAAGGTCAGGCCGTCCCCCAAGGTCATTTCGTATGTGCCGCCCTGGCGGAAGCCGCCGTCCGCATAAACCGCGAAGCTGCCGCCGCCGTTGTCCCGGACAAGCAATTCCACCGGGTCCGAGCCGTCCTTGGCAAGCAGGGTGACGCCCGCCTTGACCTGCTCGGCCGTTTTGCCCGCGGCGGTAACGCCGATTTCCAGATTGGCCGCCTGGTCCGTCAGGGCAAAGGAGTCAATATAGACCTGTTCCGCGGCTTCCATCGGCTCATACACGGCCCGCAGGGTCATATTCTTTGTCACAGGCTCGGTCTGATAAAAGGCGGAGCCGTCCTCCCTCTGCCAGCCGACAAAGGTCTCGCCCGCCTTGCCGGGAGAGGGAATCTCCTGCATAATGGCGTAGTTCCGGCCGACCTTGATGGGCGCTATCTCCCCGCCGCCGTCCGTGTCGAAGCGGACGGTGCAAAGGTCGTCCGTCAGCTGGATGTTGCCGGCGAGATATTCCTTGACAAGCGCCACGTCGTCGCTGTTGACGACGTCGTCTGCGTTGACGTCCGCCGCCTGCAAATCGATTTCGGCCTGCGCTTTTTCGTCGCCGTCTATGTACTGCTCCATCAAATGCACGTCCGACATATCCACTTTCCCGTTGCCGTCGGCGTCGCCGTACAGAACGTCATCCCGGGCAAACGCCGGCAGGACGCTTAACGGGAGCATGGAAAACAGAACGCTGCAGGTCAGCACCAGGCTGATGATGCGTTTCTTCATCCTTCTCTCCTCCTTATAACTGCGTACACTTTTTCTAAGATAAGCATAACACAGCAAAAAGCAAAAGCCGCGAACCTTACAAAATTGTAAGGTTCGCGGCAAAACGCCTGTCCTTTACAGCTGCTCGAGCCGGTAGCCCCCGCCCCGCAGAGCGGAAATTTCCAGTCGGGATTCCTCGCCCTGCAGCTTTTTGCGGATGCGGGAAACCAGCGTCCACAAGGCGCGGCTTTCCGTCTCCGACGCGGCGCCCCAGACCGCCTGCATCAGCTCCGCCTGGGTCACCTTGTGCTCCGCGTTCCGGGTTAAAAGCAGCAGCACGATAAATTCCTTCTGCGTCAGCAGGATGTCCTGTCCGTTCACATACCCGACGGAGGAAACGGTATCGAGCTTGAGGTTCCCGTAGCTGACATACCGGCGGCGGTCCTCGTCCGAGCGGAGTCTCGCTTCGATTCTGGCGACCAGCACCTCCAAGTCGTAGGGCTTTTGCAGATAATCGTCGCCGCCGGCGCGAAGCCCCTTCACCACGTCCCGGTTTTCGCCGAGCGCCGTCAAAAAGAGAATCGGTATGGCGTACTGCCCTTTCAGCTCCCGGCACAGCTCAAGCCCGTTGCCGTCGGGCAGCATGATGTCCAGCACAATCAAATGGATCCGGTGCCATGCGAGCTGTTCGCGCGCTTCGGCAGCGGTAGCGGCTCTTAGCACCTCGTACCCGTGCAGGGAAAGCACCTCGGCGTTGATTTTCATGATGTGGGGATTGTCCTCGACCAGCAAAATCGTGCTCACGCCTCTCCCTCCTTTGGCGCCGTAAAGGCGAACACGGTACCCCCGGGCCCCGTTCGCTCTACCCAAATCTCGCCGCCGTGGGCTTCCACCGCTTCCCGGCAAATGGTCAGCCCAAGCCCGCTGCTGCCGCTGGCGCTGAAGCCCTGCTCAAAGATATGCGGCAAATCCGCCGGCGAAATCCCGCTGCCGGTGTCCGCCACGCGGAACAGCACAAAGCCCTCCCGCTCCCGGTCGTCGGCGCTTATGGTGATGGTCCCGTTTTGCGTGCTCTTGCTGGCGTTTACCACCAGGTTGATGAAAATTTGCAGCAGCATTTCCGAATTGCCGTGGACGTCCGCGCAGGGTTCGGCGGAAATTTTGACCGTGTTGCCGTTCTTTAGGCACATGGGCGCGGCGATGGCGTCCATGTTTTTCAAAAGCTCCGATACGGCGACTTTCCCGAAGTGCAGCTCGCCTTTCCGGCCATAGGAATATTCCATCAGCCTTGTCACCATGTCGGCCAGCCGCTCGGCCTCCTGCTGGATTGTTTTGAGATTGCCGGGCGCCTCGTCGCTGATACGGTGCGCGGCAAGCTGCATCCCGGTCAGCTGGGCATAGCCGGAAATCACCGTCAGCGGCGTTTTCAGCTCGTGGGCAACCTTGTGCAGAAAATCCATATTCAGGCGATTCATCCGCTCCAGCATCTCGCTGCGGCTGCGGCTTTCAATCAGCGCCGTTTCCCGCTGCTGAATTTGCAGGTTCATGGCCGCAGCGTTGAGAAAGACAAAGCCCAGCATCCCATAGGCCGCCGCGCCGTAGTGCGTAACCTCGGCGCTGTCGCCCGTCCATATCGCTTCATACAAAAGCCCCGCAAGCAATACGAAAAAGCCTGTAAGCAGCAAAATGTCCACCGTTCCGAGCCGGCGCTGCCGGATATAATGGCGGATAACGCCGAAAAGCAGGTACAGCAGATACGGCAGGGAGGCATAGTATACCGCCGTGGAAACCGTGGCCACCTCCTGCGTCGGCAGCACGCAGATTAGGACGGCGGCAGCGGCGGCCATGGCAAGATACGCATACAGCGGCCAGCGCTTCGTCGCCGCCGCATACATATTGTTCAGCAGCAGAAGGATGGACACCGGCATCAGCATAACGACCAGAATAAACACGCGGTAGGCGAAATACCAGGAGGTATCCGCCGGCAGCAGGTGGATGTTGAAGAAGTTCTGGTCCCGCAGCGCCAAAACAAGGCAGCAAAACGCCAGGCAGAGAAAATCCGCTTTGCGGCGCACCGCCGCACTCAAAAGAAAATACAGCGCCAAAAGCAGCAGGCCGCCGCTTACCGACAGAGAGGACAGATTGCAGGCCGCCTTAAACACCTCTATGTTCTGCGGGGCGGACAGATAGGTCGTCGGGATGTACCCGCCGTCTTTGTGGACGTAGTTTCCGTATTGATAGAGAAGCTCGATTTCGCCGCTTTCGCCGGAAAACATAGGAATGGTCATGTACCCCACGCGCGGCACAAAATCCGCCGCATTGTCCGCCACCCGGCCAAAGGCCGCCACCTCCGTGCCGTTGACGAACACGCGGCTGGCGTAGTCCAGCGAAAAGCCGCAAATGGCGTAATACCGGTTCGGCTCGGCAAGAATCCGCAGGCGGTGCGTCCCGTAGGGGACCGCCGAAGCGGATGTCCCCGGGGCGGCTTTCTCCGCCGTTTTGCCCGCGGCGAAATCCTCCGACGTGTACAGCGCCTCCGGGTAGAAGTCCCACGCGTTGGCTATGTCGAGCACGCTGCCCGAAACGTCCGTCCCCCGAATGTCGAGCACCCCGTCCTGCGGCGTGACTTTTTGGATATGGAAATCGCTTTGGGAAAATACGGCCTGAAGCAAAAGCACGCTCAGAGCCACAATGGCGACCGGCAAAAGCCAGCCCAGAAGCTTTTTCTTTGCGCAGGCAGACCGCAAGGCAAGTCCCCCTTTCCCCGGATAGATTCCTGCTTTACTTTAGCATACAGGCAAGCCGTTTTGCGAAACCTTGCAAATTTGTAAGGTTTTGTGCTGTAAGCCCGTCTTTGCGCGCACGCCGAGCGCTGCGGGCTTTGTTCATTTTCATTATACCGGATTCGCGCCGTTTTGCAAGAAGCGCCCGGAAAGCAAACTGCCTTCCGGGCGCCGGTTCTACCTATCCTTTTCAAAACGAAATGTCCGACAACAGGTAAAACGAACCGCAAACCAGCAGCATCCCCGCCTTCGGCGTCGCGGCCAGCGCGGCTTCATAGGCGGCTTGCACGTCTGCCTCCACCAAAGAGACGCAGGAAAAGCCCGCGGCCTGTTCCGCAAGCTTCTGCGGGTCGCATGCGCGGGGATTGTCCGGCCTTGTAAACCATACGCGCTTGCAAAACGGGAGAATCTGCGCAAGATAGTGCGCGGTGTCCTTGTCCTCCATCATCCCGATGACGGCGTTCACCTCTTTCGGGGCAAAGCGCGCAAGCACATCGGCCAGCGCCCGCCCGCATTCGGGGTTGTGCCCGCCGTCCAGCAAGACGTCCGGCGCACACGCGATTCGCTCCATGCGTCCGTGCATCACCGCCTTGGAAAGGCCCGCGCGCACATGCTCGAGGGTCACACCGGGCAAGAACCGCGCCGCCTCCAAAACGGTGACGGCGTTTTCGACCTGGTGCGCGCCGCAAAGCGGGATGGTGTAGACCGCCCCATCGTAAGAGAATGTCGTCGAGCCGAGCGTTTCCGCCTGCACCACGGCCTTTTGGGGGTCGGCGGCGACCCATGTGTTTTGCCGCTGACGGGCGGTCGCCCGCAAAACGGCAAGGACCTCCGGCGCCTGATTTGCAGTGGTCACGCAGACGCCGCCGGGCTTTATTATGCCAGCCTTTTCCCGGGCGATGGCCGCAAGCGTATCGCCCAGCACGGCGGTATGGTCGAGCGCAATGGAGGTAATGACGCTCACCAGCGGGCACGGGATGATGTTTGTGGAATCGAGCCGTCCGCCAAGGCCGACCTCCAGCACGACGACGTCGCAGCCCGCTTCCAGAAAATAAACCAGGGCGGCGGCGGTAATCGTCTCAAATTCCGTCGGCCCCTCCCCGGCCGCTTCGACGCGTTCGACGGCCGCCCGCACGCGTTCGGTCACGGCGGCAAGGTCCCGCTCGGAAATATTTTGGTGGTTTATCTGCATCCGTTCGCAAAACGAAAACACATACGGCGAGGTAAACAGCCCCGTTTTATATCCGGCTTCCATCAGAATACGGCTGAGCATATTGGCGATCGTCCCCTTGCCGTTCGTGCCCGCTACATGGACGAACCGCAGCTTTTCCTGCGGGTCGCCGAGCTCCGTGAGCAGCGCACGGATGCGGGAAAGCCCCGGCTGCATGCCGAAGCGCAGACGGCTGTGGTAAAATGCGACCGCTTCGCGGTAGGTCATGGGGACATCTCCTTACAAATCAATCGTCAGTTCAATGGGGCAGTGGTCCGAGCCAAAAATCTCGCTGTGGATGGCGGCGCCGGCAAGCTTTTCCCGCAGCCGGTCGGATACGCAGAAGTAGTCGATGCGCCACCCCGCGTTCTTTTCGCGCGCGTGGAAGCGGTAGGACCACCAGGAATACGCGCCGGCAAGATCCGGGTAAAAATACCGGAACGTGTCGGTAAAGCCGGCGGCGAGCAGGTCGGAGAATTTGGCGCGCTCTTCGTCGGAAAACCCGGGATTGCCGCGGTTGGGCTTCGGGTTTTTTAAGTCAATCTCCTCATGCGCGACGTTTAGGTCCCCGCAGAAAATAACCGGCTTTTCCCGGTCGAGCGCGCAGAGGTACGCGCGAAAGCGGTCCTCAAAGCTCATGCGGTACTCCAGCCGCCGCAGGCCATCCTGGGAATTGGGGGTATAACAGTTCACCAGGTAAAATTCCGGGTACTCGAGCGTCAGCACGCGCCCCTCGCTGTCGTAATAGGCGTCGCCCATACCGCAGACGGCGCTAAGCGGCGCTTCCTTTGCAAAAATCGCGGTGCCGGAATACCCCTTTTTTTCGGCGTAGTTCCAATAGGACGTATAGCCCGGAAAAGAAAGCTCGAGCTGACCCTCTTGCAGCTTGGTTTCCTGCAGACAGAAAAAGTCCGCGTCCAGCGCGCGAAAATCCGCCTCAAAATTTTTGCCGACGCACGCGCGCAGGCCGTTGACGTTCCAGGAGATAAGCTTTTTCATACGAGACCTCCGCATTGTTCTTCGCGGCTATTGTAACACGTTGCGCGCGGAAAATCTATAAGCGCAGCGCAGAATGTAAAATTTCTTTTGCTTTTCTTTTGGGGGAATGTATGCTACAATATCCGTACTCAAAAGCAAAGGGGCCGCGGTATGGAAGAAAAGGATGTTTTTGCCGGCGTAAAGTATTTTATCATCGATATGGACGGCACGTTTTACCTCGACGGGCAGCTGATTCCCGGCGCGCTCGATTTCCTCAAGCGCGTACGGGAAACGGGGCGGGATTTCTGCTTTTTTACGAACAATTCCTCCAACAACGTCGCCGTCTGCCAGGAGAAGCTGCGGCGCATGGGCTGCGACGTGCCAGAGGAAAAGATTGTCATTTCCACGCACGTGACCATCGACTATCTGCAGCGCCACGAGGCGGGCAAAACCGTTTTCCTGCTCGGCAACGAGCGGCTGACGGCCGATTTTTTAGCGGCGGGTATTGCGCTTGTGGAAAACGACCCGGACCTTGTGGTGCTCGGCTTTGACACGACGCTCACCTACCAAAAGCTCTGGGACGCGTGCCGGTTCTTGATGCGGGGCGCGGGATATATCGCGACGCACCCGGACGTCAACTGCCCGACCGCCGACGGATTTATGCCGGACACGGGCTCGATGATGGCGCTTTTGAAAGCGTCCACGGGGCGTGAGCCGCTTGTCATGGGCAAGCCGAACCGGTTTACCGTCGAATACCTGACGCATAAGCTCGGCTGCCGAAAAGAAGCGCTGTGCTTTGTCGGCGACCGGCTCGAAACGGACATTTTGATTGGGCAGCAAAACGGCGTGCCCAGCGCCCTGGTCCTAACCGGCGTAACCAGCGCGGCGCAATATGCCGAAAGCCCCGTGCGCGCGACGGTCTGCGCGCCGTCCTTAGGGGCGCTCGGCCGGTATTTATAAGGAGAAATGGCTTTGAACGAACCGAAAACAACCGTGGAGCTTTTTACGGACGGCGCGTGCTCCGGCAACCCCGGGCCGGGCGGCTGGGGCGCGGTTCTGCGCTGCGGCAAGCTGTATAAGGAGCTGTCCGGGGGCGAGGCGGCGACCACGAACAACCGCATGGAGCTGACGGCGGTCATTGAAGGCTTAAAGGCGCTCAAAATCCCCTGCCGCGTCGAGCTGACCACCGATTCCAAATACGTCGCCGACGGACTTTCCAAGGGCTGGGCGGCCGGCTGGCGCGCGCGCGGCTGGAAAAAGAGCGACGGCAAGCCGGCGCTCAACCCGGAGCTTTGGGACGCGCTTTTGCAGCTTTGCGAAACGCACGACGTCCGCATCCACTGGGTCAAGGGCCACGCCGGGCACCCGGAAAACGAGCGCTGTGACGCGCTTGCCGTGGCACAGTCGCAAAAGTACACAAAAAAGTAACAGAAATTTTTACATTTTGACGCTATTGAACACCTATGGGAAATATGGTATAGTAGTTAGGATTGAAATATTCAAAATCGATTTCCCCGTTGCGGGCTTTGAAAAATGAAAAAGGATGTGACGTATTTGGCTGAGACACAGGCCGCCGTGCAGGCGGAAGAGGCTGCCGCGCAGGCAAACGACCAGCTGGAAGCCGAAGTCGAACAGGAAATTCAAAAGGCGTCCGCGCAGAACCGCCGGTATCTGCGCCCGCGCGAGATGTTTGCGTTCCTGCTGACTTCGTTCGGCCAGAAGAACTTAAACCAGTTCATCAACGCCTACCGGCAGTTCTTTATGATCAGCTTCCTGGGGCTGTCGGGCTCCACATACGGCTCCATCATCATGTTCGAGTCGATTTACGACGCGCTTGACGACACACTGTCAGGCCTGCTCGTGGACCGCACGCGCACGCGCTGGGGCAAGCTTCGCCCCTACCTCATCATCACGGCGCCCGTCTGGGGACTTGCCATTTTGATGATGTTCTCGACACCGTCGTTTTTGACGACCACGACCGCCAAGATTATCTGGGCCGTCGTTGCGATTTTCGCGCACAACCTCGGCATGTCGTACTTCAACACGTTCAACATCCTGCTTTACAACGTCACGCCGAATATCAATGAACGCAACAACCTCATTGCGGCGCAGAAGTTCATGGAACTGTTCGGCGTGTGGATTCCCTCCCTGCTGCCCGTTTTCATCGACTTTTTGCCCGGCTGGACGGACAACCGCGTCGGCCAGGAGGACGTGTATTTCGGTTTCGCCTTTATCATGGTCCTTATCTCCGCGGGCACGGCGGTTTACGGCTTCTTCGTCCTGCGCGAGCGCGTGCCGCTGGCATCCAGAGAGCAAATCAAGTCCGTCGGCATTTGGGAGTCGTTCAAAATTGCCTTTAAGAACCGCCCGATGCTTGTGCTGCAGCTCAATTACTTTTTCAACGGCTTTAAGTCGGTCGGCTCCTCGAGCGAAGCGTTCTTCTGGCAGCACAATGCCGGCAAGCTCAGCTACGCGACCATTGCGGGCCTGTTTACGGGTATTCCGAACTACATCATCGTGCCCCTGGCGCCGAAAATCATCCGCAAAATCGGCGCGCGCAACGCGGGCGTGCTCGCGGGCCTCTTCGGCGGCGTCGCGTACACGCTGCTGTTCTTCATCGGCTATAAGCCCTTTGGGGAATGGGATAATGCAAGAAGCATCATCCTCAATATGATTACCATCACGCTGATGCTGACCATCTGCGGCCTGCCGAACCAGCTTATCAACGTCGTCGGCGCGGTTTTGCAGGGCGACGTGTACGACTACGGCGAATGGAAATACGGCGTGCGCAACGAGGCGCTTATCGCCACGGTCTCCGGCTATTTCCAGAAGCTGGCCAACGCCGTGACGGGCCTGCTGTCCGGCGTCGTCATCACCTGGGTCGGCTACGAAGCGCACACCGACGTGTTCGGCAACGTAGTCCGCGAGACGGACTCCTCCGTTCTGTACGGCTTCTGGATTCTGTTCTGCCTCTTACCCGCTTTCGCGCGGTTCATGTACGGCGTCACGCTGATTTTCTTCAACGTGCGCGGCGACTTCAAGCGGCAGATGCTCAAGGACCTTGAGGAGCGCCGTGCGGAAAAGGTTGCGGCCATGCAGCAGGAAGGCGCCGCCGCCCCTGCCGCCGGCAAGGGCGCTTCCCCGTCCGGCTCCGATACCGAATAACGCAAGCTTCCGTTATCAACAACAAAACCGGCCCTGTGCTGCAAAAGCACAGGGCCGGTTTTATAACGCGTATTACAGCTTTTCAACCTTGAGCATATTCGTCGTGCCGGAAATGCCCAGCGGGATGCCGGCGGTAATAACGACCGTATCGCCCTTGCCGATAAGCCCGTGCTTTTGCGTCACGTCCACCGCGTGGGAGAACAGCTCGTCGGTGTTGCGCTTTTCATCGCACATCAGCGGGATAACGCCCCAGGACATGCTCATCTGGCGGCAGACCGTTTCGTTCGTCGTACAGCCGACAATCATGGACTGCGGCCGGTGCTTGGAAATCATGCGGGCGGTCGAGCCGCTTTTTGTGACCGTGATAATCGCCTTTGCGCCGAGATCATGCGCCGTCGTAACGGTCGCGTGGGAAATGGCGTTGGTAATGGTCTTGTTGCTGTCGCTGCCGAACGCCTTAAAGTGCGTGACATAGTCGATTTGCGACTCCGTGCTTTCGGCGATAAGCGCCATCGTTTCGACCGCCTCCACCGGGTGCGCGCCCGCCGCCGTTTCGCCCGAAAGCATAATGGCGGAGGTGCCGTCATACACGGCGTTGGCGACGTCCGTTATCTCGGCGCGGGTCGGACGGGGGTTCGTAATCATGGATTCGAGCATCTGCGTGGCGGTGACGACCTGCTTGCCGGCGCTGTACGCCTTTTTAATCAGCCGCTTCTGGATAGACGGGATTTTTTCAAACGGAATTTCCACGCCCATATCGCCGCGCGCAACCATAATGCCGTCGGCGGTCTCGATAATCTCATCGATGTTGTTGACGCCGTCCATATTTTCGATTTTCGCAATGATGCGCACCGAGCGCCAGCCGAGGGCGTTCGTGAATTTGCGCAAATACGCCACGTCCGCCGCCGAACGCACAAACGACGCGGCGATAAAATCGAAGCCCAGCTTCGCGCCGAATTCCAAATCGTTCATGTCCGTTTCGGAAAGGTACGGCATGGACAGCTCCACGCCCGGGACGTTGACGCCCTTGCGGTCGGACAGCATCCCGCCGTCCTCCACGGTGCAGACGACGTCCTCCTCCGTGACCTTTTCCACGCGCATGGCGACAAGACCGTCGTTAATCAGGATACGCGTGCCGGCGCGCACGTCGCCCGGAAGCCCCTTGAAGCTGACGGAAGCGACTTTGTCGTCGCACTCCACGTCGCGGGTCGTTAACGTATAGGTATCGCCCGCGCGCACCTCGACAGGCTTGTGGTCGCGGAAAACGCCGAGCCGGATTTCCGGCCCGCGGGTATCGAGCATAGAGGCGACGGGAAGCCCGAGCTTTTCACGCAAGGCGGCAAGCTCCCGGAAGCGGCGCTCGTGCGTCTCATAATCGCTGTGGGAGAAATTAAAGCGCGCCACGTTCATGCCCGCGCGCATCATCCGTTCCAAAATGCCGGGCCGGTCCGTTGCAGGGCCGACGGTGCAAATGATCTTGGTCTTTCGCATCAAAAAACCGCCTTTCCGCATGGATACAGGAAGTCCAAATCTTCCTCATATACTAAGATAAACCTGTTTTTGTCAAACGTCAACGCCGAGTTTTCCCGCTTTTTGATATTCTCCCAAATTCACAGGTTTTTAACCGATGCGACCGCGTTTTTGTCGGTTTTTTCATTCACAAAACGGCGTGCCGGGCAGCACGCAAAAGGCGGGCGCCGCGTGGGAAAGCGCGGTTTCCGAAAGCAGGCTCGCATT
>CASGAS010000027.1:19743-37727 GCA_949299505.1 uncultured Eubacteriales bacterium
AAATGCTGCCCACGCCATACCGGCGGCGAATGGCCAGGACCGTCTTATCAAGCTGCGCCTGGCGGCTGTGGCGGGCAAAATCCGCAAACAGGTCGGTCTGGACCGGCGCATTTGCCGCCCGCAGACGGAACGCGCGCACCGAAAGCGCACGCACGGGCTTTTCCCAACGGTACTGCCTGCAAAACAGCGCGAACGCCGCGCGGGCAAGCTCCATGGCGCTTTGCGTGGGCAGCGGCAAAGGCGATTGAAACTGCCTCGTAAACAGCGCATTGTTTTTGACGCTCACCTGCACCGCCGACGCGGCAAGCGCCGTTTCGTGAAGCCGTTTGCAGATTTCCTGCGTCAAAGAAAGCAAAGCGAGCCACACCTCCTCTGCCGTGTTCAAATCGCGGATACACGTCGCGCCGTGACCGACGCTTTTCGGGACGGGCTCCTCCCCGTCCGGGCGCACGCGCGAACGGTCCAGTCCGTTGGCGTAAAGCCAGAGCGTCTCCCCCGCCTTGCCGAAGCGCGCCTGCAGCATTGCCGGGTCGCAGGACGCCAGCTGTCCGATGGTCTGCACGCCGCAAAGCCGAAGCTTGCGAACCGTCGCCCGGCCGCAGCCGAGCATCGCGCCCACGGGCAGGTTCCAGATTTTCTCCCGGAAATTCGCATGGTCGATGACCGTCACGGCGTCGGGCTTTTTCAAATCCGAGCCAAGCTTTGCAAAAATTTTGTTGAACGACACCCCCACGGAAACCGTCAGGCCCAGTTCCCGCCGCACCGCCGTTCGGATGTCGTCGGCGATGCTCCCCTCCGTCAAACGGCCGGAGCCGGTTACGTCGAGCCACGCTTCATCGAGCCCGAACGGTTCGATACAGTCGGTGTAGCGCCGGTAAATGGCGCGCACCAGCCGCGAATAGCGCAGATACCGTTCGTAATGCGGCGGCACGACCACCAGCTCCCGGCATTTCTGCCGCGCCTGCCAAAGCGTTTCGCCGGTCTGCACGCCGCAGCGCTTCGCCTGCTCGGACTTGGCAAGCACAATGCCGTGGCGCGTTTCAACCGACCCGCCGACCGCAACGGGCTTGCCGCGCAGCGTGGCGTCGTACAGGCATTCGACCGACGCGTAGCAGTTGTTGATATCGCTGTGCAGGATGATGCGCTCCATCCCGTTCGCCTCTCGCTGTAAGAATAGAACAAATGTTCGTTTTTAGTATATAGAACATTTGTTCCCTTGTCAAGAGGAAGATTTTTCCGTTTTGCAGGCGTCTTTTCCCCACCGGCGCAAACCGTTGCTTGTTAAACAATTCACAATTTGCTCATACCCGGTTCATACGGGCGTTAAACGGTTCCGGTAAAAAAGAAATATCCAATATCGTCGAAGCCGGGAGGTGCCGCAAATGGATAGCTTGTACATACTTTTACAGCATTGCCTTTGGCTGTTTCTGCTTGGCGGGCTGCTGGGCGTTTTGCTGGAGGGTGTTTGGTGGCGCGTGCGCTATGGCTTTTGGCAGGCGCATACCACCCTGCTGTGGTCGCCGCTTTGCACCGTCTACGGCTTCGGCTGCGCCGGCTGCTACGTCGGTTCCCTGGCGTTCGCCGGGCAGCCGCTCGGGGTTCGCTTTTTGTTGTTCGGGTTGATTGGCACAGCCGTCGAGCTGGTCGGCGGCGCGCTCGTCTACTACGGGCTCGGGATGCGCGCGTGGGACTATTCCGATACCTTTTTGAATTTCAAGGGCTTCGTCAACCTGAAAATGGCGATGATGTGGGGATTTATCGGCTGCATGTTCCAGCTGCTTCTGCCCGCGCTGGACGGGCTGCTTGCCCTGACGTCGCACACGGCGCTTACGGGCGTGACGTGGTTTGCCGCGCTGTTTCTTCTGGCGGACACGGTCTTTACAAGCGTGGTGCTCTACCGCTGGAGCCGCCGCCACGCCGGCACGGCGGCACAAAGCGCCTTCGGGCTTTGGCTTGACCGGCATTATCCGGACGCAAAGCTGGAAAAGCGATTTAACAACTGGTACTTTGTGGATTCCGGCAGCGCGCGGGACGCGCGAACAAGACCGGCTGCGAAAAAGGCGCAGCGCAGGGCTTTTTAAGATAGAAAAGGACGGCCCCGTGTCGATTGGACACGGGGCCGTCCCGCTTTGTTATTCGGTTGTTTGTGGCTTCCCCCCGCCGGGTCACTTCCGGTCGACGGGCAGATACGGAATAATCGCCGCCGCAACGCCGCTGGCCGGCATGGTCTGCACCACAATTTTGCCGGGGCCGGTCACAATCGTATTGAACAGGCCCTCGCCGCCGAACAGCGCGTTTTTAACGCCCTTGACCGCGACGACGTCCATCGAACAGGACGCGTCCATCATGGCAAGGTTGCCGCTGTCGACAATCATGCTCTGGCCAGGCTGAAGCTCGTATTCCACTGCCGAGCCGTCGATTTCAAGGAAGGCAAGGCCGCTGCCGGTCAGCTTCTGCATAATAAAGCCTTCGCCGCCGAACAGCCCCGCGCCAAAGCGCTTCTGGAAAAAGACGGACAGCTCCACCCCGGATTCCGCCGCCAAAAAGCTGCCCTTCTGGGTGATAACGGGGCGGTCGGGCGTGACCTCCACAACGCGGATAGCGCCCGGGAAGCTCGACGCGAACGCAATCATTCCCGCGCCGTTGGCGGTGTAGGTGTTCTGGAACATAGACTCGCCGGAAAAGAGCCTGCCGAGCGCCTTGCCGACGCCGCCGGCGTTGGTCTTCATCTCCATGTTCGGAGACATCCAGCTCATCGAGCCGCGCTCGGTGATCATGGATTCGCCGCTTTGCAGCTCGCAAATGACGGCGGGCATGGGTTCGCCTACGATTTTATACTGCATATTTCATTCCTCCTTGAGGTTTTTTGGGGGAACGTATTAAACCGCACGGATGCGGTAGACCTTGACGCCGTGTGATTCGACAGAGGGCGTCAAAAGGTCGGACGTGGTCGTTTCGGTCTTTTCCCAGAGGTCGCGGCAGACATACTGCGACGCCACGGGCAGCCCCGAGAACGCCTGGTTCGCCACAGCGCGCAGCGACGCGGTCATGGTCATGGCCTTGGGGCCTTTGTTGAAGAGACACACGGCGACCTCGCCGTTTTCCAGCGGCTTGACCAGCACGTCGCCAAGGCCGTTCGTTTTGATGCGGCGGCAGGGCATGCATTTGCGGTCCTGGTCAATGGCGATAAGGTCTTTGTCCGTCAAAATCTTGAGCACCGCGTTGTCGCGGTCGGCCGTGCCGTCAGGCTTCATGAACAGCCGGATGTCGTTGCCCAAAATCAGGGGCGACGCCATCATGCACCAAAGCGTAAAGTGCGCGCGGTTTTCCTCCAGCGTCAAGTTGCCGTTGCCGACCTCCAGCATGTCGGGGTCGTTGTACCCGCCGACGCACGCGTGCTTATACAAGCGGACGTTGTGCTCGTAAATGCCGACGACCGAAGCCCAATGCGGGGCGATGTCCGGCGTGGTGCGCCAGAGGTTGCCCGCCTGCCGGCCCCACAGCCACGGACGGTTGAGGCCCCATTCGCAGATGGAAAATACAATCGGCTTTTCGGGGACGCCGTGCGCCTTCGCACACTGCGCGGTCGCGCGCTTAAGCTCCCGGCCCATATTGACGTACTGGTAAGCGGCGCTGTCCATACGGGAGGCGATGGGGTTGCGGATTTCCAGCGTATTTGCGCCCGCCTGCAGCCGAATCTTAACCTGCACGCGTCCCTCGCGGCTCCACGCCTTTGTCGGCGGGAAGTACACGGGATATTCGTCCTGCCCGTTTACGGTGACGGTAACGAACTTTTCCGAATTCAGCGCCTTGCGCACGACGATGGTCAGCACGTATTCGCCGTCTTTCGGCATATCGACAAAGCTGAAGCGAATCGCGCCCATATTGCTGTCCAGGCGCGTCACATAGCCGCCGGTCTTTTCCCATTCGACCTTGGCGCTGCCCTCCAGCTCCGCGTCCGAAGCGTTCAGTCGCATTTCCTCGTCCAGCGCGCCGCCGCCGATGAGCAGGTACGCTATGTTCGGGGCTTTGGTCGGAATCTTTTTGTTGTGGCAGAAGTCGTATTTGAAATACTCAATGCCCCATTCGGCAAAGGTCTCCGCGTCCAGGCGCTCATGCCCGAGCGACGCGGGCAGGTCCTCGCAGGTCAGCGTGCCGTTGGAGGAATAAATGCCGGCCTTGAAGCCCTTTTCGTTGAGCGTGCGCACCAGCGCCGGAATGCCGGTCGGGAAGGTCGTCAAATCGCCCTGCAGCCGCCCGTTCTCGTCGCGCAGGGAGCTTTGCCAGCAGTCGTCGAGATTCAGGTACTGATAGCCGGCTTCAAGCAGTCCGGAGGCCTTTATCGCGTCCGCCATTTCCAAAATCATCTTTTCGTTGATTTTGTTGTGGAAAGCGTTCCAGCTCGACCAGCCCATCGGCGGCGTCAGCGCAACGCCGTTATCGTACTCGCTTTTGGCGCGGATGTGGACGCCGGCGCGCGCTACGGCCTTTTTGACCTCACAGATGGGACAAATCCCCTGCTTTTTGAGTGCGGCCGCGGTCGCGGTGACCGCCGCGCCCGCCGCCAAAGCGGCTGCGGACAAAATTTTACCGTTCATGTAAAGACCTCCTTTGTCTTCTTGTGAACAAAATGAAAAGCAGGCGGCAGGCTGCAAAACCTGCCTCCTGCTTTTTTGGAAGCTATCGTGTTGCTTACTCGGCGCTCTCTTCAGCGGGCGCTTGCGCTTCTTCAGCCGCAGCTTCTTGTGCAGCGGGTTCTTCCGCCGCAGTCTCTTCGGCCGCTTCCGCAGCGGGCGCTTCTTCCACCGTCTCCTGCATCTGCTCGGCAAGCTCGTCGATGGAAACCGGCGCGGCTTCCTCCGCGGCGTCGGCAACCGGCTCATCCTCCAGCGCTTTCATCGAAAGGCTGACGCGCTTCTTGTCGAAATCGACGTCCAGAAGCTCAACCTTGACCTCCTGGCCGACCTGCAGCACGTCCGCGGGATTCGCGATGTGCTTATGCGAAATTTCGGAAATGTGGATGAGGCCGTCAATCCCGGGCAGGATGTTCGCAAACGCACCGAAGGTGGTCAGCCCGACAATCTTGGCGGGCATCACGGAGCCGTTCGGATAGTCGCGGCGCAGAATCTCCCACGGATTGTCCTCCGCCTTCTTGTAGCCAAGGGAAATCTTTTTCTTTTCACGATCAAGGCCCTTGATGTACACCTCAACCGTGTCGCCAACGTTGACGACCTCGGACGGGTGCTTAATCCGCGACCAGGACAGCTCGGAAATGTGAATCATGCCGTCCACACCGCCGATGTCCACAAACGCGCCGTAGCTCGTCAGCGAACGGACCGTACCGGTGTAGGTCTGGCCCTCCTCGGCCTGCGCCCAGAACGCCTCGGCGGCCGCGGTGCGCGCCTCGCGAAGCGCGGCGCGGATGGAGCCGACAACTCTGCGGCGGCGGCGGTCCACCTCGATAATCTTGAACTGGACGGTCTGGCCAATCATTTCCTCGAGAGAATCGCTGCGGTTGCGCTTGGCAAGCGAAGCGGGAACAAACACGCGAATGCCGTTGTACTGGACGAACAGGCCCTTGCCGTCGCCGACGACGCCCGTGACCTTGCCCTCGACGGTGGCCTCGTTGTCCTCGGTGAGCTCGTCCCAGGCTTTCATGGCGTCATAGCGGCGCTTGGAAAGCGCCATGGTGCCCTCGGAATCGTTGGTTTTCATTACGATGAGATGCAGCTCGTCGCCGATATGTACGTCCTTTTCAATATCGACGGACGGGTCGTTGCTGTACTCCGCCGCGGTCACATAACCCGTATGCTTTCTGCCGGCGATTTCGACCTCGATTTCGGTCGGGGTGACAGCAACTACGCGGCCGACAACGGCCTGGTCGGAACTCGAATCGATATATTCCTCAAGCATATCCGCAAAGCTGGCGGCTTCGGAAGACGCTTCGGTTGCCTCCTTTTCGACGATTTCTGCCCCAGTTTGCGTGAGATTTTCAGACATGGTTTTTAGTACCTCCTTAATTATACTGTCAGGCGTGGACGCGCCCGCAGTAACGCCGACCGACCGATACCCGGAAAAATCGATGGCGCGAAGCTCCCGGGCCGTTTCGATCAGAAAGGTCGGGCAGTTCGATTCGCACACGGCTTTCAATTTGGCGGTATTGGAGCTTTGCCGCCCGCCGATGATGAGCATCGCATCGTTTTCGCATGAAAGCCGGAACGCCTCTTCCTGCCGTTCCTCAGTCGCACTACATATTGTATCAAAAATCACGGCGTTTGTATAGACCAATTTTATTTTTTTTACACATTTTTTGAAGGTTTTTGTGCTGAAGGTCGTTTGCGCGACCAAAATCATCCCATTTTCGTCAAGAGACGGCATCCGTTCGGCCAATTGCGCTAGCTCTTCAAGGCTGTTGAACACAAAAGACCGCCCGCGGCAATAGCTGCGGATGCCCACGACCTCGGGGTGTTTCGGGTCGCCGGCAATGAGCGTTACATTGTCGGGAGTCGAGTGTTTTTGTACAATCTTATGAATTTTTGTCACAAACGGGCAGGTCGCGTTTTCCACGCGAAGCGGCAGCTGCCCGACCGTCTCCAGGGTCTCTTTCGGCACGCCGTGCGTGCGTATGACCAGCGTCTCGTCCGCATGACAGGCGGCGGGGTCGTCTATGACGCGCACGCCGTGCGCTTCAAAATAGGAAATGACCTGCGGGTTGTGGATAATAGGCCCCAAGGTGCACGCCCGTTCGCCGCGCGCGACCATTTCTTCCAGCAGGTGCACCGCACGGCTGACGCCGAAGCAGAAGCCGGCGGTTTTGGCAAGCGTTATTTTTTGCAATGCCCTTCCTCCCAAAGCGCGGTAATGTCGCCCATAATGCGCCGCGTAGCGTCTTTGAGCTCGCGGGATTTTCCCGCCTCGGTAAAGCCGAATTCCTCGTTGCGGATAAGCTTGCCGAAGCGCACGGTCAGACGCGACCCGGTCTTGTATTGCGTATCGGTATAGATGGCGACGGGCAGCACGTCCGCGCCCGTGGCTTTGGCAATCAGCGCCGCGCCGGATTTTCCGCGCGCGGGGCGGTAATCCTCCGACCGCGTGCCCTCGGGGAAAATGCCCAGCACCCAGCCGTTTTGCAGGATTTCCTCCGCGTAATGCACGGCGGACATATCCCCTTTTCCGCGTTCGACGGGGAAAGCGTTCAAATGCGTCAGGAATTTTGCAAGCGCCGGTTTTTGGAACAGCTCGTTTTTCGCCATAAAGTGGAAAACACGCTTGCCGCAGCCGCCCAGCGTGATGGGGTCAAAGGCGCTTTGGTGGTTGCACGCCAAAATAAAGCCGCCGGTTTTCGGGATATTTTCCGTGCCGATGTAGGTGCAGCGGTACACGGTTTTGCACACCACGCGCGCAAGCGGCTTTAAGACGCTGTAGAGCTTGTATTCCCGCGCTTTTGAAAAGTCAAAGTTCGCCATACGCCCTCCTCACGCCTGTTTTTCGGCAAGCGCTTCGCGGATAACGGCAAGCACCTGTTCAATCGAGTCGTCCAGCGCCAGCCCGGAATTGTCGACGATAATGCCATCCTCTGCGGGCTTTAAGGGGGCGACGGCGCGGTGCGAATCGTTGTAGTCGCGCTGCACAAGGTCGGCGAGCACTTCCTCATAGGTGTCCTTCGCGCCCTTTTGCTGCAGCTCCAGAAAGCGGCGCATGGCGCGCGCCTCGGGCGACGCGGTCAGGAAAATTTTAACCTGCGCATCGGGCAGCACAACGGTGCCGATGTCGCGGCCGTCCATAATACAGTCGTTTTTTGCGGCGATGTCGCGCTGCAAATCAAACAGGAACTGCCGCACCGCGGGGACGGCGGAAACGTCCGAAGCCGCCATGGAAGCCGGCGGCGTGCGAATTTCCTCGGAAACGTCCTCGCCGTTTAAGAACACATGCTGCACGCCGTCTTGGAACTTCAATTCAACATGGATATGCGGCAGGGTCCCGGCGACAGCCTCGGCATTTTTCGTGTCCACGCCGTTTCTGAGGCTGTAGACGCCGACCGCCCGGTACAGCGCGCCCGTATCCACGTAAATGTATCCCAGCCGTTTCGCCGCCGCACGGGCGATGGAGCTTTTGCCCGCACCGGCGGGCCCGTCGATTGCTACGTTGATTGGCATATCTTTACTCCTTATTCGTAAGACGCGCCGAGGCGTCCGTTTGTCCGCATGCCTGCGCCGCCGCACGGCCGGCGCAGAAGCCGGTAGAAAAGGCGATTTGCAGGTTGAAGCCGCCCGTATAGGCGTCGCAGTCCAAAAGCTCGCCCGCGATATACAGCCCGCGGCAAAGCTTGCTTTCCATCGTTTTCGGCGCAACTTCCCGGACGCTGACGCCCCCGGCGGTCACGACCGCCGCCTCTATATCGAAAAAGCCCTGCACGGTAAGCGGCAAAGCCTTGACCGTCTCCAAAAGGCTGCGGCGCTGGGTTTTGTCGACTTGATTGGTCTTTTGCGCACCGTCTATTCCGGCAAGCTGCAGCACCGGGGCGATAAGCGAACGCGGCAGAAGCGCCGTTAGGGTGTTGGAAACGGAGCGGTTGGCGTTTTCCGTGAAATCCCGCAGCAGCCGCAAATCGAGCTTTTCTTCTGACAGCGCGGGCTTCAGGTCGATAAAAAGCCGGTAGCGGTCCGGCTGCATTGTGCGCAGATGCGCGCTTGCGGAAAGTACCATCGGCCCGGAGACCCCAAAGTGCGTAAACAGCATTTCGCCAAAATCGGTATAAACGGTCCTGTGCGTTTTCGTATCCTCGACAGAAAGCGCCACGTTGCGCAGCGAAAGTCCCGCGCACGTTTTGCAAAACGTCTCGCGGCAGCGCAGCGCGGAAAGCGAAGGCCGCGTCGGGATAATCGTATGTCCCGCGGATTTCGCCAGCCGATAGCCGTCGCCCGTAGACCCCGTCGCGGGATAGGAAAGGCCGCCCGTCGCAAGAATGACGCGGTCGGCAAGAAACACGTCCCCGGCTTCGGTTTTTACGCCGCGCACCGCGCCGTCCTGCAGCACAAGCGACATGACGCGCGCCTGTTTGCGCCGCACGCCGGCGCGCTGCACATAGCGTGAGAGCGCGTCCACAATATCCGCGGCACGGTCGCTTTGCGGGAACACCCGGCTGCCGCGCTCCGCCTTGAGCGGTACGCCGAGGTCGGTAAAAAAGCGCATGGTATCCTCGGCCGAAAAGGCGGAAAAGGCGCTGTAAAGGAACCGGCCGTTGCCGGGCACATTTTGCACAAGCGCGGGCACGTCGGAAGCGTTCGTCACGTTGCAGCGTCCCTTGCCGGTAATGCCGACCTTGCGCGCGACGCGGGCGTTGCGCTCCAGCAGCAGCACCTGCGCGCCGTCCTGTGCCGCGCGTCCGGCCGCCATACAGCCCGCCGCGCCGCCGCCGACGACCAGTACGTCAGGTCTGCACAT
This sequence comes from uncultured Eubacteriales bacterium, assembly GCA_949299505.1. Taxonomy (GTDB): domain Bacteria; phylum Bacillota; class Clostridia; order Oscillospirales; family Acutalibacteraceae; genus Fimenecus. Next base: position 29,188 of record CASGAS010000027.1, read on the forward strand.
GGCCGGCAAGGTCCTCCGCTTTTTCATAGACCTGGTACTCGTCCCAAATACGCTCCAGCGCGTTGAAGTTTTCGGAAACCTCGTCCGGCCGCGTAAGCGTTACGCCGGCGATGAGCGCATTGATAAGGCTTAACGGCGCGGTCAGCGAATCGACGACCGACGCCATATTGCTGCGCGCCACAAGCAGGTGGTCGGCAAACGGCGCAATGGGCGAGGTTTCGGAGTCCGTAATCGCAACAATCTTAGCCCCGCGGTCCGCGATAAAGCGCAGCGCGTTGACCGTCTGCTTGGAATAGCGCGGAAAGCTGATGGCGATACAGACGTCCCCCGCTCCGATGCGGAACATCTGCTCGAACATCTCCGATGCGCTGGAGGTGTCGACCAGCACAACCGAGTCGAAAACAAGATTGAAATAAAACGCCAAAAACGACGCGAGCGCCGCCGAAGAACGGACCCCGAGAATATAGATGCGCCGCGCGCCGTCGATTTCGGCAATGGCTTCGGAAAACGCCTCGCGTGAGGTCTGCTCGGCCGTTGCGCGGATAAGCTCAATGTCGCCGTTTAAGACGCTGTTGATGATGTCGCCGTCCCCAATGAGCGCGGAGGAAACCTCCAGGCGCTGCACGGCGGTCAGGCGGGATTTGATCATCTGCTGCAGTTCCTTTTGCAGCTGCGGGTACCCCTTAAAGCCCAATTCCGTCGCGAACCGGACGACCGTTGATTCGCTCACGCCGACCTTGCGGCCGAGCGAAGCCGCGGTCATAAACGCTGCCTTATCGTAGTTTTCCGTAATATACGCCGCAATTTTCTTTTGTCCTTTTGAAAAATGCCGGAAGTTTTCCTCCAGCCGACGCAGCAAAGAGCTGTTCACCCGTACCACGACCTTTTCCTTGCAAATTTGCGTTCCCCGCGCAGACAAGAATATTGTACCAGATTTTTTTGAAAATGCAAGTTTTGATTCATAAAGCTGCAAATTCAAACGTGCAGAATCGGCTCGGTCATTTCTTCGCCGCACGCGCCGCGGGTCGGGCGCAGCAGCGCGTGCACATCGGAGACCGCACATTCCAGTGAAAAAAAACGTTGTGCGCGTTCGCCGAGCGACCGGACATCCGACGCGCGCAGCACAACCGGCTTTGCAGCGCGCTTTGCCGCCGTCTGCAAAAGCGCGCGGCCGCGCGCGCTAAAGCCCAGCACACGCAAGTACGGCACGCCAGTCTCGACATCCGCTTTTTGCACGCCGAGATACGCGGAAAGCACCGCCCGCCGGATACGCGCGTGCGTATAGCGCTTCGTTTTGGCCGTGTCGTATAATTCCTCCAGCGTCCGCGCGGTGCGCGCCGCTTTGTAAATCCGGTTGGAAAGGCCCTCCGAAAGGTCCGGGACCCCTTCGAGCGCCTCCGGCGTCGTGCGCAGGAACGCAAGCACCGCCGTCTCCAGCTGCTTTATATCGGCCGGCGCAAGGCCCGCGCGCATGGCCTCTTTCATAACGGCGGCAGTCGACGGCGGCACAAACGCATCAACGTCTTTTCCTGTCAAAAGCGCTTCGCGCAAAAAGCTTGCCGACGCCACGCCGCCCGCCGGACGTTCCGCGTCATGCGCGGCGCCCTGCCGCAGAACCGTATGGCAGGAAAGCTGCGGCGCAGCGCGGCGGCAGGCGCGCAGGTATTCGACGCCCAAAATATTATTCGGCTCGTGCAGAACGTCCGAAAGCGTGTCCCCGAAGCATGCCCGCACAGCCGTTTCCCGCGCCGCGGCATAGGTCATGCCGCTTTGCAGCGCCGTGCGGACGGCCGCCTGCGTTTTTTCGCTGTCGACCGCGTCCGCCGCCTTTTGCAGTAGGGAAAGGTCGCCGCATTCGCTGCCGAAGGAAAGCGTGTCCACCACACCGAGCGCCGCCAAAATCTCGACGCCGCCGGATGCAAACGTCTCCGCGCGTGCCATGGAAAAAGGCAGCGGCAGCTCCAGCACAAGGTCCGCCCCGGCTTCGAGCGCCATTTTTGCGCGCACACGCTTCGGAAAAGCGGCGGGCGCGCCGCGCTGGGTAAAATTGCCGCCGAGCACGACGACGACGCCGTTTGGCGCAAGCTTTTTCGTTTCGCGCAAATGCAGCAGGTGCCCGTTGTGGAACGGGTCATATTCTGCAATAATGCCTGCAACCGACATGCCTTTTTCCCCTTTCTCTCTTGCTTTTCTGACAGAGTATGTATATAATAATATGGTTCCCGATTTCTTGCAAGATTAAAATGGATACGGAGGAGTTTTTTTGAAAGTTCTGGTCATCAATGCGGGCAGCTCGTCGCTGAAATATCAGCTGATCGACATGGACAACGAGCAGATGATCGCAAAAGGGATTTGCGAGCGCGTCAAGGATACGGCGAAAAGCTGTATTTCCTACACGCATTACACGCAAAACGGAAAGGTCGCCGTAAAAGACGCGCCCGTACCGATGGAAAACCACACGGCCGCGTTTCACGAAGTCAAGCATGTGCTGACCTCGGGCGAGTCAAAGGTGCTCGACGACATTTCCGAAATCACCGCCGTCGGCCACCGCGTCGTCCAGGGCGGGTCGCTGTTTAACAAGAGCGTGCGCATCGACCAGTCCGTTATTGACGGAATTGAAAGCCTGTGCGACCTTGCGCCGCTGCACAACGCCGCGCATTTGGAGGGCATCCGCGCGAGCATCGAGCTGTTTGGACCGGATGTGCCGCAGATTGCGGTGTTTGACAACGCGTTCCACTCCACCATGCCGCCCAAGGCCTATATGTACGGTCTGCCCTATGAATACTATGAAAAATACGGGATTCGCAAATACGGCTTCCACGGCACGTCGCACCGCTTTGTCAGCGCGCGCTGCGCCGAAGTCATGGGCCGGCCGTTAGAAGAGCTCAAGCTCGTCACCTGCCACCTGGGCAACGGCTCCTCCATTACGGCGGTGAAAAACGGAAAGGTCCTGGACACTTCGATGGGCCTTACGCCCCTAGACGGCGAAATTATGGGAACGCGCACGGGCGCCATTGACGCGTCGGCGGTGCTGTACATCATGAAAAAGGAACATAAGAGCGTCGACGAAATGGAGACGCTGCTCAACAAGCAGTCGGGCATTCTCGGTATTTCCGGGCTTTCCTCGGATGACCGCGACGTAAAAAAAGCCGCCGCCGAGGGCAACGCGCGCGCAAAGCTCGCCCGCGACATCCAGATTTATGAAATCCAGAAGTATATCGGCGCGTACACGGCGGCGATGGACGGCATCGACGCCATCGTCTTTACCGGCGGCATCGGCGAAAACGCCGACGACATGCGCGCCATTGTCTGCGACGGGCTTTCGTATCTCGGCATCGCGATTGACAAGCCGTTCAACGCGACGCTTGTCAAAGGCAAAGAGGGCGAAATTTCCACGAAAGACTCCAAGGTCCGCGTATTCGTCCTACCGACCAACGAAGAGCTTTTAATCGCACGCGATACGCGCGATATCGTAGAAGCGATGTAAACGACGCAAAAGAAAAAAGCGTACCCGGGCGGGTACGCTTTTTCTTTTTGCGCAGCGCGAAAACGCCTTATGCGCGCAGCGCCGCGCTTAAAAACTCCTGCAGGCGCGCTGTCTTCGGATGGTCGAAGATTTCCTCCGGCGTGCCCTGCTCGCCGATTACGCCGTCGTGCATGAAGATGACCTCGCCGGACACCTCGCGCGCAAAACCCATTTCGTGCGTGACAATAAGCATCGTGCGACCCTCTTTTGCCAGCTTGCGGATAACGGCAAGCACCTCGCCGGTAATCTCCGGGTCGAGTGCGGAGGTCGGCTCGTCAAAGCACAGAACCTTGGGCGAGAGCATCAGCGCCCGCGCGATAGCAACGCGCTGCTGCTGGCCGCCGGAAAGCTCGCAGGGATAGCTGTCGAGCTTGTCGGAAAGGCCGACGCTTTCAATAATGCGCTTAGCCTCCTCGGGCACTGCGGCAAGGCGCGCTTTTTGCTCGGCTTTGCCGCATTTTTCGGCGCGGCACGTTTCCTTGACAAGCAGTTCCTTTGCCAGCGTTACGTTGCGCAGCACCGTGTACTGCGGGAACAGGTTAAAGGACTGGAACACAAGGCCGGTGCAAAGCTGGTTTTCGCGCTTTTCGGCTTTTGTAAGCTTTTCGGTCCGGCTGCTGTCAAAGGTTACGCGGCCGCCCACCGAAATTTTGCCGCTGTCGGCGGTCTCCAGCCCCGTAATGCAGCGCAAAAGCGTGGTTTTGCCGCTGCCGGACGAACCAATAACGGAGAGCACACGCCCCTCCTCCAGCGAAAAGCTGATGCCCTTGAGCACTTCGTTTTGCTGGAACCGCTTGCAGATATTCTGCACTTCTAAAATCGCCATAGCTTACCCTCTGAAATAATCGAGTTTCTTTTCGATGCGGCCAAACACGATGGTCAAAAGCCCGTTGAAGAGAAGATAGAACGCGCCCGTGTAAAACAGCGGCCACAAAAGCCCGTCGGATTTAATAAACGCCTGCCCGGCCCAAATGACCTCATACACCGCGATGATGCGCGCTAAAGACGTATCCTTGACCAGCGTGATGATTTCGTTGCTCATGGGCGGTACGATGCGCTTGACGACCTGCAGCAGCACAACGCGGAAAAAGACCTGCGTACGCGTCATGCCCAGCACCTGCCCCGCCTCATACTGCCCGCGGGAGATGCTTTCAATGCCGCCGCGGTAGATTTCGGAAAAATAGCAGGAATAGTTGATGACAAACGCCACAATAACCGCGACGAACCGGTCGAACACCGACCAGGACGCGAGCCAGTCCACCAAAAAGTTGCTTTGCTCGAGCGCCTGCGCCCACGCGCCGACAAGGCCGGGGCCGTAATAGATGACAATCAGCTGCAGCATCAACGGCGTGCCGCGGATGATCCAGATAAACGTCTTGACAAGCCACTTGACGGGCCGAAAGCGCGACATGGAGCCGAAGCTCAAAAGCAGCCCCAGCGGCAGCGCCAAAAGCAGCGTAAGCGCAAAAATTTCAAGCGTTTTGCCAAAGCCCTCCAAAAGGCTTTGCGTCACGTTCCAAAACATAAGCAGGTTCCTTTAAGACAGCGCGAACCGGCAGAAAGCAAGCCTTTCTGCCGGCTGCGGTATCGAATTTTCGGTTTCTTATTTGATAAGCTTCAGGCCGCCGTATTCCTCGGCCAGCGCGTCGAGCGTCCCGTCGGCGAGCAGCTCGTCCGTAATCTCGTTGACCTTGGCGACAAGGTCCGAGCCCTTGCGGAACGCAATGCCGTACTCCTCGGGCGCAAGGCGGACGCTGTAGCCGAAGTCCGCATAGCTCGTACCCTCGCCTGTCATGGCGTCGGCCATGGTGATATCAATAATGCACGCGTCCGCGGACCCGCTGGCCGCTTCCAGCAGCGCGGTGGCCTGGTCGGCGACAACAACGACGTTTTCAAAGCCGGCGTTGGCCGCTTCCTTTTCCCCGGCGGAGCCCGTTTCGACCGCAAAGGTCAGTTCCTTCATGCTTTCCGCGTCCGGGTAGGAGGCCAGCTTGTCCTTTGCCATGACGACGACCTGCGCGTTTTCAACGTACGGGTCGGAAATGTCCGCGTTCAGGCGGCCCTCCTCGGTAATGGTCATGCCGTTCCAGATGCAGTCGATGGATTTTGCGTCAAGCTCCGTGTACTTGTTGTCCCAGTCGATGATGACAAATTCCGCCTCGACCCCGAGCTTTTCGGCGACGGCCTGGGCGTATTCGGTATCGAACCCGAGCCAGGTGCCGTCCTCAGCCTGATAGTTCATCGGTTCATACACGGTAACGCCGACGACAAGCGTGCCCTTTCCCTGCACATAGGCAAGATCGGACGCCGCCGTGTCGGGATTCTCTTTGGAACCGCAGGCGGCAAGGCCGCAGACCATCAGCACAACGGCCAAAAGCAGGCAGATAAGCTTTTTCATATTTCTTCCTCCGATTTAGCTTAGTAAAGCGATAACGTGGTATTATAATACCGTATCAAATCGGATTTGTCAACCTTTTCTTGCCGCTGCCGCCGTCAGCGGAGAAAACCCGGCTCTAAAAGGCCCCCGAGCAGCAGAAAAAGGCCGAGCAGAACCAAAAAAACGCCCAGCAAAATGCACAACAGTTTTTTGAGCCGGATGACCATCTTCACACCCCCCTGCCCTATTTTATGGCCGGCGGGAAAGAAAAATGCCCGCGGAGAAAAGCGGGCATTTCCGTTCTGCTTTTATTTTTCTGTCTCCTGCTTGACGCGCGCGGTACGCTTCGGCGCGTCCGGCTGGCTGTAGGACAGCAAGGGGGAAATCTGCTCGCCGCCGAACACGCGGCGCGTATAATTCTTTGTAATACGAAACACCAGCGGCGACAAGAACAGCACGCCGACCAAGTTGGGCAGCGCCATTAAGCCGTTGAACGTGTCGGACAAATCCCAGACGAGCTGCACCGAGGAAACCGAGCCGAGGAACACCGTCGCCAGAAACACAACGCGGTACACGGCGGTGAACCGCTTGCCGCCGAGATACCCGGCGGCGCGGCCGCCGTAAACCGTCCAGCCCAAAAGCGTGGAAAAAGCAAATAACACAAGGCCGACGGAAACCAGATACCCGCCGAACGGTCCAAGCGCGCTTTGGAAGGCGTAGATGGTCACGTCTATCCCCTCAAGGCCCTCGACGTTGTGCGCGCCGGTGCAAAGGACCGTCAGCGCCGTCAGCGAGCAGATGACGATGGTGTCGAAAAAGACCTCGAACACGCCCCAAAGCCCCTGTTTGACCGGTTCTTTGACGTCCGAGCAGCTGTGGACCATCACCGAGGAGCCGAGGCCCGCTTCGTTGGAAAAGACGCCGCGCGCAAAGCCGTAGCGCATGGCGCGGACAATCACATACCCGGCCGCGCCGGAGCCCACCGCGCGCAGCGAAAACGCGCCGGCAAAAATCGAGCGGAACGCCTCACCCAGGTGCTCTGCGTTGAGCGCAATGACGGCGACGGCGCCGCAGACATACAAAATCGCCATGAACGGCACAAACTTTTCGGTGACGGCAACCATGCGCTTCATCCCGCCGAATACAATCACAGCGGTCAAAAGGCAGACGACGGCGCCGGTCACATAATTCGGCACATGAAAGGAGTTTTGCATGGCGCCCGCAATACCGTTGACCTGCGCAATGGAGCCGATGCCGAACGACGCAAACAGGCAGAAAATCGAAAACGCGACGGCCAGCCATTTTTGCCGCAGGCCCTTTTCTATGTAGTACATCGGGCCGCCGACCCACTCGCCGTTCGCATCCTTGTGGCGGAAATAAATGCCCAGGACGATTTCGGCGTACTTGGTCATCATCCCGAAAAAGGCGGAAACCCACATCCAGAACACGGCCCCCGGTCCGCCCGCCGCTATGGCGGTGACGACGCCGACGATGTTGCCCGTGCCGACGGTGGCCGCAAGCGCCGTCGCCAGCGCCTGGAACTGGGAAATCGCGCCCTTGGCGTCGGTCTTGCGCGCGCTTTTGTCGCGGAAAACCGAGCCGAGCGTGTTTTTCATAACGTAGCCGAACCGCCGCACCTGGAAAAAGCCGGTGCCGACGGTCAGGTATACGCCGGTCGCGATGAGCAGCACGAGCATGGGCACGCCCCACACGACGCCGTTGATTGCCGCATTGGCGCGTTCAATCCAAGCGATTACAGTTTCCATACATTCCTCCGAAACCGCAGACAGACGGAAAGCGGCACAGCCCGCAAAACAGGCTGTGCCGCCGGTTATACCCGACGCTGCCGATTATTTCCTGCGCTTTCTGCGCGTGTACCGCACAAGCAGCCCTACGCCCACGCCGACAACGACGGCTGCGGACGGAATACCCCAAATCAGCGCGGTCTCAAGCCCCGTGTAAAACCTGCGGGTCTCCGGCATGCGCGGCAAGGTGTAAAGGCCTTTCTGCGTCCGGTTTTCGCCGTAGGTGATGCGCAGGACGTTGACTGAATATCCGTCTATGCGCGCCGTGACCCCGCCGTCGTCGGTCGAAGTCGTTTTCACGGTCTTCGGAACAATGCAGGTCTTGCCAATTTCGTTGCACGCGGCCGGCGACCGGTCGGAAAGCGTGAGCATGTCGGAATACCGCAGCGTTCCGAAGTCCTTTGCACGGTATGTGATTTCGCGCGTCTCGCCGGTCGTGTTGACCAGCTTGACATACAAAATCTGATTGTCCGTATCCACCGTAACGGACTGGTACAAACCTTCGGTCCCCGCAGGCAGCTCGGCGTCGACATACTGGGAGCCCGTGTTGTTCATAAACAGCATCTGCGTATAATAGCTCGGCGTGCGCACGACGCTGTGCGCGTCGAACCAAATCATGTTGATGGTCCATTCCTGCGCGTTGACCTTTGCAAGCAGCGGCGCGTAAGACGCCATAACGACCACGTCGCCGTTGCGCTCAAGCGCGGTCATATACGCCGCCTCCGCCATGGCGGCTTTCAGGTTCGACTTGGTCTGGATGGTCCCGACGCCCTTGGATGTCGCGGCATATTCCCCGAGGAACACCTTGGCGCTTTCGCGGTCATAGGTGTCG
>CASGAS010000028.1 GCA_949299505.1 uncultured Eubacteriales bacterium
CTTTCCGCTTTGCAGAACATGACGAAAATCATCATCGCGCAGCGCATTACCTCCGTGATGCACAGCGACTGCATCGTGGTGCTTGACGACGGGCGCGTGCACGCCGTCGGCACGCACGAAGCGCTGCTTGAAAGCGACCCGATTTACCAGGAAATCTATGCGACGCAGATGCGGGGAGGGGACGGCGATGGCCAGAACAATCAGCTCTAAAAAGCCGAAAAATCTGGGCTTTACCCTGCATGTGCTGTTCCGGTACATGGGCAGGCATCTGGCGCTGCTGCTGGTTGTGGCGCTGCTCGTTACGGTCAGCAGCGTAGCGGGCCTTTTGGGGACGTACATGATTCGGCCCATTGTCAACAACCTGGTGGACGGCGACGTGCACACCCTGCTTTTGGGCGTTCTTGCGGCGGCGGGCATCTTCCTTATCGGCGTCGCGACCGCTTACGGCTATACGCAGCTGACGGTGCGCATGGCGCAGAAGGTGCTTTATGATATCCGGCGCGATTTGTTTTCGCATGTGCAAAAGCTGCCGCTTCAGTTCTTTGACGCAACGCCGCACGGCGACGTCATGAGCTATTTTACCAACGACGTCGATACGGTTGCCGACGCGCTCAACAACAGCTTTTCCATGGCGATTCAGAGCTTCATCCAAATCGCGGGGACGCTGGTGCTTTTGTATGTGCTCAACTGGCGGCTGTCACTGGTCGTAACGCTTTGCTACCTTGTGATGTTCCTGTATATCCGCTACAGCGGCCGCCACAGCAAAAAGTACTATGACCGCCAGCAAAAGCACATCGGCGCGCTCGACGGCTATATTGAGGAAACGGTCACCGGGCAGAAGGTCGTGAAGGTCTTTAACCACGAGGGAGAAAACCTGGCGGCGTTCCGCGAAAAGAACGAGGCGCTGCGCAAGGCCGGTACCGGCGCGCAGAGCTATGCCGCAACGATGGTGCCGGCCGTCGTGAGCATTTCCTATGTCAATTACGCGATTGTCGCCGTATTGGGCGGCATTATGGCCATGCAGGGGTTTACGGACGTCGGCAGCCTTGCCAGCTACCTTGTGTTCGTGCGGCAGGCGGCGGCGCCCATCAACCAGTTCACCCAGCAGTCCAACTTTCTTTTGGCGGCGCTGGCGGGCGCCGAGCGCATTTTTGAGGTGCTGCGCAAAACCCCGGAAACCGACGAGGGGCATGTGACGCTGGTACACGCCGAAGAGCAAAACGGCGTTTTGCGGGCGACGGACGCCCCGACCAAGACCTGGGCCTGGCGCAAAACGGACGGGACGCTGCAAAAGCTTTGCGGAGACGTCCGCTTTGCGGATGTGACCTTCGGCTACCGGGCGAACCACCCGATTTTGCAGCATGTGAGCCTCTATGCAAAGCCCGGCCAGAAAATCGCGTTCGTCGGCGCAACGGGCGCGGGCAAGACGACCATTACGAATCTTATCAACCGGTTTTACGACGTGCAGGGCGGCAGCGTCCTGTACGACGGGATTGATGTGCGCGACATCCGCAAGGACGACCTGCGCCGCTCTTTGGGCATTGTGCTGCAGGATACGCACCTGTTCACCGGCACCATCGCCGACAATATCCGCTTCGGCAAGCCCGGCGCTACGATGGAGAAAATCGAACAGGCGGCGCGCATTGCGAGCGCGGATTCCTTTATCCGCAGGCTCCCGCAGGGGTACGACACGTTCGTGACCGCCGACGGCGCAAACCTGTCGCAGGGGCAGCGCCAGCTTTTGGCGATTGCGCGCGCGGCCGTCGCGGACCCGCCGGTGCTGATTTTGGACGAGGCGACCTCCTCCATCGACACGCGCACCGAGCGGCTGATTGAAAAGGGGATGGACAGCCTGATGCAGGGCCGGACGGTCTTTGTGATTGCGCACCGGCTTTCCACCGTGCGCAATGCGAACGCCATTCTGGTGCTTGCGCACGGCCGGGTCGTCGAACGCGGCACGCACGACGAGCTGCTTGCGCAAAAAGGGATGTATTACAAGCTGTACCACGGCATGTTTGAACTCAGCTGATTTTGGGAGGAAGCCATGAAACCCGTTTTGTACCCGCTTTTGTGCCACCCGGCGGTCTGCGCGGTGGAGGACAGCTACGTTATTGCCGTCCCCGTGCGCGCCAAAACGCTTGTATCCGTTGAAATCAATGGCGAAACGTATTACGACGCGGCAAACGGTGTGCGCATTTCCGACACGCGCGTCCATCTTATCCGTGTCCCGCAGGCCGCGCTCAACACGGCGCGCGCGTACCGCGTCGTGTGCCGGCGCGCCTACCTGCGCCTGCCGTTCGGCTGCCTGCACGGCAAGGACGTCGCGGCGGAGTACCGCTTTTTCCCAGTCGAAAAAACCGAGGATATCCGCATCTGCCATATTTCCGACTGCCACGGGATTCGCAAGGCGGCGTCTTTGTCGGGACGCTACTTCGGCGACCGGCTCGATTTGCTCATCTTAAACGGCGATATTCAGGATTTCAGCGCGCATGTTTCACAGACGCTTTTGCCGTATAAAATTGCTTCCGACATCGTCGGCGGCGAAAAGCCCGTCCTGCTTTCGCGCGGCAACCACGACCTGCGCGGCGCGGCGGCGGAAAAGCTCGCCGCGCTGTACCCGACCGCGAACGGGAACGCCTATTTCTATGCGCGCGTCGGCTGCATGTGGTTCGTGGTGCTCGACTGCGGCGAGGACAAGGTCGACGGGCACCGCGAATACGGCGGCACGGCGGCGTTCCATCCGTTCCGTATGGCGCAGACGGCGTATCTCGAAGCGCTTGCCGACGGCGGCAGCTATCGTGAAAAAGACGTTCTGTACCGGTTCGTCGTCTCCCATGTGCCGTTTAACGTTCGCAACCAGGAAGTGATGCGCGGCGAAGCGCCGTTCGACATCGAGGACGATTTGTATGGGCGCTGGTGCAGGGCGCTCAACGAAAAAATACGCCCGCAGCTTCTGTTCAGCGGGCATTTTCACGAAATCTATATCCTGCCGCGCGGCACGACCCGCACGCCAGACGGGCAGCTTGTAGGGACGCTGCGCGGGGCGGATAAAACCATGTTCCCCGACGACGCGCGCTGCACGCGCGGCCTTGCGTGCGACACCTTGGTGGGCGGGATGCCGAAAGGAAAGCGCGACTACATCAGCGCCAACGTGTGCGTTTGCCGCGGCGGCTGCACCGTCGATTTTGCCGACCGGCAGGGGAACGTCCTGAAAACGGAGACGTCGGCGTTTCCCGAAGCTTGAGCCATAGATAAAAACAAGCGCCCGCTGTCCATGCTCGGACGGCGGGCGCCGCATCGTTTCCGGCTGTTAAATTTTCATGACGGCGCCGTCTTTTGCAGAGGAGACCATCTGCGCGTAGCGCGCAAGCCAGCCGCTTGTGATGCGCGGCGGATGCGGCACATACGTTTTGCGGCGGTTTTCGAGCTCCTCGGGCGAAACGCGGACGTTGACCTTCGCGTTGGGAATGTCAATTTCAATCACGTCGCCCTCCTTTACAAGGCCAATCTCGCCGCCGCAGGCCGCCTCGGGGCAGACATGGCCGATGGAAGCGCCGCGCGACGCGCCGGAGAAGCGGCCGTCGGTGATCAGCGCGACGGTTTTGTCGAGCTGCATGCCGGCAAGCGCCGAGGTCGGGTTGAGCATTTCGCGCATTCCGGGGCCGCCGACCGGGCCTTCGTAGCGAATGACCACCACGTCGCCGTCGTGGATTTTGCCGCCATAGATGGCCGCAATCGCTTCGTCCTCACTGTCGAACACACGCGCGGGACCCGTGTGGACCAGCATTTCGGGCGCGACGGCGCTGCGCTTGACGACACAGCCGTCCTTTGCGATATTGCCCCACAAAATCGCAAGCCCGCCCGTTTCGCTGTAGGGGTTCGTAATGGGACGAATGGCGTTTTCATCCTTAATGTACGCGCCCGCAATGTTTTCGCCGACGGTTTTGCCGGTTACGGTGAGCAGGGTCAGGTCGAGAAGCCCTTTCTTCGCAAGCTCCGCCTGCACCGCAGGCACGCCGCCCGCGTTGTTGAGGTCGTGCATGTGCGTCGGGCCGGCGGGCGCCAGGTGGCAGAGGTTCGGCACCTTTGCGCTCATTTCGTTGAACATTTTCAAGTCCATCGGGCAGCCGGCTTCTTTGGCGATGGCGAGCAGGTGCAAAACGGAGTTGGACGAGCAGCCGAGCGCCATGTCGCAGGCGAGCGCGTTTTTCAGCGACTTTTCGTTGACGATGTCGCGCGCCTTAATGTCGTTTTCGACCAGGTGCATAATGGCCATGCCCGCGCGCTTTGCAAGCTGGACGCGGCCGGCGTGCACGGCGGGGATGGTGCCGTTGCCCGGCAGCGCGATGCCCAAGGATTCGCACAGGCAGTTCATGCTGTTGGCGGTGTACATTCCGGAGCACGAGCCGCAGCCCGGGCAGGTGTTGTTCTCAAATTCGCAAAGCTTTGCGTCGTCGATGAGGTTCGCCTTGCGCGCACCGACGGCTTCAAACATTTTGGAAAGCGAGGTTTCGACTCCGTCGACCAGACCGGACATCATCGGCCCGCCGGAGCAGACGACTGTCGGCAGGTTGATGCGCAGCGCACCGAGCAGCATGCCGGGGACAATTTTGTCGCAGTTGGGCACGAGCACCAGCCCGTCAAAGCCGTGCGCCGTCGCCATGGTCTCTACGCTGTCGGCAATCAGCTCGCGGGAGGGCAGGGAGTATTTCATGCCGATATGCCCCATCGCAATACCGTCGCACACGCCGATGGACGGGACCTCAATCGGCGTGCCGCCCGCCATGCGCACGCCCGCCTTGACCGCCTCGGCAATTTTGTCGAGGTGAATGTGGCCGGGGACAATTTCGCTGTGCGCGGAAATGACGCCGATGAGCGGACGCTCCAGCTCTTCCTTCGTGTACCCCATCGCGTAGAACAGGCTGCGGTTCGGCGCGCGTTCCACACCCGCGAGGACGTTTTTGCTGTGTAGCTGCATAGGAAAGCCTCCTGTCAGACATCTTCAAACTGTTGTATGATGTTTTACAGCAGTTGTCATACAACGATTATACGGCAGACAAAACCTCTTGTCAATCCTTTTTTGCGCAGGGAAGGGCGGCCACAACAGGCGCGGAAAACGCGGGCAGGCTCGACGGAATTTTGAAAGCACAGGCGCGCGGAATCGATACCGGCAAAGCGCCGCATCAAAAACCCGGAAACCGGGAAGTATGAACGTATAGACGACATGAGCTACAGGGAGTGGGAGAAGTGGAAAAGAGGGCAGACAAACAGCTCGAACCATGGTATACTTAAAAGCACACAGCTTAAAGCGCTCCCAATTACGGACGATGCCATAAATGCCGTACCGTTGGTGCAGCCGAAAGAATGGAGCGCTGCAGCCGCTAAGAAGCTGCAGCAAGAAAGCCAAGCGCTTCTTCGAGCTGTGAAAAACGAGCCTCTCGGGACTGAGGCTGGGTGCGTGTATGATACAAGCATGAATCGGTTGATTGATATCCGAATCGGAAAGCCGGGAGATAACAGAGTGTATTTACCGTCCGTAAATGCATCGCACGTAACCGTGCATACACATCCGGACGGTGAGATATTCAGCGGCACGGATATAGAGCGCTTTTTGTTAGATGCATCGCAAACGACCATGGTGGTGGCGACGAATAACGGGAAGATCTTTTGTATTCACAAAACCAACGTATTTGATGGGCTTATGGTGGTGAAAGCCTGGATGCAATCGAAACAAAAGCTGGATAGCTACGTGACAAACAATGATGTTGCTGCATACATAAAGCAAATTCGCACATTTCTACGGGAGGCGGAACAATATGGAACACAATTTATCGAAAAGTGAGATAGAAGAACTAAAAGCAATTGCGTCAAAGGCTGTTCCGTATTCAGAAAACGACCCGATTTTAGGCGAGTATGACGGTGAGCTAGATAGTGATCGGACGATGGCGAGCTTAGCTAAAAAATTTTTAGATGAATATTACGCGGAGCAGAGACAAGGGGAAGCGGAAAATGGCCAAAGATGATTTCCATGTGATCGTGTATCAGCTTCTCGCGTACCTGTATACCTGTCTGAAACGCGGGGAAGAACCCGACCCGAAGCGGCTTTGCGCGGACAGCGACTTTTTCAAGGCGAACGGGCAGACGCTGAACGCGAAGTATTGGGCATATATCGTGTATAACATGCACAGGCTCGGGCTCATAGACGGCGTTATATTTGCGGATGTGGACGGCTTGAAGCACCCGTATCCGGTCAATTTGGACGACTGCATGATTACGCCGCTCGGCATCGAATATCTGACGGATAATGCGTTTCTTGCAAAGGCAAGGGACTTTTTGAAGGGCATCAAGGCGATCGTGCCTTTTGTGTGAGGAAATATGAACGCAAATTTTGAAGGCAACGCCGACAAGGTGATTGCCGCCATGCGCGAAGCGGTCGAAAACGCGCTGGAGGAATGCGGACTGCAGGCGGAAAAGTATGCAAAAAAGCTCGCGCCGGTTGATACGGGCCGCCTGCGCAACAGCATTGCGGGGCTGGGGTTTGCATTTTTTACGGAAATGGAGTATAGTGGAAAACAGCCTTGAAAAGGGGAATGAACGACCATGCAGACGGAAAGCCTTTCCCAGCGCACCGCCGAGCGGCTGCGCACGCAAATTTTGGAAGAACACAAATACCGCTGCGGCGAAAAGCTGCCCAACGAAAATGAATTGTCCGTGTCGCTCGGAATCAGCCGCACGACGCTGCGCGAGGCGATACGCACGCTTGCCTCCGAGGGGCTTTTGGAGGTGCGCCGCGGCTGCGGGACCTTTGTGACGGGGGAGCTGGACCGCATGGCGCACAGCGGGGTTAACGTCCAGGAGCTTGTCCAGATGAAGGTGGCGCTGCGCGACCTTTATGAAGCGCGGCTGATTTTTGAACCGGAGGCGGCGGCGCTGGCGTGCAAGCGCGCAAGCGACGAGGAAATTGCGCAGATTTTGTCGCTCGGCGAAGCGTGCCAGCGAGAGCTGAAGCTCGACCCGCGCGGCAAAAACCGCATCGCGTCGGAAAGCGCGTTCCACGGCGCGATTATCAAAGCGTCGCACAACGAGTTCTTGGGGCAATTCATGCCGACGCTCACGCGCACGATTGAACAGACCTTCGCCTATGCGCAAAACCTGGAGGTGATTGCCGCCGACGCGTACAAGGACCACATTCTGATTATGGAGTTTCTCAAAAAGCGCGACGCGGCCGCGGTGAAGAGCGCGGTGACGGTGCATTTGCACCACGCCGTGCAGCACGAGCAGATTTCTTTGGACGAATCGTAAAAAAGACTTGACAGGGGAAAATTACAGGCTATAATGGTTGTATGACAACCGAAAAGCATTGTCATACAACTTTTCGCAAATTCTTTTAGGAGGTCATTCTCATGGCAGAAGCAAGAATGTTCTATCAGGAGGACTGCAACCTTTCGCTGCTTGACGGCAAGACCATTGCGGTCATCGGCTACGGCAGCCAGGGCCACGCCCACGCGCTCAACGCGAAGGAATCGGGCTGCAACGTCATTATCGGCCTTTACGAGGGCAGCAAGTCCTGGGCGAAGGCGCAGGCGCAGGGCTTTCAGGTCTATACGGCGGCGGAGGCTGCCAAGCGCGCCGACATCATCATGATTCTTATCAACGATGAGCTGCAGGCGGATATGTATAAAAAGGACATCGAGCCCAACCTCGAGCCCGGCAATATGCTGATGTTCGCCCACGGCTTCAACATCCACTTCGGCTGCATTGTCCCGCCGAAAGACGTGGACGTCACCATGGTCGCGCCCAAGGGCCCCGGCCACACCGTCCGCTCCGAATATCAGGCGGGCAAGGGCGTGCCGTGCCTGGTCGCCGTCCAGCAGGATGCGACCGGCCGCGCGCTGGATATGGCGCTTGCGTATGCGCTGGCTATCGGCGGCGCGCGTGCGGGCGTTCTGGAAACGACGTTCCGCACCGAGACCGAGACCGACCTGGGCGTCTGCGCGCTGATGCAGGCGGGCTTTGAAACGCTGTGCGAAGCGGGCTACGACCCGCGCAACGCGTATTTCGAGTGCATCCATGAGATGAAGCTGATTGTCGACCTGATTTACCAGAGCGGCTTTGCGGGGATGCGGTATTCCATCTCCAACACGGCGGAATACGGCGACTATGTCACCGGGCCGAAGATCATCACCGACGACACCAAGAAGGCGATGAAGAAGATTTTGTCCGACATCCAGGACGGCACCTTCGCCAAGGAATTCCTGCTCGATATGTCGCCTGCGGGCCGTCAGGTCCATTTCAAGGCGATGCGCAAGCTTGCCGCAGAGCATCCGTCGGAAAAGGTCGGCGAGGAAGTCCGCAAGCTCTACAGCTGGAACGACGAAAAAGACAAGCTCGTCAACAACTGAGTTCCCAGCACAAACAAACGCCCGGGCCGCGCGGCCCGGGCGTTTTTGCTGTATTTTGCGGTCAGCGGATGGGCCGTACCGTAAAGCGGTAGGCAAACGGCGTGCCCGCGTGCAGGATATACGGTTCGCGGACGTGCGCGTCGCCCGGCATGTCGCCGCCGACGCCGAGCTGCGCCAAGTCAAAGTTAAACGTCGTAATATCCTTGTGCGTAAGCTCGTGGATATGCGTCGCCTTTTCCAGCTCGTTTTGCGTGTAGTGCCACGCCGAGAATTGCAGCGGCGCGCCGGCCTCGGCCTCAAAGCGAAGCCCCTTGCCATTGTCGTCCGTCAGCTCCACAAAGCGCACGTCGGTGCGGTTGCCGTTTTCCTGCGGGCGCATATAGTGGTGCTCCAAGTCCGCAACGTCCATTTCGTAGATGCCCACGCGCCCGCCGGTCTTGCGGTCGCAGTAGGTTTCCTGCGGGCCGCGGCCGTACCATTTCACACGGTCGAGCGCGCGGATAAAGCCCATCTGCGTGCCGAAGCGCGTCAGGGTGTGACGCGGCGTGCCCGAAAGCGCGCACGCAAACGTCCCGTCCGGATAAATCGTTACGCTCGACTGGACGTCTTTCATCCCGCCGACGCTCCAGGTGCTCGCCACAACCACGCTGCCGTCCGCGTTCTCCTTGACCTCGCGGATGCGGCCCGTTTCGCCGTTCGTCGCGCGCTGCCAGGCGTAATACGGGTGCAGCGGAATGAGGAACGGGACAAAGTTCGTGTTCGACAGGTCGTTGTCGGTGACCGCGCGGAAGAAATTCGGCTTAACCGGGTCTTTCAAAAGCTCCCGGCCGTCATAGACGAGCGACACAATCTGCCCGCCCGCAAGCGTCATGGAAAAGGTCTCTCCGGCGACGGCGACCTGGTTTTCGCCCTTTTCGATTCGCAGCTTTTCGCCCGGGTGCGCTTCTTCCTTTTGCTGCGCGCTTTGGACGGTGAACTGGTCAAAGCTCTGCACATAGCCCGCCTCGCACCAGCGCTTGGCGGTCTTTTCGACAAAGTAGACGGTCAGCAGGCACTCGGCGCCTGCCGGGAATTTGTCGCGCGAGTAGGGGATGGTGAAGTCCGTCTCGGTCTGCGGCGCAGCGTTGACGCCGTCGAGCACGCCGCTTTCCACCTCCACGCCGTCCGCTTCCACACTCCAGCGGAATTCCAAATCGGACAGGTCGGTGAACAGGTGCTTGTTTTTTACGGTGAACAGCTGCTTTTGGGCATCCTTTTCGGTCACCTTGACTTCGCAGTAGACCTTTTTGACCTCGTAATAGGAGGGGTGGGGCTTGCGGTCGGCAGCGACGATGCCGTTGGCGCAGAAATAGGTGTTGCTGCCCGTCATAGCCGTGGTGTTCGGCAGCTGCAGCGGCCGGCGCGGCTCGGCTTTTTCGAAGTCTGTGCCGTAGAGCCAATGGTCGCCGTCGGGCGTTTTCAGCCGCAGCGACTGGTCGACGAAATCCCAGATGTACCCGCCGCACATATGGTCGTGCGCCTCGAAATCGTCCATGTATTCCTGGAAGTTGCCGAGGCTGTTTTCCATTGCGTGCGCGTATTCGCACAGCAGCACGGGCTTTGTGTACGCCTCTTTCGGGATGGGCTTCGAGTCCGCGGCGAGCTGGTTTGCGATGTTGTCGTACAGCGTGATGGTGATGGGCTCCTTGTTGCAGAGCTTATCCATCGTATCTTTAAGCGGATACATGCGCGAAATGACGTCGGATTTGGTTAAATCAAAGTCGCCCTCGTAGTGGAACGGACGGGATTTGTCGAGCGCGAGCGCCGCTTCCTTCATCTTGGTGAAATTCGTGCCGTCGCCCGCCTCGTTGCCCAGCGACCACATGAAGACGCACGCGTGGTTGCGGTCGCGCAGCACCATGCGCTCCATTTTGTCCACAACCGCGTTCGTCCAGACCGGGTTGCTGCCCGGTACGCCCTTGCGGCGGACGCCGTGGCTTTCCATGTCGCATTCGTCCATGACATAGAAGCCGTATTCGTCGCACAGTTCATAGAAGAACGGGTCGTCCGGATAGTGCGAGGTGCGGATGGAGTTGATGTTCGCGCGCTTCATCAAATCGAGGTCCTGGTAATAGCGCTCCTTCGGCACCGCCCAGCCGTGGTCGGGGTCGAAGTCGTGCCGGTTCGTCCCGCGCAAAAGCAGGGGCTTGCCGTTGAAGAGAATCTGCTCGCCGACGATTTCGACTTTCTTAAAGCCGAAGCGAATCGCCTTGTGCGTCGTCTTGCCGTCCGATGTAAGCGTCAGAAGCAAAGTGTACAGATTCGGCGTTTCCGCCGTCCATTTTGCCGGGTTTTCGACGAGCTTTTGCAAATGTACGGTTGTGCCGCCGGCCGCCGCGTCGAAGTCGAGCTCGCCGAAGTGTACCGCCTTGCCGTCGGGCGCGAGGATGTCCGCCTTGACGCGCGCTTTTTTCGCAGCGCCGGTGTAGTTTTGCACCGTGACCTCCAGCTTTGTGTCGCTGTCCTTGTAATCGGCGTCCAGATCGGTCGTGATGAAAAAGTCGCGCAGGCATACCTTTTCTTCGCAGAACAGGTACACCTCACGGTAAATGCCGCACAGCCACCACATATCCTGGTCCTCAATATAGGTTGCGTCGCTGTAGCGGTACACCTTTGCGCACACAAGGTTTTCGCCTGCGTGTACGAATTTTGTGACGTCGAATTCGTGCGGGGTCATCGAGCCCTGCGAATATCCGACAAACTCCCCGTTGACATAGACCTCCAGCGCCGACTTTACCGCGCCGAAGTGCAGGAACACTTCCTTGTCCGCGAAATTTTCGGGCAGGAGGAACGTGCGCCGGTAATGGCCGATTTCCTGCATGTTGTGGTCGATGGAGGGAATTTTGTGCTTGCTTCTGGAAATGGCGCGCGGGAAGGTGCTCGCATAGTAGTAGGGGATGCTGCCCGTCTGCTCGGTCTGCCAGACCGACGGCACGCGGATGGTCCGCCAGGCGCTGTCGTCAAAGTCCGTTTCGTAAAACTGCGCCGGCTCGTCCTTTAAGCCGCGCTGCCAGTGGAATTTCCAGTCGCCGTTTAAGGACAGTTTGGTTTTCGGGTTCCCGCGTTTCGCCGCGGCGTCGGCGTCGTCATAGGAAAAGGCGATGACGTGCCCGTCCTCCTTGTTCCGCTTGATGACGGCGGGGTTCTCCCAGTCAAATCCGTGTTCGCGCATTGGTTTCCTCTCCAGTCTCTTTTATGGTGTGTGCAAAGCGGCCGGGCGCTTAACCCGACAAGCCGAAAACGCGCCGGTATGTACCCATATTGCGTTTAGGTTAAGAATAGCAGATTTTATAAGCAAATGCAAGCGGCGCGCTCAGATGTTCTGAGACGCGCCGGCGTTTTTTTCGGAATAGGCGATGTACTCGATGAATTGCTTGGCAAGCCGCGGGCTTCTGCCGCCGCCGCGCAGGGCGAACGCCTCCGCCTTCTGCAGCAGCTTTTCCGCCTCCAGCGTGACGTTGTGCTGCTTTGCAAGGTCCAAAACGATTTTCTCAAACAGCTTTTTGTCGGGCTTCAGGAACGTAACCTGCAGCCCGAACCGCGCCGAAAGGCTTGTCAGCTCCTGAATGGTGTCCTGCCGGTGCAGGTCGTCGCCGCTGCGGTCGGAAATACTTTCCTGTACAAGGTGGCGGCGGTTCGACGTTGCGTAGACCGCAATGTTGCGGCTGCGCCCCGCGACGCTGCCCTCCAAAATGGCCTTGAGCGCGCCGAAGTCGCTGTCCGAGCGCGTGAAGCTCAGGTCGTCAATAAAAATGATGAATTTCAGCGGGTTGCGCGCCAGCCGGTCGAGAATATCCGGCAGAAAGAACAGCTCGTTTTTCTTGACCTCGATAAGGCGCAGCCCCTCGGTCCAGTATTCGTTGACAATGGCCTTGACGGTACTGCTCTTGCCCGCGCCCGCGTCGCCGTACAGCAGCACGTTGTTGCAGGGCTTGCCCGCGAGCAGCGCCTCGGTATTTGCAATGACCAGGCTGCGCTCGCGCTGGTAGCCCGAAAAATCGGACAGCCGCTGCTCGTCGGGGTGCTTGACCGGCGCGATTTGGCCGTCCTTGAGGATAAACATCCGGTACTTCGCCCAAATGCCGTACCCGCGCTTGCCTATGTTTTGCAGCTGGTCGAAATAGACGGCCCGCAGGTCAAGCGGCGCATTGCGCCAATGCGCAAACGGGACCGGGGCACCGGTATACGCCTGCACGTCTTCGGGCGTGACGGAGGCGAACGCCTGCAGCGCCGCAAGCTCCGCCTCCAGCGCGGCGCGGTAGCTTTCGGTCAGCGTGCCGGCCGCCGCGCGGCGCACGACGGTGTTTTCATCCTCCAGCATTTTCACCCGCACATAGTCCGCAAGGTCGTCCGTCACGGAAAAAAGCGCGCCGCAAAACCGCGCCACGCTTTCCGCGCGTCGTTCCTGCGGCTCGTGCGCCGGCGCAAGCGCGAAAAAGGCCGCAAAGACTTCGTCCTGCAAAAGCCCGCGCAGCAGAGAAAGGCCGCGCAGACGGAGTTTTACCGCTTGCAGGTCCTGCATATCCATCGTCTCCCCAAAGGCAAATTTCAAATCGAAAAAAGATTACAAAAACTTCCAAATTGCGTCTTGACAAACGCCTTGTCCTAGTGTAAACTATATAAACTGCAATTATAGTGGTGTTCTATTGCTTGCAGATTTTCAAGCATTGGTAGTTTAGCACAAAAACCTTGAAAATGCAAGCCCTCGGAACGCCGTTTCCACCGCGGGCGCGGCCCTTGCGGCTGCCGTTCAAAGCACAAACGAAGAAATGGAGCGTGATTAGCCCTATGGTGAATGTGAAACCTGTACAGCTCGGGAAAAACACACGCATGAGTTTTTCCAAGATCAATGAGGTCATGCAAATGCCTAACCTCATTGAGGTCCAGAAGAACTCGTACCAGTGGTTTCTCGACGAGGGACTCAAGGAGGTCTTCCGTGACGTCGCGGACATCACGGACTATTCCGGCAATCTGGTTTTAAGCTTTGTGGATTACCGGATGGACGACGCCCCCAAGTACACGGTTAAAGAGTGCAAGGAGCGCGACGCAACATACGCCGCGCCGCTGCGCGTCACCGCAAGGCTTTTGAACAAGGAGACCGGCGAGATTAAGGAGAACGAGGTCTACATGGGCGACTTCCCGCTCATGACCGACAGCGGCACTTTTGTCATCAACGGCGCGGAGCGCGTCATCATCTCCCAGCTGGTCCGTTCCCCGAGCGTTTATTATGGTATGACGCACGACAAGACCGGTAAGGAGCTTTACTCCGCGACGGTCATTCCGAACCGCGGCGCGTGGCTCGAGTATGAAACGGACCAGAACGACCTGTTCTATGTCCGCATTGACAAGAACCGCAAAATCTATATCACCACCTTCATCCGCGCGCTGGGCCTTGGCACGAACCAGGAAATCCTGGATTTCTTCGGCGACGACGTGCGCATCCGCGAGACGCTGGCGAAGGATACGACCATCAACACCGAGCAGGCGCTTATCGAGGTCTATAAGCGGCTTCGCCCGGGCGAGCCGCCGACGCTCGAGACGGCGCAGGCACAGCTTGACGGGCTGTTCTTTGACCCGCACCGCTACGACCTTTCGCGTGTGGGCCGCTATAAATACAATAAAAAGCTCTGCATTTCCGCGCGCGTGACCGGCTTTACGGCGGCGGAGCCCGTCATCAGCCGGCTTACGGGCGAGGTGCTGGCCGACGCGGGCGACCGTATCACGCCGGAGCTTGCCTACCGCATGGAGCAGGAGGGCGTCAACACCGTCGTGCTTGACAACGAGGGCGACATCGTTAAGGTGTTCTCCAACGGCATGGTCGACATTGCGGAATATGTGCCGCAGGTAAGCGAGCAGGAGCTGGAAGAAGCGGGCATCAACGAAAAGGTGCGCTTCGACGTTCTGCGCGAGGTGCTCGACAAGTGCGGCGACGACAAGGACGCGCTGCTTGAGGAGCTTGCCGCAAGAAGCGACGACCTGATTCCGAAGCACATCACGGTGGATGATATTTTCGCGTCCATCAACTATCTCAACTGCATCGCGCACGGCGTGGGCACCACCGACGACATCGACCACCTCGGCAACCGCCGCATCCGGTCGGTCGGCGAGCTTCTGCAGAACCAGTTCCGCATCGGCTTTTCGCGCATGGAGCGCGTTGTCAAGGAGCGCATGACGCTGCAGGCGCAGGAACCCGACAAGGTCACGCCCGCCGCGCTCATCAACATCCGTCCCGTGATGGCGGCGATTAAGGAATTTTTCGGTTCTTCGCCGCTGTCGCAGTTCATGGACCAGACGAACCCGCTTGCCGAGCTGACGCACAAGCGCCGTCTTTCGGCCCTTGGCCCCGGCGGTCTTTCGCGTGACCGCGCGGGCTTCGAGGTGCGCGACGTCCACTACAGCCATTATGGGCGCATGTGCCCGATTGAGACGCCGGAAGGTCCGAACATCGGTCTGATTTCGTACCTTGCCACGTTCGCGCGCATCAACAAGTACGGCTTTATCGAAGCGCCGTTCCGCCGCATTGACAAGGAGACCGGCGTTGTGCTCGACGAGGTCACCTATATGACCGCCGACGTCGAGGACAACTACATCGTCGCGCAGGCGAACGAGCCGCTTGACGAAAACGGCCGCTTCCTGCACAAAAAGGTCAACGCCCGTCACCGCGACGAGTTCCTGGAGGTCGAAGCGGGCGAGGCGGACTATATGGACGTTTCCCCGAAGATGGTCGTCTCCGTCGCGACGGCGATGATTCCCTTCCTGGAAAACGACGACGCGAACCGCGCGCTGATGGGCTCGAACATGCAGCGCCAGGCCGTGCCGCTGCTCAAGACCGAATCGCCGATTGTCGGCACCGGTATGGAATATAAGGCCGCCGTGGACTCCGGCACCGTTGTGCTGGCGCGCCGCGCGGGCAAAGTTACCGCCGTGGACGCCGACCACATTGAAATTACCGCCAGAGGCGGCAAGGTCGATTCCTACGAGCTCATCAAGTTCATGCGCTCGAACCAGGGGACCTGCATCAACCAGCGCCCGATTGTGGCGCTCGGCCAGAAGGTCGAGCAGGGCGAGGTCATCGCCGACGGCCCTGCCACCGCCAACGGCGAGATTTCTCTCGGCAAGAACGCCTTAATCGGCTTCATGACCTGGGAGGGCTATAACTACGAGGACGCCGTGCTCATCAACGAAAAGCTGGTGCGCGACGACGTGTACACCTCTGTCCACATTGAGGAATATGAGCTCGAGTCCCGCGACACGAAGCTCGGACCCGAGGACATTACGCGCGACATCCCGAACGTCGGCGAGGACGCTTTGGCGAACCTGGACGAAAACGGCATCATCCGCATCGGCGCCGAGGTCCACTCCGGCGACATCCTGGTCGGCAAGGTCACGCCCAAGGGCGAGACGGAGCTGACGGCGGAGGAACGCCTGCTGCGCGCCATTTTCGGCGAAAAAGCGCGCGAGGTGCGCGACACCTCTTTGCGCGTGCCGCACGGCGAATACGGCATCGTGGTGGACGTCGAGGTCTTTACGCGTGAAAACAGCGATGAATTAAGTCCCGGCGTCAACAAGGTTGTGCGCTGCTATATCGCTCAGAAGCGCAAGCTTTCCGTCGGCGATAAAATGGCGGGCCGCCACGGCAACAAGGGCGTTGTTTCGCGCATCCTCCCGCAGGAGGACATGCCGTTCCTGGACGACGGCACGCCGCTGGACATCGTGCTCAACCCCCTGGGCGTTCCGTCGCGTATGAACATCGGGCAGGTGCTCGAGGTGCATTTGGGCTTTGCGTACCGCAAGCTCGGCCAGAAGATTGCCACCCCCGTCTTTGACGGCGCGCATGAAGCCGATATTCGCGAAGCGCTCAAGGAGGCCGGCTACCGTGAGGACGGCAAGTCCATTTTGACCGACGGCCGCACGGGTCTGAAATTTGATAATCCCGTTACGGTCGGCGTCATGTACTTCCTGAAGCTGCACCACCTGGTTGACGACAAGATTCACGCCAGAAGCACGGGCCCGTATTCGCTTGTCACGCAGCAGCCGCTCGGCGGTAAGGCGCAGTTCGGCGGCCAGCGCTTCGGCGAAATGGAAGTCTGGGCGCTGGAGGCCTACGGCGCGGCATATACGCTGCAGGAAATTTTGACCGTGAAATCCGACGACGTCGTCGGCCGTGTCAAGACCTACGAATCCATTGTCAAGGGTCTCAATGTGCCGAAGCCCGGCATTCCCGAGTCGTTCAAGGTCTTGATTAAAGAGCTGCAGTCCCTGGCGCTCGACATCAAGGTGCTGGACAACGACGGCGAGGAGATTGACCTGCGTCAGACCTTTGAAGACGAGATTAACGAGGTCGGCATCCCGCACGAGGGCGATTATGCGCCCGAGGGCGACGTCGTAAACGACGTGTCGCTCGACGACGGGTATGTGACCGACGCGGACGCGGAGAATGAACTCGGCGAAGACGCGTTCAACGAGTATATTTCAGAGGACGAGGACGAAGACGCGTTCCCCGGTGAAGCGCTTGCCGAAGACGAGTTTTAACCGGAGACCGTCGCCAACCGTTCAGATTGCAGGAAGAAGGTATTTGACAGATGGAAAATATTTCGTTTGCGTCCATTAAGATTGGCCTTGCTTCGCCCGACCAGATTCGCGAGTGGTCCTACGGCGAGGTGAAAAAGCCTGAAACGATAAATTACCGCACCTTAAAGCCCGAACGCGACGGCCTGTTCTGCGAGCGCATTTTCGGGCCGACAAAGGACTGGGAGTGCCACTGCGGCAAATATAAGCGCATCCGCTACAAGGGCAAGGTCTGCGAGCGCTGCGGCGTCGAGATCACCAAGGCGAAGGTGCGCCGCGAGCGCATGGGCCATATTGAGCTGGTCGCGCCCGTGTCGCACATCTGGTACTTCAAGGGCATCCCGTCGCGCATGGGGCTTATGCTCGACATCTCTCCGCGCGACCTGGAGAAGGTGCTGTACTTCGCGAAGTACATCGTCATCGACCCGGGCGATACGGAGCTTACCAAAATGCAGATTCTCTCGGAAAAAGAGTATCTGGATATGCGCGAAAAGTACGAGGACGATTTCCGTGCGGGCATGGGCGCCGAGGCGATTCAGGAGCTGCTTGCCGAAATCGATACCGAAGCGCTGGCCAAAGAGCTGCGCGAGGAGCTGGAAACGGCGACTGGCCAAAAGCGTACGCGCATCCTCAAGCGCCTGGAGGTAGCCGAGGCGTTTCATCAGTCCGGCAACCGTCCCGAGTGGATGGTTCTCAACGTCATCCCGGTTATCCCGCCCGACCTGCGCCCGATGGTGCAGCTCGACGGCGGCCGGTTCGCGACTTCGGACCTGAACGATTTGTACCGCCGCGTCATCAACCGCAACAACCGCTTAAAGCGGCTGCTGGAGCTGAGCGCGCCGGAGATTATCATTCGCAACGAAAAGCGGATGCTGCAGGAGGCCGTGGACGCGCTGATTGACAACGGCCGCCGCGGGCGTCCCGTTACGGGTCCCAACAACCGCGCGCTGAAGTCGCTGTCCGACATGCTCAAGGGCAAGCAGGGGCGTTTCCGCCAGAACCTGCTTGGCAAGCGCGTCGACTATTCCGGCCGTTCGGTTATCGTCGTCGGCCCGGAGCTGAAGATTTATCAGTGCGGCCTGCCGAAAGAGATGGCGCTGGAGCTCTTTAAGCCCTTTGTGATGAAGCGGCTTGTCGAAACGGGCGTCGCGGGCAACATCAAGTCCGCGCGCAAGATGGTCGAACGCTCCAAGACCGAGGTCTGGGACGCGCTCGAGGTCGTTATCAAGGACCACCCCGTCATGCTCAACCGCGCGCCTACGCTGCACCGGCTTGGTATCCAGGCGTTTGAACCGGTCCTTGTCGAGGGCCGCGCCATTAAGCTGCACCCGCTGTGCTGCACGGCGTTCAACGCCGACTTCGACGGCGACCAGATGGCCGTGCACGTGCCGCTGTCTGCGGAAGCGCAGGCGGAGGCCCGGCTTCTGATGCTGGCTGCGAACAACCTGCTCAAGCCTTCCGACGGCAAGCCCGTCGCCGTGCCGACGCAGGATATGATTCTCGGCTCCTACTACCTGACCATGGACAAGGACGACGACCCCGGCAACGGCAAGGTCTTTACCGGCTTTGACGAAGCGGTTATGGCGTATGACGAGGGGTATATCGGCCTGCATTCCAAAATCAAGGTTCGCCGCTCGGCCGTGATTGACGGCGTGGAGCAGACCCGCCTTGTCGACACGACGCTCGGCAAGATTATTTTCAACAACCCCATCCCGCAGGACCTTGGATTCGTGGACCGTACCGACCCCGAAAACGCGTTCCGGCTGGAGGTTGACTTCCTGGTCAACAAAAAGACGCTCGGCCAGATTATCGACCGCTGCATCAAGGTGCACGGCGTGACGGTCGCCGCCGAAATGCTCGACCGCATCAAGGCGCAGGGCTATAAGTATTCGACCAAGAGCGGCATCACCGTCGCCGTCTGCGACGCGACCATCCCGCCGCAGAAGCAGGAGTTGCTGCAAAAAGCGGAGGAGCGTGTCGACGCCATTACCGCCAACTACAAAATGGGCTTGATGAGCAATGCGGAGCGTTCCAAGTCCGTTATCAAGGTCTGGGAGGACTGCACCAACAAGGTCGCCCAGGGCTTGAAGGACAATCTCGGCAAGGAAAACCCCATCTACATGATGGTCGACTCCGGCGCCCGCGGCTCGGAAAGCCAGCTGCGCCAGCTTGCCGGTATGCGCGGCCTTATCGCGAACACGGCCGGTAAGACGATCGAGGTTCCCATCCGCGCGAACTACCGCGAGGGCCTGAACGTACTCGAGTACTTCATTTCTTCGCGCGGCGCGCGCAAGGGCCTTGCCGATACCGCGCTTCGTACCGCCGACTCCGGCTACCTGACCCGCCGCCTGGTTGACGTTTCACAGGATGTCATCATCCGCGAGGAGGACTGCCACTGCCACGACGGCATTGAGGTCTACGACATCACCGACGGCAAGGAAATGATTGAAACGCTGCGCGAACGCCTGACCGGGCGCTATCTGCTCGAGGATTGCGTGGACGAGGCGACCGGCGAGCTGCTTATGTCCAAGGACGAAATGATGAGCGAGGACGACGCGGCGCGCGTGGCGGACTATGTCAACGCCCGCGAAAACCCGGCGGACCGCCGCATCAAGATTCGCTCGCTGCTGACCTGCGAATGTGAGCACGGCGTCTGCATCAAGTGCTACGGCTCGAACCTGGCGACGGGGTCGCCCGTCACCGTGGGCGAAGCGGTCGGCATTATTGCCGCGCAGTCCATCGGCGAACCCGGCACGCAGCTGACGATGCGTACCTTCCACACCGGCGGTATCGCGTCGAGCCAGGATATTACGCAGGGTCTTCCCCGCGTTGAAGAGCTGTTTGAAGCCCGCCGTCCGAAGACGCTGGCGATTCTGTCCGAAATCGACGGCCGCATTTCGTTCCGCGAAATCAAAAAGAACGAGCACATCGTCGTCACCAACGACGAGACCGCCGAGGAAAAGAGCTATCTGATTCCGTACGGCTTCCGCAAACGGTTCCAGAACGAGACCGACGCCGACGGCAACCCGATTTATGTGACCAAGGGCACGCCGCTGACGGAGGGCTCGCCGAACCCGCACGACATTCTTGCCATCAACGGCGTCAACGCGGTGCACGACTACCTGATTAAGGAAGTCCAGCGCACCTACCGGATGCAGGGCGTTGACATCAACGATAAGCACATCGAGGTTATCGTCCGGCAGATGATGCGCAAGCTCAAGGTTGACGACGCAGGCTCGACTTCGCTGCTGCCGGGCGCGACGGTCGAAAAGAACGAGGTTCTGCACGCCAACCAGGCCGCCCGGAAAAAGGCCGAAGCCGAGGGGACGGAATTTGTTGCCGCCTCCTGCTCGCCGGTGCTTCTGGGTATTACCAAGGCCTCTTTGGCGACCGAGTCATTCCTGTCCGCCGCCTCCTTCCAGGAGACGACGCGCGTCCTGACCGACGCCGCGATTAAGGGCAAGACCGACCCGCTTATGGGCCTTAAGGAAAACGTGATTCTCGGCAAGCTTCTGCCGTCCGGTACGGGCATGACGCATTACAGCGAAGTGTACGTCGAACCGGTTTCGGAGGCCGAAGCGGCCGAGGCGGAAACGACCGACGCGACCGCCTGACTTTTTCCTTGAAAAAGCTTGACAAGCTAAGGTTTTCGGTGGTAAAATCTTAGCTTGTGTGAGCAAAGCAAACATCCTTTTGCAAACGGGATGTTTGTTTTGCTGACACGTTGTGTCAAAATCTATTAAAAAGGAGGAAAACCACTTGCCAACCTTTAACCAGCTTGTTCGCAATGGCAGACAGACGCTTGAAAAGAAGTCGAAGGCGCCGGCGCTTGGCAAAGGTCTCAACTCGAAGAAGAACGTGATGACGGACAACGCATCCCCGCAGAAACGCGGTGTTTGCACCGTGGTCAAGACCGACACGCCGAAAAAGCCGAATTCCGCGCTTCGCAAGCTCGCCAGAGTGCGGCTGACGAACGGGATTGAAGTTTCCGCTTACATTCCGGGCGTCGGGCACAATCTGCAGGAGCACAGCGTCGTGCTCATCCGCGGCGGCCGTGTCAAGGACCTGCCCGGTGTGCGTTACCACATCATCCGCGGCACGCTTGATACGCAGGGCGTCAACGGCAGAATGCAGGCGCGCTCGAAGTACGGCGCAAAGCGTCCGAAAGCCGCGAAGAAGTAAGGCTTTTGCCTTCCAAATCACGACAGAATCTGCTTGCAAGGGTATACCTGTGCAGGGTTATATAGATATATGGCCTTTTGCATGGGCACCACGGGGTTTTGTCACCGAGTACCTATGATATCATTTTTATGAAGGAGGGAAGCGACGTGCCAAGAAGAGGCCAGACAGCAAAACGGGATGTTTTGCCGGATCCGCTTTACAATTCCAAAATGGTCACGAGACTCATCAACAGCGTCATGCTCGACGGGAAAAAGGGCGTTGCCCAGAAAATCGTCTATGACGCCTTCCAAATCATCGCTGAACAGACGGGGAAGGACCCGCTTGAAATGTTCGAAAACGCGATGGAGAACGTTATGCCCGTTCTCGAGGTCAAAGCCCGCCGTGTCGGCGGCGCGACCTACCAGGTCCCGATCGAAGTCCGTCCCGCTCGCCGCGAGACGCTGGGGCTTCGCTGGATCACCCTGTACGCGCGCCAGCGTTCCGAGCGCACGATGAAAGAGCGTCTTGCGAACGAAATCATGGATGCGGTCAACCAGACCGGTTCCGCGTACAAG
Organism: uncultured Eubacteriales bacterium; assembly: GCA_949299505.1. Lineage (GTDB taxonomy): Bacteria > Bacillota > Clostridia > Oscillospirales > Acutalibacteraceae > Fimenecus. The sequence goes on from CASGAS010000028.1 coordinate 21,746, forward strand.
AAGCGTGAAGATACGCACAAGATGGCAGAGGCCAACAAGGCGTTTGCCCACTTCAGATGGTAATTACCGAGGGAGAATGTTATGCCAAGAAAGGTATCTCTTGAAAAAACAAGAAATATTGGTATCATGGCGCACATCGACGCGGGTAAAACGACCACCACCGAGCGTATCCTGTTCTACACCGGCGTAAACCACAAGATTGGTGAAACGCACGACGGCGACGCCACCATGGACTGGATGGCGCAGGAACAGGAGCGCGGCATCACCATCACTTCGGCGGCGACCACCTGCTTTTGGAAAGACCATCGTATCAATATCATCGACACGCCCGGCCACGTCGATTTCACGGTAGAGGTGCAGCGTTCTCTGCGCGTTCTGGACGGTTCCGTAACCGTTCTGTGCGCAAAGGGCGGCGTTGAGCCCCAGTCGGAAACGGTTTGGCGCCAGGCGGACGAATACCACGTCCCGCGCATGATCTATGTCAACAAAATGGACATCATGGGCGCGGACTTCTACCGCGTGCTCGACATGGTCAACGAGCGCTTCCACTGCAACCCGGTGCCCATCCAGCTGCCCATCGGCTGCGAGGACACCTTCAAGGGTATTGTGGACCTTGTTGAAATGGACGCCGAGATTTACTACGACGACCTCGGCAAGGACGTCCGCCGCGAGCCGATCCCCGACGACATGAAGGAGCTGGCGGAGAAATACCGCAACCAGCTTATAGAACATGTTGCCGAGCAGGACGACGAGCTCATGGAAAAATACTTCAACGGCGAGGAACTCACCGTCGAAGAAATCAAGCGGACGATTCGCAAGTCCACCATCGCGAACACGATGGTTCCGATCACCTGCGGTACTTCCTACCGCAACAAGGGCGTTCAGCCGCTTCTGGACGCGATTGTGGACTACATGCCCGCCCCGACGGACATCCCCGCGATTAAGGGCGTTAACCCCGATACGGACGAGGAAGAGGAGCGCCATGCTTCCGACACCGAGCCGTTCGCCGCGCTGGCGTTCAAAATCGCGACCGACCCGTACGTCGGCAAAATCTGCTACTTCCGCGTCTATTCCGGCACGGTGGAAGCGGGTGCGAGCGTTTACAACTCCGTTAAGGACAACCGCGAGCGCATGGGCCGTATTCTGCAGATGCACGCCAACCATCGTGAGGATCTCGACGTCTGCTATTCCGGCGACATCGCCGCCGCCGTGGGTCTCAAGAACACCACGACGGGCGACACGCTCTGCGACGAAAAGCACCCGATTATCCTCGAGTCCATGAACTTCCCGGATCCCGTTATCCGCGTTGCCATTGAGCCCAAGACCAAAGCCGGTCAGGAAAAGATGGGCATCGGCCTGCAGAAGCTGGCGGAAGAGGACCCGACCTTTAAGTGCTACACGGACGAGGAAACCGGCCAGACCATCATCGCCGGCATGGGCGAGCTGCACCTGGAAATTATCGTCGACCGTCTGCTTCGCGAATTCAAGGTCGAAGCGAACGTCGGCAAGCCCCAGGTTGCGTATCGCGAGACCATCCGCAAGCCGTCGTCCTCCGATACGAAGTACGCGCGGCAGTCCGGCGGTAAGGGCCAGTACGGTCACGTCAAAATCAACATCGAGCCCAACCCCGGCCAAGGGTATGAGTTCGTCAACAACATTGTCGGCGGCGCCATTCCGAAGGAATATATCGGGCCGGTCGACGCGGGTATCCAGGGCGCGATGCAGTCCGGCGTTTTGGCGGGCTATTCCGTCGTGGACGTCAAGGTTACGCTGTATGACGGTTCGTACCACGAGGTCGACTCCTCGGAAATGGCGTTCAAGATTGCCGGTTCCATGGCGTTCAAGGATGCTGCGAGAAAAGCCGACCCGGTGCTTTTGGAGCCCATCATGAAGGTTGTCGTCATTGTGCCGGAAGAGTACATGGGCGACGTCATCGGCGACCTCAATGCCCGCCGCGGTGAGATTCAGGGCTTCGAGGACAGAAGCGGCGTGAAGCAGATCAACGCGCACGTTCCGCTGTCCGAGATGTTCGGCTACGCGACGGACCTGCGTTCCAAGACCCAGGGCCGCGGCCAGTACGTCATGGAACCCGACGGGTACAAGGAAGTGCCGAAGTCCATTGCGGAAAAGATTATTTCCGAACGGACAAAGAAGGACTAATTTTCCAAAAACACTTGAAATTTTATCCGTTTGTTGGTAAAATAACTGCACATAGTGCAAAAGTGTGATTCTTGCATCTATTACAAGGAGGAAATTCCAATGGCAAAGGAAAAATTCGAAAGAACCAAACCCCACGTTAACATTGGTACCATCGGTCACGTTGACCACGGTAAGACCACGTTGACGGCTGCAATCACCAAGACGCTTGCGATGAAGGGCTATGCCAAGTTCGAAGCTTACGACATGATCGATAAGGCGCCCGAAGAGCGCGAGCGCGGCATCACCATCAACACCGCCCACGTTGAGTATGAGACGGACAACCGTCACTATGCGCACGTGGACTGCCCCGGCCACGCCGACTATATCAAGAACATGATTACCGGCGCGGCGCAGATGGACGGCGCGATCCTGGTTATCGCGGCGACCGACGGCCCGATGGCGCAGACCAAGGAGCACCTGCTTCTTGCGCGTCAGGTTGGCGTGCCGTACATCGTTGTGTTCCTCAACAAGGCTGACCAGGTCGACGATCCCGAGCTGCTCGAGCTTGTCGAAATGGAAGTCCGCGAGACCCTCAACGAGTATGGCTTCCCGGGCGACGACACCCCGATCATCGTGGGTTCCGCGCTCAAGGCGCTTGAGTACAACGGCGGCGACATCGACGCGCCGGAGCTTAAGCCGATTTGGGACCTCATGGAAGCGGTCGACACCTATATCCCGACGCCGGACCGCAAGGCGGACCAGCCGTTCCTGATGCCCATCGAGGACGTTATGACCATTTCCGGCCGCGGCACCGTCGTTACAGGCCGTGTGGAGCGCGGTCAGCTCAAGACCGGTGAGGAAGTCGAAATCGTCGGCCTTACCGATGAGAAGAAGAAGACCGTCGTTACCGGTATCGAAATGTTCCGCAAGACCCTGGATTACGCAGAGGCGGGCGACAACATCGGCGCGCTGCTTCGCGGTATTCAGAGAACCGAAGTGGAACGCGGCCAGGTCCTTTCCAAGCCCGGCTCCATCCACCCCTACACCAAGTTCAAGGGCCAGGTTTACGTCCTGAACAAGGATGAGGGCGGCCGTCACACCCCGTTCTTCAACAACTATCGCCCGCAGTTCTATTTCCGTACCACCGACGTTACCGGCATCATCACCCTGCCCGAGGGCACCGAGATGTGCATGCCCGGCGACAACGTCGACATGGACGTTGAGCTGATCACCCCGATCGCCATCGAAAAGGGCCTTCGCTTCGCTATCCGTGAAGGCGGCCGTACCGTTGGTTCGGGCGTTGTTACCGAGGTTTCCGACTAATCTCTGTTCGAGAAACACACCTTTTGCCAAACAAAAGACCCCGGAACCTGCAAAGGTTTCGGGGCCTTTTTCTGTTTGTTGTGGCTCGCTTTCCTCTTCAGCGCAAAAAGCTTTCCAAAGTCTTCGCCGTCTCCATAACCGTTGCTCCTTATTCTTGGAATCTGCATAAAAAGACGGGAAAGACAGAGCTTTTGTCTCTGCCTTTCCCGTCTGTTTACCGTATGGCGAACTGGCTGTTATACAGCGTGTAATACGCCCCGCGCTTTTCGAGCAGCTCCTCGTGCCGACCGGTTTCCACAATCTGCCCGTCGCGCATGACCAGAATGATGTCGGCGTTGCGAATCGTGGAAAGGCGGTGCGCCACAATGAAGCTTGTGCGCCCCTCCATAAGCTCGGCAAACGCCTTCTGGATGCGCAGCTCGGTGCGCGTGTCGATGGAGGAGGTTGCTTCGTCCAAAATGAGCATCGGCGGCTTTTGCAGCATGACCCGTGCAATGGACAAAAGCTGCTTTTGCCCTTCGGAAATGTTTTCGCCGTTTTCCGTCAGCACCGTGTCGTAGCCGTCGGGCAGGCGTTTGATAAAGCTGTGGGCGTGCGCAGCCTTCGCCGCCGCCACGACGTCCGCGAGCGTTGCGTCCGGCACGCCGTAGGCGATGTTGTCGCGTACCGTGCCCTCAAAAAGCCAGGTGTCCTGCAGCACCATGCCGAACGCCCCGCGCAGACTCGCGCGCGAAACGTCGCGGATGTTCTGTCCGTCCACGGTAATGGTGCCGCCGTTTGTATCGTAAAACCGCATCAACAGGTTGATAAGCGTCGTTTTGCCGCAGCCTGTGGGCCCGACGACGGCGACGGTCTGGCCGCTTTGCACATCCAGGGAGAAGTCCCGAATCAGCGGCTTTTTAGGTGTGTAGGAGAACGCCACGTCCGAAAACCGTACCGCGCCGGTTTTGACCTGCAGGGCCGGGGCGGCGCTGTCGTCGGTTTCCTCCGGTTCGTCGAGCAGCCGGAACACGCGGTCGGCGCTTGCGAGCGCGGCGCATACGGCAAGATCGGCGCTCGGCTCGTTCAGGCGGATGCCGCCCATGGCGT
>CASGAS010000029.1 GCA_949299505.1 uncultured Eubacteriales bacterium
GATCGCCAGGCGCCCGCCGCCAGCACGACCGCGTCAAAGTCCTTGCGAAGCGCGTCGAGCGTCACGTCTTTTCCGACGCGCACATTGTTTTGCATAACGATGCCAAGCGCTTCAATCTGCGCAATTTCCCGGTCAAGTAGGGCTTTGGGCAGTCGGTATTCCGGGATGCCGTACCGCAGCATGCCGCCCATTTGGGGCATGGCGTCAAACACGGTGACCGCGTGCCCCTGCCGGCGCAGGAAATAGGCCGCGGTAAGTCCACCCGGACCGCAGCCAACCACGGCGACGCGCTTGCCCGTGTCGGGCTCTACGGGCGGGACGTACGGCGTTTCGCTTGCCATGTCCATATCCGCCGCAAAGCTCTTTAAGGCCGCAATGGAAACCGGCTCTTCCACAAACTGCCGGCGGCACTCCTTTTCGCACGGGTGCGGGCAGACGCGCCCGATGGACGAGGGCAGCGGGATTTTTTCCTTAATCAGGCGCGTGGCTTCCGTATATTCGCCGTCGGCAATGAGGCCAACGTACCCCTGGCAGTCGGTGCCCGCGGGGCAGGCCTTGGTGCAGGGCGCCTTGCAGTCGCCGTCATGGTCGGACAAAAGCAGCTCGAGCGCGAGCTTGCGCGCGCGCACGGCGCGCTCGGAATCCGTGTGCACCACCATGCCGTCGCGCACCTTCGTGGAACAGGCGCGCTGCAGCTTGGGGCTGCCCTCAACTTCCACCACGCACAGCCCGCACGCGCCGTACAGCTCTACGCGGCCGTCAAAGCAGAGGTTCGGAATTTCCATCCCGTTCTGCGTCGCGGCAAAAAGCAGCGTTGTGCCCGCTTCCACCTGCAGAACTTTTCCGTCTATCGTAATTTGAACCAAACTCATGCGTTTACCTCCACCGCGCCGAAGTTGCAGTTTTCCGCGCACTTGCCGCACTTGATGCAAAGCTGCGGGTCAATCGTATGCGGCTTTCGCACTTCGCCGGAAATGGCGCCCACCGGACAGTTACGCGCGCACTTGGTGCAGCCGACGCACTTTTCCGGGTCGATGGAATAGGTGACCAGCGCCGTACATTCGCCCGCCGGGCATTTTTTGTCGCGGATGTGCGCTTCAAACTCCGAGCGGAAATACCGAATCGTCGTCAGCACCGGGTTGGGCGCAGTCTGCCCTAAGCCGCACAGCGCGCCGTCCTTGACGCCCGCGCAAAGCTCCTCCAAAAGCTCAATATCGCCGTCCTTGCCCTCCCCTTGCGTAATGCGGGTGAGAACCTCCAGCATCCGCTTGGTGCCGAGCCGGCAGTGCACGCACTTGCCGCAGGACTCCTTGGCGGTAAAATCGAGAAAGAATTTCGCCATGCCGACCATACAGGTGCTCTCGTCCATGACGACCATGCCGCCCGAACCCATAATGGCGCCCGTCGCGCCCAGCGCCTTATAGTCGATGACCGTGTCCAAAAGGCTTTCCGGGATGCACCCGCCGGAGGGTCCACCCATCTGCACGGCCTTGAAGCGCTTGCCGTCGCGGATGCCGCCGCCGATGTCGAAAATCACGTCGCGCAGCGTTTTGCCCATCGGAATTTCGACAAGGCCGCCGCGGCGCACCTTGCCGGTCAGCGCAAAGACCTTCGTGCCCTTGCTGCCCTCGGTGCCCATCGCGGAAAACGCCGCGCCGCCGTTTTCCAAAATCCACGGGACGTTGGCAAAGGTCTCGACATTGTTGATGTTGGACGGCTCGTGCCAATAGCCCGCCTCGGCCGGGAACGGCGGCTTTAAGCGCGGCATGCCGCGGTTGCCCTCGAGCGACTCAATAAGCGCGGTCTCCTCGCCGCAGACAAACGCGCCCGCGCCCGCCTTAATGCGCATGGTGCAGGAATAGGCGCTTCCGAAAATGTGCTCGCCGAGATACCCTTTTTCCGTCGCCTGCTCGATCGCCTTTTCCAGACGCTTTATGGCCAGCGGATATTCCGCGCGCACATAGACAATGGCTTCCTTCGCCCCGATGGCATACGCGCCGATAAGCATCCCTTCAATAAGGCCGTGCGGGTCGCCCTCAATCACCGCGCGGTCCATAAACGCGCCCGGGTCGCCCTCGTCGGCGTTGCAGATGAGGTATTTTTCCGCGCCTTTCGCCTCCCGCGCCGCGTTCCATTTGAACCAGGTCGGGAAGCCCGCGCCGCCGCGCCCGGCAAGGCCGGACGTTTTGATTTCCTCGATAACCGCTTCGGGCGTGCTTTCAAACAGCGCCCGGCGAATGGCGGTGTAGCCGCCCGCGGCCTCGTATTCCTCAATGCTTTCGGGGTTGAGCACGCCGCAGTGGCGCAGCGCAATGCGCGTCTGCTTTTCCAAAAACTGCGCGTCCGCTTTGGAAATGACCAAATCGGCGACGCTACTTAAGTCCTCTTTCGCGACCGCTTCCACAATCCGCGGGACGTCCGCCGCCTGCACGCGCACCAGGCGCGTCAGGTTTTTCCCGTCGTCGTAAACGTCCACAATCGGCTCGCAGAAGCACATGCCGTTGCAGCCCGTAATGGACAGCGCCGCGTTTTCAGGGAGCGCTTTTTCAAGCGCGTCATAGACCTTCTGCGCGCCGGCGGCGATGCCGCAGGAGCCCGCCCCCACTACGATTTTCATCATCTCAGGCGCCCTCCTTTGCCGCGGCGGCCAAATCCGCCAAAATCTTTTTCGTCTTATCCGGCGTAAGCGTGCCGTATGTTTCGCCGTTGATCATCATCACGGGCGACAGGCTGCAGCAGCCCAGGCACGCGACGTTTTTGAGCGTAAACAGGCCGTCCTCGGTCGTTTCGCCGTCGTGTATGCCGAGCGCCTCGGTAATCGCCTTTTCAATGCCGTCCGAGCCGTTGACGTGGCACGCCGTACCCTTGCAGAGCATAATGAGGTACTTGCCGACCGGCTGCAGCCTAAACTGCGTGTAAAACGTCGCGACGCCCATAACCTTGGCCGTCGGCACGCCGGTGCGCTCAGAAATGCGGCAAATCACATCCTGCGGGAGATAGCCGTAAATCTCCTGCGCGTGCTGCAAAATCGTAATGAGGCTGCCGGGCACGTCGCCGTACGTATCCAAAACGCCGTCCAAAAGCGAAAGGTCGCTTTGTTTTGCGTTACAGGTACAATTCATTCTTTCGTCCTCCATATCGAGCCGTTTTCCACCCGAAAACAGGTATATTTAATGATAATACATCCCCGCCGAAAATGCAATTTGAAATTCCTGTGAAAGGCACAGAAATTTGGCTGTCAAAACGCGAAAATTCGGTGCTTTTCGCCCTGCAAACCGGCCATGCATTGTGGTACAATACCCGCAGGAGATGATGGTATGCCCTTTTATACCGAACTGCACGCGCACACCATGGAAACCAGCTGCTGCGCGGAGGAACACGCCGAAACGCTGGTGCAGGACTGCCTTTTGCACGGTTACCGCACGCTGGTCGTGACCGACCACTACAGCCACACCACCTTTGAAGCGCTGGGCGACCGCACGCACCGCGAGAAAACCGACGTTTTCCTGCGCGGCTACCGCGCGGCCAAAAAAGCCGCCGAGCAGACGCCGCTTACCGTGCTGCTGGGAATGGAGCTGCGGTTTTCCGCGCCCGGAAACATCAACGACTATCTGGTATACGGCCTTACGGAAGAATGGCTGTATGAAGCAGAGGGGCTTTTGGAAAAAAGCCTGCCGCAGTTTGTGCCGCTCGCACGCGCCGCCGGACTGCTCGTCTACCAGGCGCACCCGTTTCGCAACGGAATTCGCATTACAGACCCCGGTCTTTTGGACGGCTTTGAGGTGTACAACGCCTGCGTGCGGCACGCGTCGCGCAACGACATTGCGGAGCAATGGGCGCAAAAGCACGGCAAGCCCGGCATTTCCGGGTCAGATTACCACCGCCGGGAGGACGCGGGGCGCGGCGGCATAGAAACAGACGCCGCAATACAGTCGAACGACGACCTGCTTCGGTGTCTTCGTTCCGGCGCCTACCGCCTCATCCGAAAATAATACAGCAAAAAAGCCCGGGAAACCGGGCTTTTCTGCTGTTCAAGCGCCTTATAGGGGTGCTTTTTCGTTTATTCCATATCGCACAGCGCTTCCAAAAGTTCTTCGCGCAGCACGCGGCTCTTGACGCGGCGGGCGGCGGCCACGGCGCTTTCCAGCGTCGGCTTGTTCTTAAGCCCCATATACGTCACGGTTTTCGCGTTGTTGCCGGCGTTGTAATGCGTCAAAATGTCGCGGATGCGCTCGCGGTACGGCGGATTTTCCCGCGCGCAGGCCTTTTGAAGCTCGACCTCCACCCTTGCCGAAACCGCCAGCGGCGGCAGGGTGAGCACAAGGCAGCCGTCGGGGTCGGTTACGGCCTGCACGTCCAGCGCCGCGCCGTCCGCCGTCACGGAAACCGCCGTGCAGGAGACGACGTCGCAAAACCGCAGCGTCCAGGTGCGCGTCTGTGGCATATAGGGCTTTTCGGCGCCGCCGGACAAGCAGACCTTGAGCGTATCGCCCGCTTCGGCAATCGAAATTTCCGTTTTGCTGCAATCCCCCGCTTCAAACGCACGGGTCTCGCCGTCGTCCTCATACAACGTAAACGTATTGTTCCCGCGGTACAGCCGCAGCTCCATCTGCGCCGGATTGCCCGCGTCGTTGCCTGTCTCCAGGGAAAGGGGCACAATCGCGCCCGCTTTGGCGAACACGGGGATGGTGTTGAGGTCGCTGTGCACGCAGACGGTTCTGCCGCCCTTGTAAATCGCGCCGGTAAAGAAATTCGTCCAGCGCCCCTTAGGCAGATAGACCTCGGTTTTTGCGCGCTTCGTTTTCGCGTCGCAGCGCGAAGTGACGGGGCAGACAAGCAGCTCCGAGCCGAACATGTACCCGTTTTTGCAGCGGTACGCGCCCTCTGCGTCGGGGTCCGTGTAGTAAAGCGGTTCGCAGAGCGCGCGCCCCTTTGTGTGCGTGCGCGCGTTCATCGCGTAAAGGTACGGAATCAGCCGGTGCCGCAGGCGCAGCGCCTCGCTCGCCAGCGTTTCGGCCGCCCAGCCGTAGTTCCACGGCTCTTTCCCGAACAAATCGTTCGACGTCGAATGCAGGCGCAAAATGGGCGAAAACACGCCGAACTGGACCCAGCGGACGTACAGCTCGTCGTCGTGCTCGCCGAAGTGGTGGCCGCCGATGTCGTGGCTCCACCAGGTATAGCCGCAGTTGGCCGCCGTCGCCGTGAAATACGGCTGGAATTTTAAGACCTTCCAGTTCATCGCCGTATCGCCCGAAAAACCGAGCGGATAGCGGTGCGAACCGACGCCGGCGTAGCGCGACAATATCAGCGGACGGTGCGCGCCGCGGCCGTTGTCGAGAAAATGGTAATGGTTGAGCGACCACAAGGGGTCGAGCCCCGCCATACGGCTTTTTGTCCCCTGCTGCCAGTCAATCCACCAGAAATCGACGCCCGCCGCTTCATACGGATGGTGGAGGATGTCGAGGTAATTGTTGATGAACTTCGGGTCGGCAATGTCAAACGCAACCGGCTCGCGGTTTTCGGCGTCCACGCCCATCGCCTTTGCCATTTCGGGGTACGCGTCCTCAAAATGGCGCACGCCGTCCGCCGGGTGGAGGTTCAGCGTAACCTTCAGGTTCTGCTCGTGTAAAAAGCGCAGGAAACCTTTATAGTCCGGGAACAGCTCCGTGTTCCAGCTGTACCCCGTCCACCCCGAGGTGCCGCCCCAGGTCTTTTTGAATTTTTCGCCGAAATGTCCCTCCAAATCCACCCAGTGCCAGTCCATATCGATCGTCGCGATGGTAAAGGGAATCTGCTTTTCGGCAAAGCGCACCATCAGCTTTTCATATTCCGCCTGGCTGTACGGGTAATACCGGCTCCACCAGTTGCCCAACGCAAAGCGCGGGACAAGCGGCACGCTGCCCGTAAGGCAGAAAAGCGTCTGCACGGCGGCGATGTAGTCCTTGCCGAACGCGAACACATAAACGTCCTGCTCCGGCGCCTTGCGCGCGGCGACCATCCCGTCTTCCTGCAAAAGCAGGGATTTGCTGTCATCGAGCAGCGCCAGACCGTCGGACGAAAGCACGCCGTCCTTTAAGGGAATCGGCCCGAAGGTCGCGTCGAGCGTGCGGGCGGTGCCCTTTAGGTTGTGCTTTTTCGACGGTCGAACGCGCCTGCCGCCAAACTGCGCATACAAAAGCTTGCCGGTGGCGGTGTTGACCGCAAAAACCGCGTCGTCCGTCGTGACCGTCAGGCGGCTGCCGCGCCGCTCGGTTTGGAAAGCGACTTCGCCGAGGTCGCGGAACCAAACGGTTTGCGTCGCCGCGTCCGTAAAGGCTTCCGGCGTGCCGTGCTCGATGCGAAGCAGCCGGGAGGAAAGCACCGTCACGCGGGTGTTTCCGGCAACAACGACGTTTTCCGCGCGCGGCGCGGGGGCGGTTTCGGCGCGCAAATGGTCATGCAGCTGTTCCATACAATTTTCCTACCCTTTCCGTTTGCGTTCTATCTGCCGCACGGGAAGCCCCGTGCTGTAATCCAGACGTACGAAGCCGTCCTCCTTTTTGTCGCGGATATAGCCCGTATCGTCAAAGCTCGGCGTTTTTTCCGGCCGCCAGGGTCTGCACGCCCAATAATACCCGCGGTACAAATCGCGCGTTTCATTCATATGCGCAAGCAGCCGGTCGTGCAGCGCGTTGCGCGCCGCGGCGTATTCGGCGCTTTGGATGCGGTTTTCCAGCTCGTACGGGTCCTTTTCCAGGTCGTAAAACTCGTCGGTTGTCAGGAGGTTAAGCACCAGCTTGTACCGCCCGTCCGTAATGCAGCGAATCGGCTGAAAGCCCATGAAGCTGTCATGGTCAACCTCGTAGCGCGTGTATTCGATATGCACGTCGCGCCGCGCACGCTGCAAATCGACGGTTTGCAGCGGCTCGCCGGTCCGGTCGGGCGGGACACGCACCCCGAAATGGTGCAGCACGGTCGGCAAAAGGTCGATGTGCGACACCGGCGTTTGCGAAACGCCCTTCGGAAAGCCGCCGCCGGACAAAAGCAGCGGGATATTCGTAATTTCGTTGTACATGGCCGCGCCCTTGCCCAAAAGGCCGTGGGAGAAAAACATATCCCCGTGGTCGGCGGTATACACAATCAAGGGGTCAAGCCCCAAGGCGCGGATTTTGCCGAGCACGCGGCCGAGCTCATAGTCGCAAAACGAATTGCAGGCGAACATGGCCCGTTCACAGCGGCGGAACCGCCAAAACGGCATCCCCTTATATTTGGCGCGCCAAATCTGCTGGTGCACAGGCTTGTCCTGCAGCTTGGCGTTGATGTTGGGGCGTCGCTTAAGGCGAAACCGTTTTTTGCGCAGCGCGCGGAAGAACCGCCGCGGACAGACGCTCGGGTCGTGCGGCTCGTCGAGCGATACGGTCAGGAAGAAGTCGCGGCTGCGGTATTCCTCCAAAAAGTGAATCGCGCGGTCACAGCAGCGGTGCGCAAACGTGTCCTCTTCTTTCGGGTCGTCCGAGCGGCCGTTCATGTTTTGCCGGCTCTTTTGGCGGGCGCGGTCCGTAGGCAGCTCCAAAAGAAAATTGCGCATGTCGTACCAGTATTCCGGCAAAAAACCGTCCGGACATTCCCCGCGGCCGAAATAATCGCCGCCGTCGAGGTGCCATTTGCCGATGTACCCGCAGGGAATGCCCGCCGCCGTCAGCAGCTGCCCGATGTGGCGCACGCCGGCACGCAGCGGCATCCCGTTTGTTTCCATGCCGTTTTCGTGCGGATACAGTCCCGTAAACAGCGCGGAACGCGCGGGCCCGCAGACCGGCTGGCAGGTAAAGGCGTTTTCAAACCGCAGCCCGTTTTCCGCGAGCAGGTCAAGCTGCGGCGTCGGCGGCGCGGCGCGGTCATAGCAGCCCAGCATATCCTTGCGCTGGGTGTCGACCATCAGGAATACAACTTGCTTCACGCGTTACGCTCCCCTATGTTATTGCAGCTTGTCAAACGGCAGCGCATGGTCGTAAAAGCTGCAGTGCTGCACACATTCATGCGTTTGCAGCTGCGCTTCCGGCAGCGCGTCGTCCGCATGCGCCGCGCTGTATGCGCCGCCGGAAAGAACGCCGTCCACATAGACCTTCCAAACGCCGTTTTGTTCGCGCACAATATCAACGCGCGCAAATTTCCGCTCATGCACGGCGTTTTGCGCTTTCGCCTTAACGCCCATGCACTCTACGGCGGGGCAGCCGTTGGAGACCTTGACGCAAAGCGAAGAACCGAGCGTCAGCAGCACGCCGTCGCGCGGCGCGTTTTGCAGTTGCAGGCGCAGCGTAAAGTCCCCGGCGCCGGAAAACGGCCCGGGCAATTCGCCCTGCGGGTACCACGTTAACGTGCAAGCCGCCTTTTCGCAGTTGCCCCAGATGTCGCCGACGCTGTATTCGAGCTGTACGGGATCGCCCGCAGAAACGGGCTTTGCAAGCTTCAAAAGCACCTCGCTGTAATCCGACAAAAGCTGCGCGGTGCAGTCCGTCCCCGCCGCTGAAATGCTGTTCGGATACAAAACGATGCGTTTGTCAAAGGCCAGGCGCGCTTCATCCGCCGCCGTCATGCGCGCGCGCAAAAGCCGCGGCGCATTGGTTTCGGGCTTGCCGAAGCACAGCAGGCGCACGGCGTGGGGCTGCAGCTCCATTTGCACCGTGTCGCCGTACTGCCAGGTCCGATGCATGGGCTCGGGGCTGTAGGGCAGCCAGACGACCGACGACAGGTCGGACGCGCCCTCCGCCACGCCGATGGTACGGTCCAGCGTAAAGGAAAAGCTCTGCGTCCGATTTAAGGGGTTGCGCAGCGCGACAACGCCCTCCTCCCCGTCCCAGGCGCTGTACCCGTAGACAGACCCCGTTTCCGGGCTTTCCCCGATTAGCTGGGCATGGCGCAGAATGTGGAATTTCTCCCGCAAAAAGCGCAGCACGTCGGCGTTGATCTGCCATTTTTCCGGGGAGAACAGATTAAAGCTGTAGTAAAGCTCCCAAAAGGCCGTCCCGCGCGCGGCAAGCATGTAGAGAAACTTGCGGAACTCCTCATCCGTCATGCGGACGTTTGCGGTGTTGCCGTAGATGGGGTCGTGGTTATACATATGCGCCGTCGGGAACTGGTACGCGCGCGTTTGGTGGAAATCAAAATACCGCGCGTCGCGGTAGGAAAGCATCCGGTCATAGTCCGCACCCGCCATATCCTCGCCGTCCTTGGTCTTATCCAAGAACCCGACGTCGTCGCTGTTCTGCATCCACAGGCTTTCGCAGAATTGCAGATACCAGGGGCTCGCGTTGCAATAGCTCGTCTGGTTGAGCCACAAATCCTTGCCCGCCGTCTCCCTTGCGCGGCGCATGGTCTTGAAAATTTCAATCCAGTTTTCCCAGTGGTCCGTGAAGGCGTACATGTCCTTATAGCCGCCGGTCGGGTGCCCGTGGCGCTTGGACGGGCAGGATTTCAGCATAAAGCCGTCGAGCTTCCAGTAATTGATGTCGAACCGCTCCATGTAGTCAAGGAACAGCGCGGTCAAATTTTTCTGGTAGCGGTGGTCGGCGGTGCAGACGTCAAGGCTGCGGCGGTTATAGCCGCCCTTGCCCGCACGCTGCATCCGTTTGCCAAAGCCCGGCGTTTTGCGGTTGTAGCCGCCGCGCGGACCGAGCCAAAGCCCGAAATGCGAGCCGAAGCTCTCGGCAAGCGCCGCGCCCTCGCAAAGCTCGTTCGGGAATTTGTCGTTAAAGCCCCAGAAATCCTTGTCGTAATCGACCCAGCCGTCATCCACGACATAGGAGTCCACGGGCGGCACGCCGTTTTGCGTCAGCCCCTTTTCAATTTCCATAAAGGAGTGGCGGATGTTGTCACGGTCGATGTCCAGCATATGGTCGAACCAGGAGTTATACTGCACGCGCAGGGAAATCGGCCGCGCGATGTCCGCAATATAAGAGAGGAAATCCGCGCGGATAACCGGCATTTCCAGCCCGCGCGCCGCGCCGAACACGGTATTCCAGGTCGTGTAGCTGCCGTCCTTTGCCAATTCGGCAAGCGTTTTGCCGCTGTAATAGCGCACATGCGCAAACCCGTCCTCGATGTTGTTGTCCGTCGCCGGGAACTCGCTGCCGGTAAACAGGCCGTTGAGGTAAATCGGTTGGCCGAGCGCCGCCTTGTACGGGTCCAAAAACGCCTTTTTCATGTTTGGCCGGCTCCACTTTTGCTGCAGGTCCCGCGGCAGAGAAATAAGCTCCGTGTCAATGGAATCCACGCGCACACTGTCGTCGGTCGCCGCGATGCGCAGCCGTTTATACAGATACGGGCGGTTGCCGGGGATTTCATAGAGCAGCGTGACCACATAGCCGATACCCAGCGCCTGCAGCGGGGCAAAGCGGACCTCGAGCCGTTTGGTTTCGCCGTCCTCGCTTGTCAAAATGTCGGAAACGCGCAGCGAAGAGCACTTGAGCGCGGCAATCTTCTTTTTTTCCGTATACACGCGCAGAACGAACTCCTCCGAGCAGGCGTGAAACGGGAGATCCAGCCCGCCGGGGATGCGCCGGTTGCGGATGTAGTCCGTGCGGAAAACGCCGTCTTCCGACACCGAGAACACCCGCGCGATGTGCGCGTTGCCTATCGCAACTTGGCCATCTTCTGTCAAAACGAATGGGGTCAACGGGAAGTCCATGATGCAGTATCCTCCGGAAACAAAATGGTTTCAGCCGCACGCGCCGCGCTTTCAATGATGCGCGCGCAGGGGCGGGTTTCATAATAGCTTTCGGTACGCGCCTGCGGCCGGGCGTCAAGCGGCGCGTCCGCGGGCAAGCCTAAAAGCTCGCGGCAGATAATAGACGGGTTGGTTTTGCGAAATTCCGAAGCGATTTCCTGCACCTTTTGGTAGGTGCGGGCTTTCGCCTCCTGGTCGGCGCCCTGCGTCGCGCCATAGAGCATGCCGGCGAGCATCGCCGCGCCGCAAAGCGCGCCGCAGACCTCGCGCATCCGGCCAACGCCGCCGCCAAGTCCGGCCGAAACTCGCAGCGCAAGCTCCAACGGCAGGCCGACGCGGTCGTGGAAAGCGGCAAATACAGACTGCGCGCAGTTGTAGCCGGACAAGAAAAGCTCGACGGCGCGTTCGGTATATTGGGACATGGCGTTTCCTTTCCACTGCGGTTTTGGGCAGGCGGAACCTGCCAGTTAGCATTTTACTATATGCTACGAAAAAAGGCAACCGCTTCCAACAAAAATCCAGCAAAATAGACAACAAAAAAGTCCCGCCGTTTTGCGGCGGGACCTTCATGGCACAGGTTAATCGGAAAGCGCCATTCCGTTGGCGTCCGGAAGCTTGCCCTGGAAAATTTTGACCGCTTCCACAATGGCCCAAATCCAGACAACTGTCGGCGCGACAAACGTCCAGCTGAGCAGCAGTGTAATCAGCAGCTGAATGACCGCCTTTTTGGTGTAGCCGAGATAGAAGTTGTGGATACCGAGCTGGCCCAGGAAAATCGCCAAAAGCCCCGCGGCAATTTTGGACTTGCTCCCCGTCTGCGGCTGCTGCTGCAGCGCAACGCCGCACGATACGCAGACCGCCGCCGACGGCGCGACCGGCTGGCCGCAGTTCGGGCAAAACGCATTCCCCGCGCCCGCCGCCGTACCGCACGTCAGGCAAACCGCCTGGTTGGGCTGCATGGCAGCGCCGCAATTTCGACAGAACATAAAATCTCCTCCTAAAATAAGATAATCCGTGTTCCCGCAAGGGGAATCTGTCAATACCATCATAGAGGATTCGCCGCGTATTGTCAAGAGATTTTACGCTTTGACGTATAAATTTACACCGATATGAAAAAACACCCTGCCCGTTTGGGCAGGGTGCGGAAAACGAAACGACGTTTTTACTTGAGTTCGACTTTCGCGCCGACTTCTTCGAGCTTGGCCTTGGCAGCTTCCGCTTCTTCCTTCGGCATAGCTTCCTTGACGGTCTTGGGGGCGCCGTCGACAAGCGCTTTCGCTTCGCCGAGGCCCAGGCCCGTGATTTCGCGGACAACCTTGATGACCTTGATCTTCTCGGCGCCGACTTCCGCCAGCACCACGTCGAACTCGGTCTTCTCCTCAGCAGCAGCAGCGCCGCCCTCGGCCGGAGCCGCAACCGCTACCGCAGCGGCGGCGGAAACGCCGAATTCCTCTTCAACTGCATGGACGAGCTCGGAAAGCTCAAGAACGGACATAGCTTTGATTTCTTCAAGCAAAGCGGTGACTTTTTCAGATGCCATGATACTTTTCCTCCATCATTTCAAAATTATTCAGCGGGAGTTTCCTCCGCTGCGGGGGCAGCCGCTTCTTCGGCTGCGGGAGCTGCTGCCTCTTCGGCAGCGGGCGCGGCCTCCTCGGCCGCAGGCGCAGCTTCTTCGGCTGCGGGGGCTTCGCCGCCCTTATCGACAACGGCCTGGATGACGCGCGCAAAGGCGGCCATGGGGGCGTTGAACGCGCTCAGGACGGTAGCCAGCAGGACCTCGCGCGACGGCAGCTTCGCAAGGCTTTGCAGCTTCGCAAGGTCAATGACCTCGTCGTCAATGAAGCCGCCCTTGAGATTGAAGCTGTCGCTCTTGTCGGCGAATTTCCCCAGGATACGCGCGGCGGCGACATAGTCGTCCGTGCTCGTGGCCAGGGCGGTCGTGCCCTCCAGAACACCGTCGAGCGCCTCATACGGCGTACCGGCAAAGGCAAGGTGCAGCAGCGTGTTTTTGGACACGGTATACGTTACGCCCGCCTCCCGCAGCTCCTTACGAAGCTGGGTGTCGTCGGCAACGGAAATCCCGCGGTAGTCCACCAGCACGCCGGCGCACGCCCCATCCAAACGGGTCTTGAGGTCGGCGACCTGCTGTTTCTTCAGTTCCAACACTTTCTCACTCGGCAAAACATTCACCTCCAAAAATAAAATGCGCTTGCTTTGCGGTAAGGCCGAAGCCTTACGCGGTGAGAAAAACAAAAGCCTTTTCCGTAGGAAGACGGAAAAGGCCGGGTTTACTTAGAAAGTAAAGCACTTTTCCTCGGCAGGCGGGCAAAAGCCCTTACGCAAACGCACCTGCTGTCTTCGGCAAGCGAGAGTATACTACCACAAGCGCGAACGCTTGTCAAGTATCTTTTTACTGCGCCGCGGGCGCCGCAGCGCCCAGCTTGTTGGCGTTGACCTTGATGCCGGGGCCCATGGTGGTGGCGACCACGCAGGAGCGGATGTACTGACCCTTCATCGCGGCGGGCTTCGCCTTAATGACCGCATCCATCAGCGCGTTGAAGTTCTCCGCAAGCTTTTCGGGGCCGAAGGAGACCTTGCCAATCGGGCAGTGGATGATATTGGTCTTGTCGAGTCTGTACTCAATCTTACCGGCTTTCGCTTCGGTCACAGCCTTCGCGACGTCCGGCGAAACGGTGCCGGCCTTGGGCGAGGGCATCAGGCCGCGGGGGCCTAAAATCTTACCGAGACGGCCCACAAGGCCCATCATGTTGGGCGCCGCAATGCAGACGTCAAAGTCGAGCATACCGCCCTGGACCTGTTCGACCAGGTCCTCCGCGCCGACAATCTCCGCGCCGGCGGCCGTGGCGGCGTCCGCATCCGCGCCTTTTGCAAAGACGGCGACGCGCACGCGTTTGCCGGTGCCGTTGGGCAGGATAACCGCGCCGCGGACCTGCTGGTCGGCATGGCGGGAGTCAACGCCCAGACGAATATGCAGTTCCACGGTCTCGTCAAACTTCGCCGTGGCGGTTTTCACCGTCAGCGCAAGCGCTTCTTCGGTATCATACAGCTTGGCCTTATCTACCAGCTGCGCGCTCTGCGCATATTTCTTACCGTGTTTCATAACCTTCATTTCCTCCTGTAAAGTGGTGGTTATCGGATTTTTCCTCCCACGAAGGAGCATCAATCTTCAACAGTGACGCCCATGGAACGTGCGGTACCCGCAATCATGCGCATCGCCGCTTCTACGTTGGCGGCGTTGAGGTCGGGCATTTTCTGCTCGGCGATTTTGCGCACCTGTTCCGTCGTAATCTTCGCGACCTTCGTCTTGTTCGGGACGCCCGAACCGCTTTCAATGCCGCAAGCCTTTTTGATGAGGACGGCGGCGGGCGGGGTCTTCGTCACAAACGTGAACGAACGGTCCGCATAAACCGTAATCACGACGGGGATAATCATGCCCATGTCGTTCTTGGTGCGTTCGTTGAATTCCTTGGTGAACGCCATGATGTTAACGCCGTGCTGACCGAGCGCCGGTCCGACAGGCGGTGCCGGCGTCGCTTTGCCGGCGGGGATTTGCAGCTTAATGAAGCCTACAACCTTTTGAGCCATTAGTAAGCACCTCCGAAATTGTGGTAGTGGCGGGGCCGAAAGCCCCTCCCACAGCACGCGAAGCCGCGCGCTGCAACCAAGCGGGAGACCCGCTGATTACCGAATTATTCCTTGACCGTTTCAACCTGGTCAAGCTCGAGTTCGACGGGCGTCTCTTTGCCGAACATGGAAATGATGACGCGCACCGAATTGCCCTGTGTGTCGATATCGTCCACCACGCCGATGACGCCTTCAAACGCGCCGTCCACAATCGTGACCATATCGCCCTTTTCGTAGTTGACCTCGACGACGCGTTTTTCCACGCCGAGCTTGAGGACCTCTTCCTCCGTTAAGGGAACGGGCTTGCTTTCGGGGCCGACGAACCCCGTGACGCCGCGCGTGTTGCGAACCACGTACCAGGCGTCGTCGGTCATTTTGACCTCGTCGGTATCTTCGTTTTCAAAAACGGCGAATTTCACGAGCACATAGCCCGGGAACACCTTGCGCTCCACCTCTTTTTTCGTGCCGTCCTCGCGGATTTCGGTCACGGTCTCGGTGGGCACTTTGACCTCCAGGATCTGGTCGTGCATTTTCCGGTTCTCGACCACGGTCTCTATGTTCGCAGCGACCTTGTTCTCATACCCGGAATAGGTGTGCACGACGTACCATCTTGCCTCGTCTGCCATATGCGCCTCCGTCAGAATCCGATCAGACCGGAAAGCATCCGCCCGGCAGCCGCCGTCGTGGTCTCGCCCTCCGCGGCAGCCTCACCGCCGACGTTTTCCGCCAGGTTCACAAGCGCGCGGATACCCTCGGTAAGACCGGTGTCCACAAGCCACAGCACAACGGCCAGAACCGCAACGACCACAAGCACGACCGCCGTGCTCTTGAGCACGGTTTTTGCGTCGGGCCAGACGATTTTTTTGGTCTCGGAACGCTCTTCCTTAAAGAATTTGGCGATTGCCTTGCCCATGCGCTTAAAGATGTTGCCTTTTTTCTGCTTGGCCCCATCCTTTGCGCCTTTGGCGTCTTTCTTCGCCTTTTCCGGCTTTGCGGGCTTTTCCTTGGACTTTGGTTGCTCGGCAGAGCCTTTTTTCAACTCGTCAGCCATCCTTAGAACCTCCGTCTTACTTGGTTTCCCTGTGGAGCGTGTGTTTCTTGCAGAATCTGCAATACTTGTTCATCTCCAGCCGGTCGGGCGTGTTCTTTTTGTTCTTCTTGGTGTTGTAGTTGCGCTGTTTGCACTCCGTACACGCAAGGGTGATCTTGACTCTCATTTCGGCACCTCCGTTATTTGGCGGCCGAGCCGCCGCAGCCTTCCTCCAAAATCCGGGCACAAAAAAAGAACCCTCTTTCAGAGGTACAAGTACTATACCACATCGAAAGCGGTTCGTCAAGTCTTTTTTGTTTGGCGCGGGTCTGGCGCGCATAAATCGGCGCGCAAAGGCTTTTTTGGGCCCCTGCGCGCCAAATACAACTGCGTTTTACAGCTCGTTCTTCTTCGCTTCCCGCTTTGCGCAATGAAACAGCAAAGCTATGCAGCAAATCATCTGTGCCGCGTAACAAAGAACGCGAAAATGTATCGTCGGGTAAAGGCTGGCGAACGACGGCATCAAAAAAGCATTAAAATCAAGGCCGCTTCCAAAAAAGCAGGAATCCCCGCCAGCGCCGCCGGGAGACAAAACGCAAGCTTCTCGCCGCGGCTCCATTTTCGGCTCAGCCCGGCGCTCAGGGCGCAAAACACCGCAAACGCAACAGGCAGGACAAACAGGTGTAAAACGCTCAGCGCTTCTACTCCCATCCAGCGAAGCCCGCTTAGTGTAGCATACACCAAATATGCGTTACCTTTCAGCTGCGTGCTGGCCGGGGTCAGCCAAACCGCTATGGCCGAAAACAGATACCAGATGCAAAACAGGAGCGAAACCGGCGTAAAATCCGGCTTTTTCCCGTTTCGTTTTTCATGCCATATACCCCGTTTCGTTTCCGCCGGGCTTACCCGTTATTCGGTTCCTTGCCGCTCGTTTTCGCGCGGCGCAGCAGCCAGACGTTCTGCCCGAACCAGACGAGCAGCGCCGCCGGCGAAAGGAATACCGCCGGGACGAGCGTCAGCCCGCTTTGCAGCGCGGCAGAAAGCGCCAGGCATACCGCGTTCAAAAGTCCGAGACCGAGCGGCAGCCAGAGCCAAAGCCGGCGCGCGGAATAAGAAAGGTCCAAGAGCCGGTATGCAAACAGCGCAAAAACGGCAGGAACGCACATGGCGATGTGCTCGAAGACAAGCCAGCTCTCCCCCGCCGCCATCTGCGGAAGCCATGCGGTCGCCTGCATAAACGCGGCGTCGTATGCCCGCGGCACAAACAGGGAGGTCAGCGCCATGACGCCGTACAGAAGCCAAAGCAGGAAAAACGCGCACGGAAAGACCAGCGCAATGCCGCAAAGCGATTTTGTTCTCTTATCCATATTTTACACACTCCTCATGCCCATCTAAAAAATGTTAGCTTCTCCGTTTTGCATGGGACTCACCCTTTCAAAGTCTGCACAAAGCAAAAAGCGGCCGTGCTGCGCGCACAGCCGCCAGTCCCTGCGGCTGTATATGCGCAAGCCAAGGGGTTCTGAACCGTAACCGTAACTCTGATTTTATCGTACCGTATCTCTGGATTTATGATACCATATAAATAGGGATAACGCAAGTTTTTTGTTGCAGGCCTCGAAGATTTCGGAATTTTCCGATTGACAAACCCGCAAAGATGCGCTATAATAACCAGGCATTTGAAGTTCCGCCCCGGCGGACTTTGCGCCGCGTCTTTCGGGCGCGCACCGGTATCCGGGTGTGGCGCAGTTGGTAGCGCGCGTGGTTTGGGACCATGAGGCCGCAGGTTCGAACCCTGTCACTCGGACCAGTCGAACAATACGGGAGGCCCCGTTCCACCATACAACCGCATACGGAGGCATAGCTCAGCTGGTCAGAGCGCACGGTTCACATCCGTGAGGTCGGGGGTTCGATCCCCTCTGTCTCCACCAAAAAGGCAACCGATTTTGTAACAGAATCGGTTGCCTTTTCTTTTACCGAAAAAGCCTTTAGGCACTTCATTTTATTGCGATTGATTTAAAACCAATATCCTCTAACTATATAACTGCATAAAGATACGAAACCGAATATAAATGATAAAGGAATAATAAACAGCAAAGCCTTTAGCGTTAATCTTGCAAATTTGCTTTTCTTTTTATTGATTTTGAGGAATAACTTTTCGTACTTATCTTCAAACGGCTTAAAAATGACCGAAAGAATCATTTCCAAAATATCTTCCATGTAAAGCTCCTTGCAGTTTATTGCCCCCACCGTGAAAATTGCGGCAGGGGCATAAAATACTGTGAAAAATCAGGCTTCGACGGTTGCGGTGGATTCTTTGATTTGCTTATAGCGTTCCTGAATTTCCGCGAAATGCGTATAATTTTCAGCCTGTCTTAAAAGATTTCTTGCGTCAAGATAAGGCTTTGCGGAACGGTTGAAGTTAACATGATGATTTTGTTCTTCATGAATGTCTTTGTTAAGCTGTTTAAACTTGTTTTTCAGCTCTTTCAGTTCCGCTTTAACGGCTTTCTTCTTACTTGCGTCTTTGGCTTCCTGCGCTTCGAAAAGCTGTTGATAAAGCGCCTGTTCCTGCTCGTCGTAGCCCTCTTCGGTATTGAACAAAGCATTTAACTTGCTGTTGTCCGGCACTTCCATCGCTTTGTCGCCGTAATATTTTTTCTGATATTTCCGGGCGGTCAGTCTTGTGCGGCAGAAGTGGATTGCATACTGACGAATTTCCTTTTCTTCTTCGGTATTCTTCGGAAGCGCTTTCGCTTTTCTCAAGTTTTCGCGAAGCTCTTTAACGGAGTATGTGCCGAGTCCCGCAAGACCGACGTTATAAATCATGTTGGCGTCGGCAATCTGACGTTTGCCGAGCTCGCTTTCAAATTTGGACATTTCCTTAAGCACGAACGGCGCCAGCTTGATTT
>CASGAS010000030.1 GCA_949299505.1 uncultured Eubacteriales bacterium
TTAAAGAGGAACAGCCAGTCCTCCTGCTCGCCGTCCACGTCCACCTGCACTTTCACGGTGCAGGCGTTGATTTCATCGGACTCGTCCAGGTTTTTGAGCTGCCCCGTGTGCTTCAAGTACCGCGCGCCGATGGTCGCAAGGTCCATCAGGTTCTGCGGCTTCGTGCGGCCGAGCGTCTTGCGAATCGCGACGTACCGGTCGTACGCTTTCTGCACGGCCGGGTCGTCAATTTCCACACCGTCAATCGTCGTCAAAAACGTCGTGTGGCGGCAATGGTCCGACCAGTAGGTGTCAATCATCCGGATTTCCGTAATGGTCGGGTCGCGGTGCTCGGAGCGGAAATAGCTTTGGCAAAACGCGATGTCGGCATTGTCCATGGCCAGCGCGTACTTCTGCACAAAGTCGGCAAGCTCCTGTTCGGACAGCGCGGTAAAGCCGGTCAGCGTTTCCACCTCGGTGGGGACGTTGTAGGGAATTTGCAGCGTGTCCATGCGGTCAAGCGAAGCTTCGCGGCTCTCCACGGGGTTTATTACATACTTTTTAATCGCGGCAAGCTCGACGGGCGAAACCTTGCCGAACAGCATATACACCTTTGCGGTGCGCACAGTCGGCTTGTCGCCCTGGGAGACAATCTGGATGCACTGCGCGCAGGAGTCGGCGCGCTGGTCAAACTGCCCGGGCAGGTACTCCACCGCGAACACCGTGCCGTCGGTCTGCGGCAGGTGGGCGTAGGTGTTGTCGAGCTGCGGCTCGGAAAACACGGTCTTTTCGCACGCCTGAAACAGCGCTTCATCGATGTTTTCCACGTCGTAGCGGTTGAAAAGCCGCAGGTCGGTGACGGAATCGATCATCAGCAGCGTGCGGATATCGGAAAGCAGCGCCGCCGCTTCGTCGGCAAACTGCTTTTTCTTTTCCACATAAATACGATATACCATTTGCTCCTCCTTATTTCCCGAGCGCCGCAAGTGCGCGTGCGCCGATATCCCGGCGGTAAAACGCACCTTCGAACGAGACCTCGCGCACGGCCGCATACGCCTTTTCGAGCGCCGCGGGCAGATCTTCGCCCGTCGCCGTCACGCCGAGCACCCGGCCGCCGCTTGTGACAAGCCGCCCGTCTTGCAGCGCCGTACCGGCGTGGTAGACGGTGACGTCCGCGCGCGATTCGGCGTCCCCGAGGCTTATGGGAAGCCCTTTCGGGTAAGCCTGCGGATAGCCGCCGGAGGCGACGACCACGCAGGCCGCCGCGCCGTTTGCAAATTCCACGGGCACTTCGGAAAGCCTGCCGTCGTGCACGGCGCGCATCACGGTCAAAAGGTCCGTTTTCAAAAGCGGCAGAACGACCTGCGTTTCCGGGTCGCCGAACCGGCAGTTGTACTCAATGACGCGCGGCCCCTTTTCTGTAAGCATCAGCCCGAAATACAGGCAGCCTTTGAAGGTGCGCCCCTCGGCGTTCATGGCGCGCACGGTGGGCAGGAAAATGGTCTCCATACATTGCCGGGCGACGTCCGCCGTATAATACGGGTTCGGCGCGACGGTCCCCATGCCGCCGGTGTTCAGGCCCTTGTCGCCGTCGAGCGCGCGCTTGTGGTCCATAGAGGAGACCATCGGCACAATCGTATTGCCGTCGGTAAAGGAGAGCACCGAGACCTCGGGTCCCGTCAAAAACTCCTCGACGACCACGCGGTTGCCGCTGTCGCCGAACATTTTGTCCTCCATAATGGACTTGACGGCTTCTTCGGCCTGCGCCATCGTTTCCGCAATTATGACGCCCTTGCCGAGCGCAAGGCCGTCCGCCTTAATCACGGTCGGGAACTCGTTTTGCGCGCGGATGTACGCGAGCGCCGCCGCCGGGTCGGAAAAGACCTCATAGCGCGCGGTCGGGATGCCGTATTTCTGCATCAGGTTTTTCGCAAACACCTTGCTGCCCTCAATGACGGCGGCGTTTTTGTTCGGCCCAAAGCAGGGAATCCCCTTTTCCTCCATCGCGTCGACGCAGCCGAGCGCAAGCGGGTCGTCCGGCGCGACCACGCAGAAATCAATCCCCGTTTCCACGGCGAAATCAACAAGCGCGGGAATGTCCGTCGCGCCTATGGCGACGCATTCCGCGTCTTTTGCAATGCCGCCGTTGCCGGGGCAGGCGTACAGTTTCGTGACCTCCGGGTTTTCCCGAAGCTTTTTGATGATGGCATGCTCGCGGCCGCCGCCGCCGATGACCAGAATATTCATATGCGTACCCTCGTTTTCCTTGCCGCTTAGTGGTGGAACAGGCGAATCCCCGTAAACGCCATCACAAGCCCGTGCCTGTTGCACGCGTCAATCACAATGTCGTCGCGAATCGAGCCGCCCGGCTGCACAATGTAGGAAACGCCGCTGCGGCGCGCGCGCTCGATGTTGTCGTCAAACGGGAAGAACGCGTCGGAGCCCAAAGAGACGTCCGTAAACTGCGCAAGCCACGCTTTTTTCTCCGCGGCGGTCAGCGGCTCGGGGCGGGTCTTGAAGGTCTTTTGCCAAACGGCCTCGCCGATAACGTCCTCGTATTCGTCGGAAATATACACGTCAATGGCGTTGTCGCGGTTCGGGCGGGAGACGTCGTCGAGGAA
Source organism: uncultured Eubacteriales bacterium (assembly GCA_949299505.1). Classification (GTDB taxonomy): domain Bacteria; phylum Bacillota; class Clostridia; order Oscillospirales; family Acutalibacteraceae; genus Fimenecus. The sequence goes on from CASGAS010000030.1 coordinate 2,601, forward strand.
ATCGAGCGCAAGCACCTTCGGGTGCTGGCGCAGGTGCCAAACGTCCGCCTTGTTGCCCGCAAGGCGCGTGCAGTGGATGCGCGACTGCTGCCCGGCGCCGACGCCGATGGTCTGGCCATCCTTGGCATAGCAGACGGAGTTGGACTGCGTGTATTTCAGCGCAATGAGCGCAATGATAAGGTCGCGCTTCGCGTCGGACGGCAAATCCTTTTTCTCGGTCACGATATTCGCAAGCGAGCTTTCGTCGATTTTCAAATCGTTGCGGCCCTGCTCAAACGTCACGCCGAACACGTCCTTGTGCTCTATGGGCGCGGGGACGTAATCCGGGTCAATCTGCACGACGTTGTAATTTCCCTTTTTCTTCGATTTGAGGATTTCCAGCGCCTCGGGCTCGTAGCCGGGCGCGATAATGCCGTCAGAAACCTCCCGCTTAATCAGCGTCGCCGTGGGGACGTCGCAGACGTCGGACAGCGCAATCCAGTCGCCGAACGACGACATGCGGTCCGCGCCGCGGGCGCGCGCGTAAGCCGAAGCAAGCGGGGAAAGCTCGAGGTCGTCGACCCAGTAAATTTTCTTGAGCGTGTCGGAAAGCGGCAGGCCGACCGCCGCGCCGGCGGGGCTGACATGCTTGAAAGACGCAGCCGCCGGAAGCCCCAGCGCCGCTTTCAGCTCGCGCACAAGCTGCCAGCTGTTAAAGGCGTCCAGGAAATTGATATAGCCGGGCTTGCCGTTGAGGACCGTTATGGGCAGCTGCGCGCCGCCCTGCATGAAAATTTTGGAAGGCTTCTGGTTCGGGTTGCAGCCGTATTTAAGTTCAAGTTCCGTCATACCGTACACTCCTTACTGGTTCTTATTGACAATGCGGTCTTCGGCCTTGCCGCTGGCAAGGTCAATGTAGCGCACAAACAGCGAAACCTTGTTGTCCGCGTTGAGCGCGTCCCACACCGCGTCTGTGAACGCGTCGATGTCGTTTGCCGTCGCGATTTTTTCCGGCTCGCCCGAAAAGGAGGGCAGCGGGTTTCCGTCGCCCATGTAGGTGTGCAGGAAGTGGCCTTCGCCGGCAAGCGGTCTTGTGTAGCTGAACGTGAAGCGGTGGACGCTGTCGGGGTTGCCGTCCGCCGACTTGAGAATGGACAGCGCGTAGTTGCAGCGCCCTTCTTCCAGATGCACAATGCCGGAAATGCGCGGCGTATAATTCGGCGCGTCGTCCTCATACTCGCGCGTGCGCAGCGCCTGTTCAAAGGTCTGCTGCTTGTCCATCAGCTCGTAAATGGTATCGGTCTGGTCGCCGTTTGTAACGATGGTCTTGTTGCCGAGCACGCGCACGGGCGAATAGATAATCAGGTGCGGGTCGGTAAGCTTCGACTCGTCGAACGCCTTGGTGCGGATGCCGTCCGCCGTCGCTTCAAACACGCGGTTGCGGGAATTGACGCTGCGCCCCATGATAAAATAGGCAATCACGGCGTGCCGCCCGTCGGGGCTCACGCCCAGCACAATGCCGCGCCCCGGGTACGCGTTTTCTCGAAGCAAAGCCGTTAAGTCCAACGTTTTCATATGGATTACCTCCTGCATCCTGTTATCGATTCGATGGTTCGTCTTCCGTAATATGGGTTCGGCCGTTTTCCACCCGGATTTTGCCGTCGCAGAACAGTGAAACGGCCTTTGGCAGCAGCTTCCACTCGCACTGTTCCATCACGCGGCGCTGCAAAATTTCCGGCGTGTCGCCGTCCTGAACCGGCACGGCGCTTTGCAGAATAATCGGCCCGCCGTCGCAAACCTCCGTGACGAAATGCACCGTCGCGCCCGTCAGCTTGACGCCGCGCTGCAGCACCGCCTCGTGCACATGCAGCCCGTAGTAGCCCTTGCCGCAAAACGACGGGATAAGCGCCGGATGGACGTTCATCATGCGGTTCGGAAACGCGCGCACGACCTGCTCGTCCAAAATCGTCATAAACCCGGCGTACACCACAAGGTCCGCGTGCTCCGCTTTGAGCGCCTCGACCATCGCGGCGGAGTACGAAGCGATGTCCGGATACCGTTTGCGCTCCAGCACGCGCGTCGCAATGCCGTTTTGCTTTGCGCGCTCGAGCGCGTAGGCGTCGGGCTTGGACGAAATCACGCAGGTGATGCGCCCGTTCGGGATGTCGCCGCGGCGCTCGGCGTCGATAAGGGCCTGCAAATTCGTCCCGCCGCCGGAAACAAGCACCACGATGTTTTTCCTGCTCATCGGATGATCACGCCCTCTTCGCTTTCCACGATTTCGCCTATCGCGTAAGCGTCCTCGCCGTTTTCATGCAGCACGCGCAGCGCTTCGTCCGCCTGCTCGGCGGCGACGACCACGCTCATGCCGACGCCCATGTTGTAGGTGTTGAACATGTCGCGCTCGGGAATGCCGCCGGTCTTTTTAAGCAGCTCGAAAATAGGCGGGATGCGCAGCGCCTTGCGGTCGACCGAAGCGCTCAGGCCCTTCGGCAGCGAACGCGGGATGTTTTCATAAAAGCCGCCGCCCGTAATGTGCGAAACCGCCTTGACGGACACGGCCTTTGCCAGCGCCAGCAGCGGTTTGACGTAAATGCGCGTCGGCGTAAGCAGACACTCGCCGACGGTCTCGCCCAATTCGTCCGAATAGACCGTCAAATCCGCGTTTTCCACGTCGAAGACCTTGCGCACCAGCGAAAAGCCGTTGGAATGGACGCCCGACGACGGCAGCGCAAGCACCGCGTCGCCCGCGCGCACCGTCTTGCTGTCAAACATGCGGCTGCGGTCGACAAGCCCCACGGTAAAGCCCGCCAGGTCGTAGTCGTCCTCGGGCATCATGCCCGGGTGCTCGGCGGTCTCGCCGCCGATAAGCGCGGCGCCCGCCTGCACGCAGCCCTCCGCCACGCCGGAGACGATCGCCGCGATTTTTTCCGGGTCGTTTTTGCCGCAGGCAATGTAATCCAGGAAAAACAGCGGCTGCGCGCCGCAGCAGATGACGTCGTTGACGCACATGGCGACGCAGTCGATGCCGATGGTGTCGTGCTTGTCCAGCAGCATGGCGATTTTCAGCTTTGTCCCGACGCCGTCGGTCCCGCTGACAAGCACCGGCTCGCGCACGCCGGCAAGGTCGGGCACAAACAGGCCGCCGAAGCCGCCGATGTCCGACGCCGCGCCCGGCGTTACGGTGCGCGCGATATGCTGTTTCATCAATTCCACGGCCTTGTACCCGGCGGTGATGTCAACGCCGGCCGCCTTATAGCTTTCCGAAAAACTCTTGCTCATGGTCGTTCGCCTCCCGCGTGTTTCGCGTTCTTCAAAATGGTTTCGCGGGTCCCGCCCGCAATAAAAGCGGAAAAGCCCCGTGGATCCAAAGGATGCGGAGCTTTGTCTGCAATCGCTTCCGGTCAGGCGAGCCCTAAGCGCCGGAAAACTTCGTTGTACGCTTCCTCGACATTGCCCATGTCGCGGCGGAAGCGGTCCTTGTCAAGCTTCTCGTTGGTTTCGACGTCCCACAGCCGGCAGGTGTCGGGCGAAATTTCATCGGCCAGAATAATGGTGCCGTCCGCCGTTTTACCGAACTCGATTTTGAAGTCGATAAGCTTCATGCCGGCGTTTAAGAAGTAGCCCTTCAAAAACTCGTTAACCTTTCTGGTGTAGGCCTTGATGGTGTCGATTTCTTCCTGCGTCGCAAGGCCGAGCGCCAGCGCGTAGTCGTCGTTGATAAACGGGTCGCCGAGGTCGTCGTTCTTATAGCTGAATTCGAGAATCGGGCACAGAAGCTGCGTCCCCTCCGGCACGCCCATGCGCTTCGAGAAGCTGCCGGCCGCGACGTTGCGCACGATAACCTCCAGCGGCACGATGGAAACCTTTTTGACAAGCGTTTCCCGGTCGGAAAGCTCTTTGACAAGGTGCGTGGGCACCCCGACCTTTTCGAGCTCCGCGAACACATGGTTCGTCATGCGGTTGTTGACGACGCCCTTGCCCATAATCGTACCCTTTTTCTCGCCGTTAAAGGCGGTGGCGTCATCTTTATAATCCACAATCAGCAGCTCCGGGTCGTCGGTCTTAAAGACCTTTTTCGCCTTGCCTTCGTACAGCTGTTCCAGTTTTTCCATGATGTAACGCTCCTTTATCTTCTGCAAATTTTGTCAGTTTTCAAACTGTGCGCAAATGCGCGCGTCCTTTTCGCGAACCTCGTCCGCCATGCTTTTGCGCATCTCGCACAGCTTTTGCGCAAGCGCTTCGTCCGACAGCGCAAGCATTTCCGCCGCCAGAATCGCCGCGTTTTTCGCGCCGCCCACCGCGACGGTCGCCACGGGAATGCCGGAGGGCATCTGCACCGTCGCAAGCAGCGCGTCAAGCCCTTCGAAAGAGGATTTCCCGGGCACGCCGATAACGGGCAGCGTGGTGTTGGCCGCCAGGACGCCGCCGAGATGCGCCGCCATGCCGGCAATGGAAATGAGCGCGCCGTAGCCCGCGTCTTTCGCCATCTTTGCAAACGCGCACGCCTCGTCCGGGGTGCGGTGCGCCGACATCACACGCACCGTATAGGGAATCCCGAGCGCGCGAAGCTGCTCGGCCGCCTTTTCGGCGATGGGCAGGTCGCTGTCCGACCCCATAATTACGGCAACTTTTTTCATAAAAACAGCCCCTTGCTACCACCGGGCCGCGCCCGGTTTTCTTTCCGCCGCACCCCGGGGCGCGGCGACAGTTTCCATACCGTTATTCTACTTTTTTTGACGCGGAAAATCAAGTGCCGCGCCGCCGCTTTTTGCGAATATCGGCGGGTTAGACAACTCGCCGGAAAATCCCCACACCGCTTTGTGGAATATGACAACGCTCACACACCGGCCGGTTTTGCTTCCGGCTGCGTTTCCGGCGCGTGGACGGGCAGGCGCGCATCCAGCCAGCCCAGCACATCCTCCATAACCTCGCCGCGGTTGAGCTCGTTGAGCAGCTCGTGGCGCGCCTCCGGATACAATTTCATCATCACGTTCGTGTGCCCGGTTTTGCGCAGCGTCTTGTAGACCTCCCGCACGCCCTTGCCGTAGTCGCCGACCGGGTCCTTGTCCCCGGCAATCAGCAAAACGGGCAGCGCGGCGGGCACGGTATTGTACCAGACCTTTGCGGAGACTTCTTTTAAGAGGCCGAAAAGCGTTTGGAAACCGTTTACCGTAAACATAAAGCCGCAGAGCTTGTCGTGCATATACTTTTCGACCTCGCGTTCATCGCGGGACAGCCAGTCGAACGGCGTATTCTTCGCCGTTTTGCGGTTGTAGGCGCCAAAGGCGACGGAATCCAGGAATTTGGAGCGGTACATCTGCCCTTCGCTTTTGATGATGGTGTCCGCAAGCAGAACCCCCATGCCGACCGCCGCGTTCGGGCCGCTGGTCCCGCAATAGATTGCGCCGTCGAGCATATGTCCGTATTTCGCGGTGTATTTCCGCGCCAAAAACGAGCCCATGCTGTGCCCGAACAGGAAAAACGGCACGTTCGGGTATTCCTGCCGTGCAATGTCGGAAAGCGTTTTCATATCCTCAACCAGGCTCTCGGCGCCGTTGTCGCCGAAAAAGCCGAGCGCCTCCTCGCCCGAGACGGACTGCCCGTGCCCCAGGTGGTCGTTGATGTACACGGCGTAGCCGCGGCGGCAAAGCTCCAGCGCGAACTGCGCGTAGCGGTTGGAATATTCCGCCATGCCGTGCGCAATCTGCACCACGCCCTTGACCGCGCCGAAATCGGCGGGCGCGGCGCTCTGGGCAAAAATATCGCAAAGCCCGGAGGCGGACGGATACGTAAATTCGTTCGTTAAAAATTCCATGCGGTCCCATCCCTTCGGGCGGCTGCCGCAAAAGCCGCCGAAATCTCTCGAATACGGACTCAGTATACCACAAAATCGGGAAAGTGCCTATGCTTCCGCAAAAGATTTAGATGGTTTCACGAAAACGCGGCGGGAAAATTGTTGGGTATGCCCAATTCCCCGCTCCTTTTGCTCCAAATCCGCGCGGCAAAAATTTTTTCAAAAAAGCCTTGCGCATCTTAAAAACCTGTGGTACAATAGCTAAGCAATCGCGGCGGATTCAAGTCCGCCCGCCATATCCGGGGGCGTAGCTCAGCTGGGAGAGCGCTTGAATGGCATTCAAGAGGTCATCGGTTCGATCCCGACCGTCTCCACCAAAAAGAAGCAGAGAACCAACGGTTCCCTGCTTCCTGCTTTTTTCTGCGCGCTCGGCGGGATCGAACCGAATCGTCGATGCTGCGGCGGTTTGCCGCAAGGCAGAGCCGCAGCCGACATACAATGCGAAGGCTTGCGAAGCAAGCGAACGAAGCGAAGCAAAGCGCAGCTTCTATCCGACCGTCTCCACCATACGAACGGAAAGGCTGCGAATAAAAACGCAGTCTTTTTCTTTTGTTGACTTTCCGTCTTGTAAAATTGAATATCCATAGAATCAGGCAGAAATTAAAAAACCATCTGCCTTTTTTTCGTATATATACATAGTGAAAAAGGCGGAAAAAGCAGCCTTCTTTACAGAATACGCAAAGGATGAAGTAAATTGAAATAAAAAATACCTGCCGCCAAGAAAGAACGATGTCTTCTCGCGGCAGGTGCCACCTGTCATGATGAAAGGAGAAAGTGAACTACCCACTTGAAAATATATTACAGCAGAAAAGAATAATATAGAAGCATTATGAATCTCACAAAATATCAAAGCACAACAGCGTTTTTCTGCTGGTTAATTTAGAAAGATTTCCGCAGAGCAACTTGAAAGTCGGTAGTTCACCTTGGCTGTTTACATATGCGCATCAGATTTATTGCTTTCTTTTTCTGCTTGTAAACACAAGAACAACTGCACTGCAAATACAAATGAAGGATAAGCCGAATACGGAGGATGTATTCGCTCCTGTTTGAGGGCTTTTTACATCTGTTGAAAGCGTTGAATCCGATTGCGTTGTTGTTTCCGTTTCAGAAGGCGCTTCGGTCACAGGCTGTGACGGATCGCCGGGTGTTTCAGGCTCGGTTACAGGTTTTTCTACAAGATTTTCAATCGCTGTAAGAATAGCCTGCGTCTGTGCATCGACTTCTGCCTGCTCGGTGATGTTTTTGCCCGATACATCAACCGCCAAAGCTTCGTCAAGCGCGGTTAAATCCTCATACAAGCTGCGGTCAAGCGCCTTTGCCTGTTCTACGGCTTTATTGTATTCGGTATAATCTGCCGGCTTCAATACAAGATTTTCAATCGCCGTAAGGATTGTCTGCGTTTGCGCGTCTACAGTCGCTTGTTCGGTGATGTTTTTGCCCGATACATCAACCGCCAAAGCTTCGTCAAGCGCCGTCAAATCCTCATACAAGCTGCGGTCAAGCGCCTTTGCCTGTTCGACGGCTTTGTTGTACTCCGTATAGTCGGCAGGCTTAAATACAAGGCTGTTCAAAGCATCTTCGATTGCGCGGGTTTGCGTGTCCACGATGTCTTGCTCAAGAATTGTCAATCCGCTGATGCCTTCGCCGAGCAAGCGGTCAAGCTCTGTTGTGTCTGCATACAAACTCCTATCCAAAGCCTTTGCTTTTTCTACGGCGGCGTTGTAGGCGGTGTAATCGGCGTCTTTCAGTATGAGCGCCGCCAACGCATCTTCTATTGCTTTGGTTTGTGTGTCAACAATGGCTTGTTCTGAAACCGTAAGTCCGCTGACATCCACTGCGAGTGCGGCATCGAGAACGGTCAAATCCTTGTAGTATTCTCTTTCAAGTGCATTGGCTTTTTCTACCGCCGTATTGTATGCAGAATAATCGGCCGCCGCTACCTTGTTTGCCGTTACGCCGGTGCGGATTTCAATGGGGTCAAAGCCTACATCGGTGCTGGTGACCACGCAATAGTAATACGGGTAGACGGGGTGTTCGGCGGGGTTAAATTCCTTTTTAGTTGCGCCCTCGATAGGCTCGCCCGCGGTGTTGTCCGCCGTAAGACTGCCGTACCACTGATAGGTACGGTTAAAGCCGATGACATCGGGGCAGAGCACCTGCGTTTCATCGGTATATTCCATCGGCACATCCTGCAAGAGAGCGGTTTCCTGCGAAATTTCAATAAATTCGTGTCCGTTCGCATTCGCCCATTCCTCTGCATATGTACCCTTTGTGCCATAGACCTTGTAGTTCCTGCCGACCGTATCTTCGGTACATTCTTTGAATGTCGAGGGCATAGTGATGATACACGGAGATTTTGCATCGGTATACGGCAAACTTTTAGCCATCGATAAATGAGAAAATTCCGCACGACAAGTTATAAACTCGCCGAAAGCGTTCTCCCCAATATCTACCACATTATCTAAAATACATACGCGCGGGGTTGAGCTGTCGTCTGATGGATTTCCGCCAAAGGCTTCGTCCGGAACAGAAAGGAGCGCGGGCATATTGATATACTCCAAATCCATACAGCATAATGCGCGCGTATCAATTTCGGTAACAAGCGGAAAATCCGCTTCTTTAAGCCAAGATTTATAAAATGTTTGTTTCGGTATGTATTCTATCAACGGCATTTCAAGATGAAGGAGCATACTGCAATCATAAAAAATGCCGTTTGGAATAATACCGCTGTTGGTCAATGTTTTACATACGGGGAACTTGGCCCAACGTAGCCTCGAGCAGAACCGAAACGCTTCGCTGCAAATTTCCGTTACATTTGGTCCGTCAAAATATAGAATTGCCGAATACTGAAAGGCTCTGGTATTTATTTTTTCCACAGAAGAAAAATCACCATGGAGAAAATTGTAGGTGCGCGCAAAGGACAAAGTTCCGAGTTCTTTAGCACTTGGCAGTTCTGCATACCGTAAATTCGAGTAGAAAAAAGCGGAATCACAAACAGCGGTAACGCCTTTGGCGGATATATATTCCAAGGCGGTATTTTGTAAGAATGCTCTTTCCGGAATTTCTTTTATCGTTTCCGTCAAAGTCAATTCAATAATCCGATTGTTGTTAAAAACGCCCGATTCGAAACCGGTTACCGAAATCCCGTTTATTGTTTCGGGAACATATAAGTATTGCTCTGTTCCCGTGTATTTCGTAATTACACCGGCTTCGTTGATTTCAAAACAAGCTTCGTCATCAAGGTAATGAATGCGCGGCGTTACCTCGACTTCATCGCTGTAATAATCTCTGTCAGGATAATATGCCACGACACGAATACGGGTTCGTTTTGTAATCTCAAAGGGGGCAGTGTATACAAGGGCGTTTTCAAAGGTCGGATACGTACCGTCAACAGTATATAAAAGAACTGCGTTTTCATCTGCGCATTGCAGAGAACAAAGTTGCGCACCGATATATGTTTTATCTTCCAAATTGATTTGCCCGGCTGCAAGTTTTTCTACGCCCAATGCATTACAAAACTGAACAATCCCCGCGCCTTGGTAAATCGTATAGTAGTCATCCAAATACTGCCCCTGTGCGGACGGATTCCCACAAGTTTCTTTTATGGCAAATGCCGTTTCTTTTATTCGTTCATCTATTTCATCTACTGTTATATTCGGATAAACCGATTTTAGAATCGCTCCTAAGGCAGCGGCGCAAGGGGTGGCAAATGAAGTTCCCGACCAAATATCATATTCATCTTGCATAGTGGCAACAGCAATATCTTCTCCCGGTGCGGCAATATCCGCTTTGTATGTCCATGTTGTCCATTCTGAAATCAAACCGTTTATATTGGAAGAGGTTACGGCAATACATTCCGGCACATTTGCAGGAACGACTGTATCGCTTACCATACTGTCATTTGACACACAAGCGAACATAGGAATATTGCGGGCATACGCCATTCTGACAGCAGCTGCTGTAAGCCCGGAATTGTCAAAATACCCTAAACTGATGCTGATAACATCCACATTTCTTTCAACGGCTTCCAAAATACCGCTTGCAATCATAGATGCCGGTGCTAATCCGTCATCATTCAGCACCTTAAACATTTTAATTTTTACATTCTGCGGTGTATTATCCACAATAACACTGCATACAGCCGTCCCATGGTCCTCCGGCGCGCCGTATTCATCATTAGGCGTGCCGCTTTCGGTATTGTTATAATATGTTCGTAAAATTCTGTCTTCTAAAAATTTGTGGTCATAATATACACCGTTGTCAATCACGCCGATTACGACCTCTTGCATCGGGATATTTTCTGCCAGCAAATACTCTTGCAGCCTTTTGGATTGTGTTCGATTCACGCTCCAATCACATAGGTACTCCTTGTTTTCCACTTCGCTTTTGGATAAGGTCTTGATTTTTTCGCCTTGCAGCGGGGCGACTACCTCGTCGGGTGCGACACTGTAAACCGTTTTTTGAGTTTGCAGATTTTCATAGGCTTCCATAGCCGCTTCGGGACTTTCATATTGAAGAATATGAAAGTCCTCGAAGCCGCTGACATCTTCTAACGCACCGTATGGATTGAAATTACCGTTTGCACGCACAATCAGTCTTGCAGTCTGGAAATCCTGTAAGGTGTATGTATCGCTTTCCGTGTTTTCCTCTTCTGCATCAGCAGAAAAAGCGGAAGTAGCTTCATCGAATCCCGGCTCGGAAGCTACAAATTCTTTATCCGTGTCATATTCCTGTACCAGCTCCGTAATACCGCTGATAAAGCCATGTATATCATCTTTTTCTTGATTACCAGCCGCTAAAGCTGTAAACGAAACCATAAATGATGATAAGACTATCACTAAGGCCAACAGTGTACTAATTAACTTCTTCATACCAATCATCTCTCACAGTATTATTTAATATATCTTGCTCATAGCGGTTGAAGCTGTATAGGTAAGTACATTACTACTTTAACACTTTAACATAAAAGATGATGAAGAGCAACAAACTTACCAGCGAAAAAACAGTTGTACCCCATAAAACAGGTGACGGTTGTTGATGCAAAACAAAATATTCAAACAAAAGGTTAAGTGGTGGTCCGAGACAAACGAGGATCATCAATAGTAATGTTGTTATATTATATCCTTTTTTCATTACAGTTCCTTTAATTCAAAATGTATCCGTTACTATCGTAAAGAAATTCACAACCGACAAAGCAAGCCGGATAAGGGAAAGCCGAAGCACGCTTTTGCCCATACCGTCACCCTCCCAGCGTCTGCGCTAAGCCTCTAATGCTTCGACGACCGCCTCCGCCACTGCCTGCGATTCGATTGCGGCGGCGTTCTGCGGCAAATCCAGGCAGACAGAGCAAATCCGGTTTTGCGCGGTGTTTTTCATAAGAATGTCCAGGCTGTTGTCAAGCGGTATATACAAATACTGGTATTCCGTACCGTTTTCGGTTGTTCCCGTGACCCATTGTCTGTCCGGCGTTATCCATTGCCCGTCAACTTCAACGAACGGGCTGTATTGCTCGATGCGCGCCTGTTCTTGTTCCCAAAACGTGTTCACCACAAGACCCGGCGCATGCTCCGCATATTCCACCGACACATAAAGCGCCGTCTCCTCGCCCTCTGTCAAAAGGGCCGCGCCGCTTTCGATGCACATGGCGGATACCTTTGCGCACAGGAAGGGGTCCAGCTCCAGCTGAACCGGCGCGTAATCCCCCGCGGCTGCAAGGGCGGTCTGCGCAATCGCGGCGCTTTTGGATTCTTCCGGCGAAATTTCACGGGTGATATTCATAAGCATAATGGCGCCGGTAATGTCGAGCATCAAAAAGCAGAGGCTCCCGCCGATTATGTTCGCGGCAACCGTCCTTTTCCCGAAAGCCAGGCAAACGATGGCGGCGACGGACCAGAGCAGCCACAGCGCATACAGCAGCCCGCACATGACCCGGTAATAGAAAATTTCCAAAATCCAGTTTGCTTCTTCAAACAAGACGTGCAAAAACAGGCCGAATAAAACCGACAGCACCCCGCGAACGACAACGGAAACACAAAGCTTTTTCCACCGTTTCTTTCCGGACACTTCTCCCGATTGGTTTACGTTCATAAAGCTCTCACCTCCGTGCTGCGCGGTTTATGCAAATATAAGCAAAAGAAACGAACCGATATGCACGGCAAGCCAGCACGAAAGATTCACGTCCCACCGCCAAAGCAGCTGCACCGCGCCGCCGAGCGAACCGTCCGTACCGGTTTCTTCCTCCTCTGTCCGATTGCACCGCGCCGCAATGTCCGCCGTGAGCTTTTCCATGCCCGCTTCGTCCTGGGAGGAAATGAGCAGCTCCATGTCATAAAAGGTAAAGCGGTACAGGTGCTTTTTGTCGAAATTCAAGCTCGACAGCCGGTCCCAGAAGCTGACGTCCTCCACCGAAACCGGCTCGATTTTGCAAATATCGCGCTTGTAAACGCGGGAAATCAGCCGCGGGGCGAAATAGATGCGCGTGTCGTCCTCGCGTACATACAGACGGTTGCCGAACAGGCCAAGTGTTGTGTACACAAGCTCATAAAGAAGCTCTATCTGGATCAGCACAAAGCTAATCCAGACAGCGACCCTTGTGATATCCGACGGCAATGCCGCCGCATCGCCCGACCGTGCTTTGGCAAACAATAAAACGCTTAGCCCCCCGTCGGTCAGAAGGTAGAAATTATATACAAGGTGAAAGCCGGCCAGGGCAAACAGCACGGCGCAAACAAGGTAAAACCGCCACGAGCGGTACAGGCGGATTTTATAGTCGTTCTTCGAATGCGGCAAACGCGGTCATCTCCTTTACGTGGTATGCAGCCGGAAGAGCGGCGCTTGTCCTGCCCGCGGCGGGCCGTAGTAGGACAGAGAAGCGTCCCCTGCCCTACGCCGGTCCTGAATCCCCCTCAAGCGGTTTTCTGTCCTCTGCCCCTTTATCCTTCCGAACGCACAGCCCAATATAGGCCATACCAAACGGAAGCAGCGCAAATGCTGCATTTAGAAGCGTTGATTCGGCGATTGCATAGCACCGCTTCTCTTTGGAAGACAGCACTTCCGGAGACGACAAAACAAGCTCCATTTCCTCTTCGATAAGCGACGGCGCTTCCCCCTCCAGGGCAAGCCGGGCAAGCTCCCTTGCCCGCACGGCGTTTTCGACGTCCTGCGTGCGAATCAGAACCGCCTTACTAAACACTTCCAAAGGCGCCATTGTGAACGCATGATTCGTAGTTGTAGTCCCAATGCATACCGCAAGCACGGCATATGCCAAAAAGCAGGAAAGAAAGGTTAGAAGCGGATTTTTGAATTTTGCAAGCAGCTGTTTGCCGACTCGAAAAGCGAAAAAGCACAAAACAACCAGCAGCACGACAAAAACGGCCGCCAAGATTCGATAGGAGGTTAGATTTTTCATCCCCTCAACGGATACTCCGAATCCGTCGCCGAACTTTACAATGATCGGGGCCGCAATTAAAAAATATAAAACGAAAAAGACCGTGTTAAAAACGACCCACACAATCCCTGTGAGAAAAAAATTTTTCAAAAAGGCTTTCATCCGCATCGCTCCTATCAGAGACCAGAGAACGGTTCCGTGTCCTGCGCGGCATATAAAACGCCAGAATTTTTTATTGCCTTTTACTTCTTACAACAGGGAAAAGCCCGGTTTGTTGCAAAAATATTTTACAAATTTATTTAACGCTTTATTTTGATTTTTGTCAATAGCGTTGTCAAACCGTATGCATTTGTCCGTTTTTTTGGTTGTGCAGAATGGGCCGCTTTTGGCTTGCCGGGTTCGATTTACGCGTTCTCGCGCGCTTTTTCAAGGTCTTTCTGCATGGTTTCGAGCGCGCGCTTGGAAAGACGGTACCCGAACGCCAGCAGCACGAACATGCAGATTAAAATGACGGCCGGCACCAGCGTCGCCATCGAATACAGCTTGCCGACGACCTCGGGCGCCTGCGTAACCCGGGCGCCGTCGTAGCCAATCGCGCCGAGCAGCGCCGGAACGCCTGCCCCCGCCGCGGTCTGTCCGATTTTGCGCATAAACGAATAGAACGAATAGGAGGTGCTCTCCTCCCGGCGGCCGGACAGCAGCTCGTGATAGTCGATAACGTCCATGACCATCGCCCAAATTTCAAGCGTCAAAAACGTCTGCCCCGCGCCCGAGAAAAACACGAGCACCAGGAAAAGATAGGGGCTTGCGGCCAGCGCCGTAAAGCCGAAAAGGTACATCACAATGTTGACGGCCGCCGCGAACGCTATGCCGACGGTGCAGATTTCCTTTTTGCCGAAGCGCCGCACCAGCTTTCCCATCACCGGCAGGAAAAAGGCCATCGGCAGGTAGGTGCAAATCGTGACGACGCTGTAGAGGCCGGGCATCTCGTAATAATTTTTGAACAGGTAGTTGTAGACGGTTTGGGTATACATCTGGAAGCAGATAAGCAGCATGGAAACGCCGCACAGCGCCAAAAACGGCTTGTTTTTGAGCAAGATGCGGATGCTGCGCAGAAAGTTGTAGCGGCTTTCCAGCTGCTTTTGCGAAACGGTCACGCGCTCCTTGGTCAATTTGAAATGCAGCGCGAACGCGACGACCGTCAGCACGGAAAGGCAGCCGACCGCAAGCGACAGCTTGCCGCCGTCTAAAATCTTGGCGGTCGTGCCGTCCGTATAGGTGACTGTTGAATACACCAGCAGCGGCAGCAAAATCTGCGCCGGAAGGCCCCCGATGCCCGCGCCCACCGAACGCCACATGGAAAGCGAGCTGCGCTCTAAGCCGTCGTCGGTGATGACGGAGGCCAGCGACCCGTAGGGAATGTTGACGCCGGTGTACATCATCCCGTAAAAAATATAGGTGACGTAGGCGAAAATGAGGTACTGCGTCTGTGTTAAGCCCGGGATTTTCCAGAACATCAGAAACGCGCCGACCGCAAGCGGAATGGACGCGCCGAAAATGTACGGCCGAAACCGCCCGTAGCGCGTGGGCCGCCGCGAATCGACGAACGCGCCCCACATCGGGTCGTTGACCGCGTCCCAAATGCGCGCAATCAGCATCAGCACCGCGATGCTGCCCGTCGTCAGGCCCAGAATGTCGGTGTAAAACATCGTCAAAAACGAGGAGACCAGCGAAAACGTCAATATGCCGCCGAGGTCCCCGAGGGCGTAGCCGAACTTGTCGACCGCCCGGATGCCGTGGGTTGCCGTGGTTGTCATGGTGTTTCCCCTTTCTGCGGTTCAATCTGTAAGGCGCGCGCATCGCCGCGCATGAGCCGGAACACCGGCGCAAAGGGCTGCTCGCCCGTATTTTTGTACCGCACCGTCACATGCGTTTTTGTACAGCGCACCGTGATTTGCAGGCGCACGCAGCAGTTTTCGAGATACCCGAAGCTTTCGCCGTCATCGTCAAAAAACTCTGCTGTAAAGCTGCCTTCCTTAACAGGGCATACGGTCAAGACAAGCTCCGGGGCTTTCCGAAAGCCGTAGGGCGCTTCATCCGTAGGCAGCACGCAGCCCGCGCGCACAAAATACGCCGCGGGACCCGCCGCAGGAATGGAAAGCGTCACCGTCTCCCCGCCCCGGTACAGCCGGCCGTCCAAATACCAGTCGTCCCCTTTGGGCAGCGGTAGGCGCAGTTGTAGAGATACGGCAAAAGCCGTTTCCGCTGGGCAAACAGCGCGCGGACGCTGTCGAAAATATCCGGATAGCTCCAGGGCATGGTCGCCGAACCGTCGCGGTTCCAGGAATGGATGGTAAAGCGCGGCTCAAACACGCCGTGCTGCAGCCAGCGCAGCAGCAGCTCGCGCGACGGCATATCCCCCGAAAATCCGCCGAGGTCGTGCCCGTAAAAAAACAGCCCGGAAAGTGAAAGCGTCAGACCGATATAGTGGCAGTAGCGCAGGTCGTGAAAGCTCGTGAAATTGTCGCCCGACCAGGTCTGCGCCAGCCGGCGCACGCCGGCGCCGCCGCTGCGCGTGGACAGAAACGGCCGCTTTTCCGGGTATTTTTGGCGTTGGGCCTCAAAGGAGGCGCGCACCATCAAATAGGTCAGCGCCGGACGCAGCAGCGCCGCGGGCTTTTCCCCGCCGCCGAAGCCGTAGGCGCGCGCCGAGCACGCGCGGATGTCGAATTCGTTGTTGTCGTTCCAGGTCGCGCAAATGCCATAGTCCAAAAGCGTCGTTTTGACCTGCTCGCGCCAGAAGGCGTACGCCGCCGGATTTGTAAAATCCAGATAGCTGCCAAGGCCGTCCCAGAACTGCGTCACATACGGCGTCCCGTCCGGCTCGCGGACAAACAGCCCCTCGCGCCTGAGCTTGTCATACAGCGGGTGGCTTTCCAGAAAGGCGGGCTTGATGTTGGGAATCAGCGTAACGCCCGCGTCCTGAAACCGCCGGACAAACGCCTTTGGGTCGGGGAATTTTTCGCGGTTCCAATGGAATACGCAGCGCTTGTCGCCAATGGAGGTGTAGCCGGACGACAGGTAAAAGCCGCCGCAGGAAAGGTCATGGGTTTGCAGCTCCCGCAAAAAGCCGTCCATTTCTTCTTCGGCATTTTCGGCGTCCGTGTACGCCATCGTACTGCCGCAATAGTCGAAGCTCCACTTCGGCGGGAACGCCTGCCTGCCGCAAAGGCGGCCGAACTGCTGCACGATTTGCAGCGGCGTCCCGAAAAAGACATAGTACACCAGCGCGTCTTCTTCCGAGCGGAAAAATTTATACGGCGGGTAATAGTTGTTATGCTCGCGCCCGAGGTCAACGTACGCGCTCGCCGGCGTGTCGTAAAACAGGCCGTAGCTGCCGGTCTTCGTTTCGCAGATGTAAAACGGGATGTGCTTGTACAGCGGGTCGCTTGTTTCGGCGTCAAAACCCATGCAGTCGGTCGTCTCGATGCGAAACGCCCGGCCGGCCTTATCAAGCGCCCCGCCCTTGTCGCCGAGACCGTAGACGCGTTCGCCCGGTTCGCGCGTAACGTAATGGTACGCCCCCGCGCCGAATTCGCCGCCAAAGTTATAGGCAAGCGGCGGGCGGTCCGCAAACAGCGGCGCGCCGTCTTTCCGATACGACAGGCGGAAATTTTCGTAAGCAAGCGCGACCTCCACCCCGCAGGGAAGCCGGAAGCGCTCCCCGTCTTTCGTCGTTTCCGTTTCCGGCGCGCAAAGCGGGAAGCCGGCGGTCGAAAGGCGTTCGCGCCCGCAGGCAGGGCAGACATTGTCCGGCGCAACGTCGAACGTCGGCAAAAGCGCATCGCCTTCGCGGTAGACGGCGACGCGCAAACAGGCGTCCCCGACAAAGTCAAGCCGGGCCAAAACGTCCCCGTCCGTATAAAGCCGGTATGTTTCGGTCTGCTCGACGGAATAAAAGGTATGTTTGAACTTTCCCATCATTCCCACCCGAGTCCTGCAAAGGTCTGCTTGAAATTGTGCGCGGTCGTCCACGGCGCGGGGCGCGTCTGTTCGCAAAAGCGCATCGGCCGCTTGGCGCCCGGCGCCCAGTGCGGCACCGCGCTGCAATTCGGGTCGCCGCAGGCGGCAAACGCGCAAAGCGCGGCAGACAGGCGGTAGGAAATTTCCCGGTCAACCGCCTCAAACGGCCGCCAGCTGTAGTCGAGCGTGGAAAACGCATACAAGAGGTCCGCGGAATGCCAAGCGCCGCGGTCGTCGCCGATGGCGTCCCACGGCGGCAGCGAGACTTCCGCCGTGTTTTCGAGGTAGAGCGGGTTCTCCTGCCCGGCGATCGCGACGCGCTCCGTTTGGCCTTTGTGGTCGGAGACGACCGCGCTGAAAAGCGTCGGAGAGCAGAAGCCGACCGTCAGGATGATCCCGCAGAGCAAAAGCGGGAGGAGGACCGTGCGGAGAAACTTCATGATGCGGGGTTCCTTTCTGCGATTTCGGTGTAGCCTGCGATGCGCGCGTCGAGGCCGAAGCCGGTGACGGCCTGTGCGGCCGCGTTGTAGTACAGCGTATAGGGGCGGTTTTCGGGGTCGGTCAGCACAATCTTGGTGGTGGTGGAGCCG